>CABSEG010000003.1 GCA_902476645.1 uncultured Lachnospiraceae bacterium | reverse complement strand
GCCCTGCTGTCCTCAGAAAGTGGCTGTTTGCAAATGTACGCCCAAGGTCTGTAAGGGATCAATCTGCGTAATGTTCGCATACGTAAAACCCGTACTTGCATCATCCACAATCGGCTGTCCATCATAAGTATAGCCGCTATTGTAGTCTGCCACTACCTCGTAAATTTCGTCACAATTGAGGTTTTGCTTTTGGGTATTTTTAATGTCCGCATCCAGATGGATGTATACCTGACCGCTCTCCGCAGGATAATGGGTATAAAAGCTCGAAGTGTCGTCCGGCAATACGTCATAAGACAGCTCTACCTTATTTAAGGTAAACTCAAAATTCTCTGTCGTCACCGTCTCTCCGATCTGAATTGTCGGTATTTCCTCCTGTACCTCTTCGGTTACCGCTTCCGTCTCTTCCTCTGTCTCTGCTTCCGTCTCAGCCGCCTCTGTAGATTCTTCCTCAGGCTTATCCGTTTCCATCTCAGCAGCTTCTGTCTCCACTTTCTCCTGCGCCGCTTCCGTGGCTTGATTTTCCACATTGGCACCGCACCCTGCCAGCCCCATGGCCGTAATAATCCACAGACTTAATACCACAAATTTTCTTTTCATAATTGATTTCCTCCAAATCTTTTTCTTTTATTTTAGAATTTATGATACCATTTGTCAATAACATCTATATATTTATTGTCTGTTTTCTTCCTTATAGTTACGTACGCGCTTTCTCAAAGCCTAATCAGATGCGCCGAATGTGATCCTGTATGGGGCCGAAAATTTCCACGCTCCCCTCTTTCGTCAAATACACGTCAATTTCCGTGCGAAGTCCATACGTATCCGTGTATATTCCCGGTTCCACGGAAAACAGGGTGCCAGGCAAAAGGCTTCTCGTATCCACTGTTTCAAAGGCGTCCAGATTTGCTCCCTTTCCGTGGCAGTGATGACCAATATTGTGCCCGGTTCTGTGCTTTCGATAGGCCTCCACGCCATACGCTCTGAAAATATCCAGAGTCTGTCTGTCCACCTGGCATCCGGCAATCTTTCGCCCTTGACTCACTTCTCTTTGAATCAGATTGACCGCCTCATCGCGGGCCTTTCTGACGATCTGAAACAATCGCTCATATTCCGGATCCACTTGTCCTCCCACCTGCATATTCCAGGATACGTCATAAAATACGCTGTCGGCTCCGGGCAGTCTGCCGCTAATGTCAATGATCAGCCTGCTTCCCTCTCGAATTTCCTTGGCCGTGGCAGGCGTTGGCTCATATCCCGGATCTGCCCCATGCTCATCCACTCCAAAAAAAATGGAACGGCCGTCTGCTTCCAGGCCCTCCCGTTGAAACAGTCCGAAAATCATCTGCTCGAATTCCAGCTCACCGATTTTAACCCCCTGATCCAGACAGCCCCGTATCCAGGAAAAGCTCTCATCCAGAACGCGATGTATCCGTCTGCCCGCCTCTGCATGGGTTTCTATCTGTTCTCTGGTCAAAACCGCTTCAAAGTGCTGCAGCAAATCTCCAGAACTGACGGGACGGATGTCAAAGCTTTTTAAATATTCAAATAAGCCTGCATCCACAGTGCTGATCAACGGCACATTTCCCTGCTCTGAATACTGCACGGCAATCCGATTTCCCGGTCTTAATATCTGGCTTAAAGCTTCTCTCTGCTGTTCCAGTCCCAGATAAAGCCTTTTGCTGCCAGGCAGCGCATCCAGCAAGAAAGGCTCTATGCCGGACAGAATCTTCACCGGCTCTCCTGCAGTCGGTATGAAATAAAACATTCTCCTTGTGGCATACGCTCCGGACAACTCCAGGAATTCCTGGGTAATCACGTCCCGCCCCTGAATATCTGCAAACAGCCAGCCATCCAGCTCCTCTTTTCGCAGTCTGCTCTGAATCTCTCTCAAATCAGCCTTCATTTCCTCTGCCCTCCTCTTCTCACAGCACCTTTTTCAGCGCTCTCTTAAGCGGAAGATAGGCGATGCCCACGCCAATCAGCGTAAAGATACCATTCACCGCAGTGGCAGGCAAAGACGCAAAGGAAGCCGCAACGGCCCCTCCCAGAACACTCCCTGCTATCAAAAGCTCAATGACCCCTGCAACAAATTCCAGTACAATCGTCAGAACTACGTAGCATACAGTCACCACCATTGCATTTCGGTATTCCGCACGCTTTCCCTGATGAAACTTCCTGTTCAGATAAGAAAACAACCACCCTAATATCAGGCATTTGAGAATGGTTACAACAAAGATTTTTGGCATAGCCTGAATATAGCCGTTTAACAGGTCAAAAATCAGGAGGCCCAACGTACCTGATACGGCACCCCTGCGGCCTCCTAAAAATAAAATCCCCAGTACCACAAAGATGTTTCCAAAGTGTAAAAATGGTGTTCCGACGGCTGCCGGAATGGGAATCCGGAACACCTGGATACCCAGGTAGGTCACAGCAGCAAAGAATGCTACCACCACAATATTTTTTACCGAATTGCTTCTCTGATCCATGATTTTCCCTCTCTTCTCTTACGAAAGGATCCTTCCGTAGTATTTACACCATGGTATCACCTATGTGGTTCTATCAAAATATCCAGTTATTGTCTTTTTAACCAGGCCAGTTTGGCCGTTTCCTCAATGATTGGGATTGGCTGGCTCGATATTGATGGTTTTTCCTTTTATCTTGGCATGCTCCATGGCAGTCAAGACCTCTTTGGCGTTTTCTCTGGGAACTTCCACAAACGTATATTTATCAAACATATCGATACAGCCCACCAGTCTGCCCGGTATGCCCGATTCCCCGGCAATAGCCCCCAAAATATCTCCGGGTTTCACATTCTGGCGTTTCCCGATATTGATGAACAGGCGCACCATGCCTTCCTCTGCACCCGTATCCCCAAAGTCATAGTTATTACCATTTCGTTCCTCTGTTTCCATACCTGACGCCTGCTTTAAAAAGGCCGCAGCAATGTCCATGGCTGTATAGTCTGATTCATTGAGGTGCCTTTCCAGCACGTTGATCATAGAAGTCAGATCTTCTGTCTGAACGATATCTTCCATCTGATCCAGCACCTTTTCCACCCGAATCGCTGTCACATCGTCGGTAGAGGGAATAGGCTGTGCGTAAATCTTGGTCTTACAATACCGCTGGATCTCCTTTAGTTTATAAACTTCCTTTCCGGTCACAAAGGTAAAGGCCTTTCCCACTCTCCCTGCTCTCCCGGTTCTTCCGATTCGGTGGACGTAAAACTCATCGTCCTGGGGCAGATCATAATTAAATACTGCCTCCACATCGTCCACATCAATCCCCCTGGCAGCCACATCCGTGGCAATCAAGATATCGGTTTTTCCCTTCCGAAAACTGTCCATAACCCGGTCTCTCTGGGACTGTTTCATATCTCCGTGCAATCCCTGGGCAAAATAGCCTCGCCCAATCAGCGCGTTCGTTAACTCATCCACTCTGCGTTTGGTATTACAAAATACCAGTGATAATTTTGGATCGTACATGTCTAGGAGACGGGATAAAACCTCTTCTTTATTTTTCTGCTTCACATCATAATAGTACTGATCGATATTTTTCACGGTCAGTTCCTTTTTTACCACCTTTACCATCTGGGCATCCTTCTGGTACTGTTTCGTAATGTCCAAAATAGGCTTAGGCATGGTGGCGGAAAATAAGACGGTCTGCCGTTTTTCTGGGATTTCTTTCAGAATCGTCTCGATATCCTCACGAAATCCCATATTCAGCATCTCATCCGCCTCATCCAATACAATCGTATGCACTTGCTCGCACTTTATGGTTCTTCTTCTCATATGATCCATGACTCGTCCCGGCGTCCCTATGATCAGCTGCACGCCTCCCTTCAGGGAACGAATCTGCTTCGTAATATCCTGCCCCCCGTAGACAGGCAGTACCTTAATTCCATGCATAAACTTGGCCAGCCTGCGAATCTCATCAGCCACCTGGATGGCCAGCTCTCTGGTAGGACACAACACAATGGCCTGTAGCTTTTTTATCTTTGGATCCAGCTTTTCCAAAAGAGGAATACCAAAAGCCGCTGTCTTTCCTGTACCGGTCTGCGCCTGGCCAATCACATCTTTTCCGGACATGACAACCGGTATTGCTGCTGCCTGAATGGGGGTAGCCGCCTCAAACCCCATCTCCATCACTGCCCGCAAAATCTGCGGTCTAATTTCCAAATCCTCAAATCTTATTGTTTCCATTTTTATTCCTTTCTATTATGGGCTCACACTCTCAGGTATCTGCTTGGCCCGGCTATACAGGATTCCTCTTCCAGGGCATAAAAAAAGCCCTGCAACAGCTCTTGCGTACAGGGCTCAAATCTATTCTCATTCTATCCGGACACAATACACGGGCACTATGTTAACACAGGACAATAAGGCTTGTCAATCTTTTTTCTGTTACCCGGGGAACATTATCCATTGATTTGAAGCAGCTTTTGTTTCAGCTCACTTTCAATCTTTTGCATCTCCTCCTCTGCAGCCATTCGCTTTTCATGTCCTTCCTTCTGAATTTTCATTACCTCATCCAACGTTGAGATCAAAGACTCATTGGTCATCTTCAGGGTCTCTATATCCACAATGCCCCGCTCGGACTCTCTGGCCGTCTCAATGGTGGCTGTTTTTAATGCCGCGGCATTCTTTTTCAACAGCTCATTGGTCATATCCGTGACCTCTCTCTGGGCTCTGGCCGCCCGGGTGGAATGTTCCACGCCCAGGGCAATCACCATCTGGCTCTTCCAAAGGGGAATGGTATTGACGATGGTAGACTGAATCTTTTCCACCATCGTGGTGTCATTGCCCTGTACCAGACGGATCTGAGGAGCCGTCTGTAAGGAAATCTGCCTGGTTAGTTCCAGGTCATGAATCTTCTTCTCAAAACGATTGCAAAGGCCATCCAAATCCTGCACTGCCTGGGCATCTTCCGGAAGTCCTGTTCTGGATGCCTTCTCCCTCATTTCCACCAAATCCGACTGACGTACCTTGGCCAATTTTTTCTTACCTGCCAAAATATACATGGACAATTCTTTAAAATACGTAAGGTTCATCTGATACATCTTATCCAGCATGGCAATATCCTTCATCAACTGAACCTGATGTCCCTCCAGCGCGGTACAAATCCTGTTTACATTCACCTCAGCCTTATCGTATTTTGCCTTCATATTAGCCAATTTATTCGTATTCTTTTTAAAGAAACCAAAAATCCCTTTTTCCTCTTCTTCTCCGTCAAAGCTTCTAAGCTCCGAGACCACGCTGGTGAGCATGTCCCCAATCTCTCCCAAATCCTTTGTCCGAACATTTTCCAGCGCTGTCTCGGAAAAATCGGCCATTTTTTTCTGGGCTCCTACCCCGTATTGGAGAATCATACTGGAGTTGGTCAGATCAATCTGGTTTGCAAAATCGTCTACCATCTTCCTCTCTTCCGGGCTTAACATGCTCTCGTCAAACAGAGGCTTTTCCGGTTCCGAAGCCTTAGCAGGCATTTCTTCGGTCTGTTGGGCTCCAAAGGGATCCAACGTCAGTGTGGGGGCCGGCGTCTCCGTAAATGCTTTAAAATCCTCGCTCATAGATTTACTTCTCCTTTATATGGTACTCTTTCTGTTGGTAAAATCACGGTTCGTCAGCCCCTCCTGAGCCAGCATGGTCTGCAATACAGAAATATCAGAAGAGATATCCCAGGCTGTATCCTGGAAGAAGCTGTCCAGCAGATTTTCAAATGCCTGGTTAATTGTATCCAGCGTATCTTCAATCTCCTTTTTGGAACTTGCAATATTCGCACCCTGTATGGGTTGGGCGTCCAATTCCTCATAGGCATCCAACAATTTTACCGTAATCGGCAGATAATAGTCCATAAATTTTCTTAAATCAGAAACCAGATCAGGCTGCTGCTCCACCCTCTGAAAAATTTTGTGTATAATCAGCTCCATTCTGGAAATTTTTCTGGACATCTCCTCACCGGGAATGGCATCATTGCTTTCCCGAATTTGACGCAGATACTCATTCCCTGCAGCGATTACCTTACGCGCCTCTTCCGGCAATCCCTCTTCTTTTTCCTTTTGCACAGTCGCTCTTTGTTCTTCCGCTCTACGCTTCTCTTCCATCTGTCTTTGAGCCAACCGATACTGCTCATAGGTTTCCTGATCCACCATAAGACAAGTCTGCTGGTCATCCACATATCCTTGCAGGAACATTCTCCGGCGTATCATATCTTTCACATCTTTTAGCACAAATTTCTGAGATTTTCCAATAGACACCCCCAGCTCCTTCAGAGTACAAAAGGTTCGGTTACCCAGACACTTTGTATAACTGCGAAAGCGCCTAAGCCTTCCTAAGATGCTCGTCCCTTTCCATGCCATGACAGCACTTCCCGCCAAAAGTGGGAGCATAACTCCAAGGGATACCTGGATTCCCGCAGAAAATCCCATGCCCAGCAATCCCACCAGGAAAACAGACAAACAGCCGATTCCGAGTCCTGCCACCATCGTGTAACCACAAATGGTCAACGCAAATCCCACCGCTGTCATTCCTGATGTACTTTTATAGATTCTGGGGGAGGGATGACTCATCCTGTAAGCGTTTTTTTCTCTGTGTACTCTTTCCCTCCATTGTTGATTTCTCCATGGATTCTGGTATGACGCTTTTCTGGAGGCGTCATTGATCATGTCTCCCGCTTGGCGCAGTCCCTGGTTCACGCTTTCCATCGCCGAATGGATGGATCTGTTTACCGACTCGTTTAATTGCCGGAAATCCTTGGAATCAATGGCAGACTGCACCATATTTCTGATATCCTCTCCAAGATTAGACCAATCCTGATTTATCATGCTTTCCTCCTGATTTTCATTTCCAGACAGGGTATTTGATTCCTTGAACTGCTCTTCATGGAAACTTGAGCGCCCTGTAGACGCCATCTTGCAGTCCGGAACTTTCATATAAATTATATATGATAGTTTTTCAAATTACAATGCCTCATTGTCCGGAATCCCTGGAAAAACAATCAGAAATGAGAAGTCTTCGGAAAATTTAATTAATTTTTAAGAAAAACCCCTTGTATTTTTTTCTTCATAAGCGTAATATACTAATATCATCAAGTAGTTTTAAATACTATGTTGTATTTTGTTGATATCACATCATGTTTGCGAGGAGGTCTGACATATGGAGAAAATAATGACAAAGGGACAAAAATTAAAGGATCCGGGAAGTGCAATCACACATTTTATAGGAATGCTAATGGCTGTTTTTGCCGCAACCCCACTTCTGATCAAAGCAATGAACAGCCCGGATCGGATTCATGTAATTTCTCTGGGCATCTTCATTGTAAGTATGATTTTACTCTATGCCGCCAGCACCATTTACCATTCCCTGAATTTATCAGAAAAAATCAACAGACGGCTGCGAAAACTGGATCATATGATGATTTTTATTCTGATTGCCGGAACTTATACCCCGGTATGCCTGATTGTCCTGCACGGACCTGTGGGTAATTTTCTCTGCGCACTTGTATGGGGCATTGCACTTGCAGGAATTATTGTCAAAGCCTTCTGGATTAACTGCCCGAAGTGGTTTTCCTCTGTACTATATATTGGAATGGGATGGGTATGTGTTCTGGCCTTTACGCAGATTATCAACAGCCTTTCCCCAGCCGCTTTCGGGTGGCTCCTGGCAGGGGGTATCATCTATACGTTGGGCGGCATCCTTTATGCCATGAAACTGCCGATCTTTAACAGCAAGCACAAAAATTTTGGTTCTCATGAAATCTTCCATCTGTTTGTTATGGGCGGCAGTATCTGTCATTTTGTTTTAATGTATGTATATGTGGCCGCTATGCCTGTGGGACTTTAATTTTAACGAACTGAAAATTTTCCTTAGAAGCGAAAAACCTCTATGGAAAAACCTTGTGTATCATGATAAAATAGGTTCAATAACATGATTACAGAGGAGGTAAGAATATGTACGCAATATTTGACGACAGTTTAATAACAGGAAACAAGATGATTGACGCACAACACAGAGAATTGATTGAAAAGATCAACAACCTGTTAAAAAGCTGCGAAGACAGGTCCAATAAGCTGGGAGCAATCAAAATGCTGGATTATCTGGCAGACTATACAGATTTTCATTTTTCGGAAGAAGAAAAGCTTCAAAAGGAAATAGGGTATCCCGGAATCGAAGAACATAAAACAAAGCATCAGGAACTTCGCCAGGTAGTGGCAGATCTGACAGAGATGCTCCAGGAAGAGGAAGGTCCCTCGGATGCTTTTGTACAGCAGGTACAGGTTAACATTAAAGACTGGCTTTTTGGCCATATTAAAACGTTCGACCGTTCGGTTGCCGAATATGCGCAGATGCATCATCATGCAGATTTGCTGTAACTGTATCTGCTTCATGTCCATAGAGCCTTTATGGAAAAGAAGCAAGAGAGGCTGGAGAATTCTATTCCGAATGCTCCGGCCTCTCTTTTTTTCCTAAAAGTTTTAACTTTTCAGATCTGCTCATTTGTTTAATCTGCCATTCTCTTCGCATAGCCTCTTCTTTTGTAGCAAAAACCTCCCAATATGCCAGCGTGACAGGGGTTCTGCTCCTGGTATATCTTGCCCCTTTACCCAGATTGTGATCTTCAATTCTCTTTTCCAGATGGTTTGTCCACCCTGTATATAAAGTTCCGTCGCTGCACCTTAAAATGTACGTGTAGTTCATCTTTCCGCTCTTCTTTCTGTATGGATTGTATGTAAAGCGTATGTACCTGAGGTACACACGCCTGATATAGAAAGCAATCGAAAAAAAGTATTTCACTCATGAGGAATGGTTCCTGTTTGCAACAATCTTGTAGAAAAAACGATTGCGAATTTTCGAATTTAATTCCTCTCTATAGTATACTCTACTTCAGGCATTTTGTGCAATGGCAAGTCTGTCTCTATCTTTTCCCATTAAAATCTATCATTAGACTTAGTATATGCTCCAGCACAGTATCATCCAACTTTTTTGCCTCTTCCACTACCTTTTTAAGCCTGGCTGGGTTGCTGTTCTCTTCCTCAAAAAATTCCTCCGGTGAAATGCCAAAATAATCGCAAATATAAAAGAAGCCTTGTAGCGACGGTAATGCCTTTTTATTTTCAATCTGGTTAATATAACTGCTGTTTTGTCCCAGCGACAGGGACATATCTCTGGCCGACACTCCCTTTTGCAATCGCAGCTTCGCAATGCGTTCCTGCGTAAAATCTTCGTACATGGCACATCCTCCTTCTGCGTATTATTTTATCCTTCACAGAATCAGATATGCAGTATTTTATCTTTCTTCTATCTTGACTTATCGTATTTTATCCTTTATTATACAATAAATATAGTGTAATATACCTTACTCAGCCAATGAAGCCCTGACAGATTCATGTTTTTTAAACACGTATTTCATATGAGAGGAGCAGGCGTATAAGATTTGTCTGATATTGACAGGAGATACCTAAAATGAAAATCGCTATTATTGACAACAGCAAAATGGATCGGGAGCATTTGGCAGGCATGATAGAAACTCTTTTGGGCGAGATGGGAATCCCCTCAAGTAACATCTGCCTGTTCGCAAATGGAATGGATTTTCTAAACTCCTTTCAAAAAGGTTTCTTTGACCTTCTTTTTCTTGATATTCAGATTGGTGAGCCTGATGGCATTCAGGTGGTTCAAAAGGTCCGTAAAACGGATCCCGTTATAAAAATGGTGTTCCTGACTGCCAGCAATAATTTTGCCAGCGAAAGCTACGCTCTTGGAATAGATTATTACCTTTTGAAACCTTGTACTCAGACAGCTCTGAAGCTGGCGCTGACGCACCTGGATATTTTTGAACTAGAAGCGCAAAAGATTCTCACCCTGCCGGATGGGCAGCGTCTGCTCCTGTATTCCATACTTTACACAGCCTTTTTTAGTCACAAAGTTTTCATCTACCGGCTATCTGATTTTCCACTTCAAGTGCGCTGCTCACAGAAGGAATTGGAAAATCTGCTCCTGCCGCATCCGGATTTTACTCTGTGCAACAGAGGAATGATTGTCAATCTGAATGGAGTAGACAAACTGGAATCTGACAGATTTATCATAAAAAATGGAGATTCGATTCCCATCAGCCGAAGAAAGTACTCACAGGTAAAAAACCACTACTATGACTTTCTCCTTGAAAAGCAAAAAAGAGTACCGGAAAGGACACTCTTTTACTGAACCCGGTTCGTCTTTATCGCAAAAGCACAGGAAAAGGCAGCAACTGCCAAATCGCCTTAGGCATATTTAGCAGTCACTGCCTTCTTTATCACTCCAGATATAAAAAGGGATCTACCGGCGCACCGTCTTTTTTCATTTCAAAATATAAATTGCTTCCTTCTTCACAGTAGTACTTTGTTGGCTCGCTTACGTATCCCAGCAGGGTTCCCGTCTCCACCACGTCTCCCTCTGAAACTGCCACTTCTTTTAATTGTCCATATACCAGTTCATAGCTGTTTCCCAAATTCAGAGTCAGAGTCGTCCCCGTCTCTTCATTCACCTGGATAGAATCCACAATTCCCTTTGCAGACGCTACCACTTGATTTCCCACCTCAGACCCAATGATCAAAGCCGGATTGTATTTATATTGATCTAACGTGGCAAAGTATACTGTGGCATCCATACTGTAATCCATGAGTACAGTTCCTGCAACCGGCCAGGTAAGAGGCGTAGCATCATCATACGCCACAGTTGGTTGGATATTGGCGGCAGCCTCGGCAGCTTCTGTCTCCTCCTGAACCGTGTCCTGCACCTCCTGGTTGATGATCAAAGATGCAGGGTCCACATCCATCTCTGTGGCCAATTTTTCAGTTTCCTCCTGGGGAATATCTGCCTCTGCGTTAGAAGCATTTGCTTCCTCAGCCTGGGTTTCCTCCTCTGCTTTTGCTTCTTCATTCAAGTCCACCAGCTGTTGTTCCTTCGCGTTTTCCTTTTCCGCCTTTTGCATCGTATAGTAGGTGGTAAATGCGGCGGCGCCCACCAGGCAGAGGCTTAATATCAGCATGGCCCCCTGCTTTCTCGTAAACTTCTTTCCATCCTTGTTCTGCATTGTCTTCACCTCATAAGATAAGTAATTGGTTCAACCATAGCATTGCCAGAATGGGCAGAATTATACAAGAAGATCTCAGCGATTATTTTACAATTTTAAATACATTCCATCATTTTCTCTTATTTCTGTTATAAGGTTTCCAAAACTCCTCCTTCAAAAAAGGCCGCCAGGATGTCCGCATATCCCGCTCCCGCCTCTCCCATCAATTCCGCCTGAAATTGGGAAAGGCCCAGGCCATGTCCCATACCCTTTGTGGTAATACGAATTTTATCCTCCGCCTCCTCTATATAAAAACACGGAGAATACAGACCCATAGCTTTACAAAATTCCTCCCCTGGTACTTTCCTGGTTCCCACCTGCACACTCAACACATAGTCCGCACTGTCCCTCTCAGTCACTTCTATCTGCTCTTTGATATCCGTTCCTTCTTCCAATTCCCCTGGCCAAGCAGCGTTTAACTTTTCCTCCAGCTCCTCTGGCGTAAATAAAAAAATCCCCAGATAATCAGAGGATTCCTGATCGCTTGAACAATCCTTGGACGTCAGCCAATCGTAACCCTGACCCGGAAGCGCCTCTTTTCCCACCCGCGTCTTACCTGCGCTCACCCGATGATAGGGAAGGTAGGTACATTCCCCGTTCACTTTCAGAACCTGAGCCGCAGTGGCTTGGGAATCTTCCTGAAAAATCTCTGCCGTTCCCTCTCTCTTAAGCTCCGCTTGGGTCAGATAGGCAAAAGAGGGCAAAGTCTCCGGCTCCTTTTCCATCTGTGTTCGCAGATTTGTTCTGGCAAGAATCATTTGAGCTCTTCTGGCCTGTTCATTGGCGTCTGCGGAGATTTGCTTTGCTGTAATTCCAATCACGTACTCTTCAAACGCAATCTCCCTGACTCCCTCTTCTGTCTGAATAGAAAGGTAGGATTGGGGTACCGCCTCAGTGCCGGTGACATAGGTTTTGCCGCTTAAATAAGTATGAACCATAAGGCAGAGTATTACGATTACCAGGGCGACGCAACCCCAGACAAAACGGGAACATCTTCTCATACAAAGGATTGTCCTTTCGTTTTTTAGAAATGTATGATACCGAAAGTAAAAAAAGAACTGCCGCACTTTCCTGCGACAGTTCTTTTTCTCAGATCTGCTATTCAATAGTCACTTTATCCAGATGCCAAATTTCGTCCACATACTGCTGAATGGTCCGGTCTGCGGTAAACTTTCCACTGCTGGCCACATTCAGCATCGCCATTCTTGCCCAGCCCTCGCTGTCACGATAAGCCTTCTCCACTCTCTTCTGAGCCTCTGCGTAGGACTTAAAATCTGCCAGAATAAAATAGGTGTCTGCCCTGCTGCTGCTCTTTGTATTAAGCAGAGAGTTGTACAGGTCCCGGAAGCGCTCCGGCTCATCCGGAGCATACTCGCCGTTAATCAACTGCATGAGCACCCTGCGGATGTCCTGATCATTGTTGAAATAGTCCATGGGATGATACCCACCGTTGTTTTCGTAATTGATAACCTCATCCGCTGTCAGACCGAAAATAAAAGCATTTTCCTCTCCCACTTCCTGGACAATCTCCACGTTGGCCCCATCCATGGTTCCCAGAGTTGGAGCACCGTTTAGCATAAACTTCATGTTTCCAGTTCCGGAAGCTTCCTTGCTGGCCGTAGAAATCTGCTCAGATACGTCCGCAGCCGCAAAAATCAGTTCCGCGTTGGATACCCGGTAATCCTCAATGAAAACCACCTTCAGCTTACCCTTAATGCTCTTGTCATTGTTAATTACGTCTGCCACGGACGTAATCAGCTTAATGGTCAGCTTGGCAATCCGGTAGCCCGCTGCCGCCTTAGCGCCAAAGATAAAGGTCCTGGGATAGAAATCCATCTCCGGGTGATCCTTGATGGTATTGTATAAATACATTACATGCAGGATATTCAAAAGCTGACGCTTATACTCGTGCAGACGCTTTACCTGCACATCGAAAATCGATCTGGGATCCACGTCAATGCCATTGTGTTCCTTGATATATTTAGCCAGGCGCAGCTTGTTCTGATACTTGATATTCATAAATTCCTGCTGCGCCTTCTTGTCATCCACATAGATCTTCAGCTTGGCAATCTGAGGCAAATCTGTGATCCACTCATTTCCGATGTGATCCGTCACCCAGTCCGCCAAAAGGGGATTTGCGTGAAGCAGGAATCTTCTCTGGGTAATACCATTGGTCTTGTTGTTAAATTTCTCGGGCATCATCTCATAGAAATCCTTTAGCTCCTGCTTTTTCAAGATCTCCGTATGAAGCTCTGCCACACCGTTTACGGAGTAACCTGCCGCGATGGCCAGATGCGCCATCTTGACCTGGCCGTCATAGATGATAGCCATCTTACGGATTTTTTCCTGATTTCCCGGATATTTCTGCTGAATCTCAATGATAAAACGGCGGTTAATTTCTTCTATAATCTGATAGATTCTCGGCAGCAGTCTGGAGAACAACTCAATGGGCCACTTTTCCAAAGCTTCCGCCATAATCGTATGGTTCGTATAAGCACAGGTCTTGGTGGTAACATCCCAGGCTTCCTCCCAAGTCAGCTCCTCCTCATCCAGCAGGATTCTCATCAGTTCTGCCACCGCTACCGTGGGATGGGTATCATTCAGCTGGAAGGTTGCTTTCTCATAAAATTTACGGATATCACTGTGTTTTTTCTTATATTTCGCAATTGCTGCCTGCACGCTGGCAGAAATAAAGAAATACTGCTGTTTTAAACGCAGTTCTTTTCCGGCATAGTGATTATCGTTGGGGTAAAGAACCTCTACGATATTTCTGGCCAGATTCTGCTGCTCCACAGCCTTCTGGTAATCACCCTTGTCAAAGGAATCCAGCTGGAAGTCATCAATGGCCTCCGCGTCCCAGACACGCAGCGTATTCACAATACGATTGTTGTATCCCACAATCGGGATATCAAAGGGGATCGCCCGTACAGACTGATAGCCTTCCTGGATAAACTTATTGCGTCCCGTGGTATGATCGTACTCCACGCGCACGTAACCTCCAAATTTCACTTCTTTTGCGTACTCCGGTCTGCGAAGCTCAAACGGGTTTCCATCCTTTAACCAGTTATCCGGAACCTCCACCTGATAGCCGTCGCGAATCTGCTGCTTAAACATCCCATAGCGATAACGGATACCACAGCCATAAGCGCTGTAGCCCAGGGTGGCCAGAGAATCCAAGAAGCAGGCAGCCAGTCGTCCCAGGCCCCCGTTTCCTAAAGCCGCATCCGGCTCCTGGTCTTCAATTACATTCAGATCAAACCCGATCTCGGCTAAAGCTTCCTTTACTTCCTTGTATTCCGTCAGATTAATCAGGTTGTTTCCCAAAGCCCGGCCCATCAGAAATTCCATGGACATATAGTAAACAGTCTTGGGATCGTCCTTTTCATACTGCTTCTGAGTCGCTAGCCAGTTGTCAATGATCGTATCTTTCACCGTATAAGATACGGCCTGGAATACTTGCTGCTGGGTCGCCTCGTCAATGGTCTTGCGGTAAAGCGTCCTTACATTATCCTTTACACTTTCGATAAAAGCTTTTTTGTCGAACTTCTTACTCATGCAAATCCTCCTTGTGATCGTTAAAGCTTCTCAACGCCCAATGTGACAGTCTCTCCATTGATGTTCCACTCTTTTACATAGCCTTTTGCCAAGCCTAACGTAATGTCATTTGCCAGTACTTCTGATTTCATCTCTTCCCTGTGATCCTGGCAAATCTTTTCAATTTTTTCATTTCCCATGGCATAAACACAGATTTTATCCATCACTTCAAATCCTGCCTCTTTGCGCATGGTCTGCACCTTGCTGATGACCTCCCGTACAAAACCTTCTTCAATCAGATCCGGAGTCAGATTAGTATCCAAAACCACCGTCAGTTCTCCCTCCTGGGCAGATACATACCCCTCCATCTGAGCAGTATCAATCAGCAGGTCTTCTTCTAATAATATAACTTCCTGGCCCTGGATGTCAAGCGTAAGGGATCCTTTTGCCTTCAGCTCATCCATGGCGGCATTTCCGTCCAGAGCGGAAAGGGCCTGCCGGATTCCCCCCAGCAGTTTTCCATACTTTGGTCCCACGGTTTTTAACTGGGGCTTAAAGGTATAGGAAGTAAAGTCTCTTACATCCTCTGTAAAAGTCACATTCTTGGTATTGAGCTCCTCCCGGATGATCTGTACAAAATATCCCTCCAGCCGGAAGGGGGCTTTCACAAACATGTTTGCAATGGGCTGCCGGTTCTTAATGTTGGCAGTATTTCTGCAGGCACGTCCCATAACTACCACTTTTCGCACCTCATCCATGTTTGCTTCCAGTTTCTTGTCAATCTGAGCGGTATCTGCCTTTGGGAAATCGCACAGATGCACACTTTCCGGGGCCGTTTTATCAATGCTGCACACCAGATTCCGGTAGATATCCTCTGTCATAAAGGGAATCATTGGTGCCGCCACCTTACACACATTTACCAGCGCGGCATACAGAGTCATATAGGCATTGATCTTATCCTGCTCCATTCCTTTGGCCCAGAAACGCTCACGGCTTCGGCGCACATACCAGTTACTCATATCATCCACAAAATCCTGCAGGGCTCTGGCCGCTTCGGGAATTCTGTAATTTGCCAGGTGATCATCCACATCCTGAATCAGTGTATTCATCTTAGACAGCAGCCAACGATCCATCTCATTTAGCTTGTCATATTCCAGAGTATATTTTGTGGCGTCAAACTGGTCAATATTCGCGTACAATACAAAAAATGCGTAAGTATTCCACAGGGTGCCCATAAATTTGCGCTGACCTTCCACTACGGCCTTGCCGTGGAAACGATTTGGCAGCCACGGAGCGCTGTTGATATAAAAATACCAGCGGATAGCGTCTGCGCCATAGGTCTGCAAAGCCTCAAACGGATCTACGGCATTTCCCTTGGATTTGCTCATTTTCTGTCCATTTTCATCCTGAACATGTCCCAGCACAATGACATTTTTGTAAGGAGCCTTGTTAAAGATCAGCGTGGAGATAGCCAGCAGAGAGTAAAACCATCCTCTGGTCTGATCTACAGCCTCCGAAATGAAGTCTGCCGGGAACTGCTGTTCAAATACTTCCTGATTTTCAAAGGGATAATGATGCTGCGCAAAAGGCATGGCTCCTGAGTCAAACCAGCAGTCAATTACTTCTGGCACCCGGTGCATCTGTTTCCCGCACTTGGGGCATTTTATGGTTACGGCGTCGATAAACGGTCTGTGCAGTTCAATGTCCTCCGGACAATTGTCAGACATGCTTTTTAGCTCCTCAATACTGCCGACAGAATGCATATGACCACATTCACACTCCCAGATATTTAAAGGTGTTCCCCAATAACGATTACGGCTGATACCCCAATCCTGTACATTCTCCAGCCAATCTCCAAACCTACCTTTTCCAATACTCTCTGGAATCCAGTGAATGGTATTATTATTACGGATCAAATCCTCCTTCACTGCCGTCATCTTGATAAACCATGACTCTCTCGCATAGTAGATCAGCGGCGTATCACATCTCCAGCAGTGAGGATAACTATGCTCAAACAACGGGGCGGATAATAGCAGTCCCCTCTCCTCCAAATCCTTTAATACTAACGGATCCGCTTTCTTGCAGAAAGTCCCCGCCCAGGGCGTCTCCGCCGTCATCTCTCCTTTTTCGTCCACCAGTTGCAGGAAGGGCAGATCATACTTCCTGCCCACCTTTGAGTCATCCTCACCGAAAGCTGGCGCGATATGTACCACGCCGGTGCCGTCTGTCAGAGTAACATAGGTGTCACAGGTCACATAATAGGCCTTCTTCTTTAACTCCACAAAGGGAAACAGTGGCTCATACTCCTTATACTCCAAATCGGTTCCCACATAGGTCTCCAGAATCTCATAGGCTCCCTCGCCCAGAACCTGATCGCAAAGCGCCTGAGCCATATAGTAAGTATAACCGTCCTGGGTTTTCACCTTTACATAAGTCTCATTGGGATTGACACAAAGGGCCACGTTGGAGGGCAACGTCCAGGGGGTGGTAGTCCACGCCAAAATATAAGCGTCCTCATCCTTTACTTTAAATCTGGCGATAGCGGAGCGCTCCTTTACATCCTTATAGCCCTGGGCCACCTCATGGCTGGACAAGGGGGTACCACACCTGGGGCAGTAGGGCACGATCTTATAGCCTTTATATAAAAGGCCCTTGTCCCAAATCTTTTTCAGGGCCCACCATTCTGACTCAATAAAATCATTCTCATATGTGACATAGGGGTGTTCCATATCCGCCCAGAATCCCACGGTAGAAGAAAAGTCCTCCCACATGCCCTTATATTTCCAAACGCTCTCCTTACAATGGGCGATAAAGGGCTCAAGTCCGTACTCCTCGATTTGTTCCTTCCCATCCAAGCCCAGCATCTTCTCCACTTCCAGCTCTACCGGAAGTCCGTGGGTGTCCCAACCTGCTTTTCTGGGAACCATGTACCCTTTCATGGTCCGGTATCTGGGAATCATATCTTTAATCACACGGGTAAGCACATGACCGATGTGGGGTTTTCCGTTGGCCGTGGGCGGACCGTCATAAAAGGTGTATGTCTGCCCCTCTTTTCGGTTGTCAATGCTTTTTTCAAAAATATGATGATCTTCCCAAAACTGTTCGGTTTTCTTCTCTCTCTCCACAAAATTCAGATTTGTAGGTACTTTTTCGTACATAGTCTCTGTCTCCTTCTGTTTCATACAAAAAAGCTTCCGCCCCGTAAAAGGACGAAAGCCTATTGCCTCGCAACCACCTGTTACTGCATACTGTCATACGCGTTCCCGGTAACGGGGGAATACCGTCAGGGCCTACTGTACATTTCAGCCTGAGACTCCGAAGTGATCTTCCTGCCGCCTACTGGGTACCGGGCTCCCACCTCTCCCCGGCTCTCTGTTACTTTTTCGCGGCCCTACTCTCTTCATCACTGTCTTTTCACGTATATGCTGGTTTCATTATAAGTAAGAGCTTCTAAAAAGTCAAGCTCTATTCCCTTTCTTCCCCCGGCTGGTTGAGTTCCTTAACGCACTCCGATACGATCAGTAAAGTCAGCGGGCCGAAGAGAACTCCGGCTACTCCGTATAGATAAATGCCCACGTACACAGCGGCCGCTATGACAATGGGAAACACGCCCAGCCGTTTTCCCAACAATTTGGGTTCCAAAAGTTCCCTGGCTGTGCTGGAAGCCAAAAACAGGGTTGCGCAGACGGCCGCCTGAAAAAACTGTTTTCGGATCACCAGAATCAATGCCCAGGGCAGCAAAATCGTACCTGTGCCGATAAAAGGCAGCGCATCCAAAAGTCCAATCAGGATTCCCACCAGAAGCGCATAGGGATTTCCCATAATCCAAAGCCCCACCACGCACAGGACAATAACTACTAAAATAATCACGGCCTGGGCCTTCAGATAATCTCCGCCCATGCGCCAGAGCCTTGCCACCACCCGCTTCATCCTCTGATACCCGGACCAGGCCTCCATTTTTCTGTCAATGGCATCGTAATCCTTCATAAGCAGCAAAACCGCCACCACTACCACAAAAAACGCCCCAACAAAGCGGATCAGATAGCCTGCATACTCCATGGAATAGTTTACCAGATTGGGCACAAAGTAGACCTCCATCCGCTCTGCGGCCAGTGTAATATTTTGTTCCACAAAGGCCCGAACCTCTTCCCCGTCCACCCCAAAGGTCTGCTCTGCGGCCATACAGCAGCGGTCTAATACTCCATCCAGAGTCTGACGGTACTCATCTAAGCGTTCCATTACACTTCGAATCTGCTTAAGCAGACTAACCCCCAGGAACCATCCTCCCACCGCCAAAAGCCCCAGGCCCGCCAATAAAAACAGTAATGTCACCCACTCCTTTTTGACACCAAATTTTGCCTCCATTCTGCTGGCAGCCGGGTACATTAACCGCACGAAAATCCAGGCAATAAAAAAGGGAGCCGCCCCGGGCAGCAGATACCGGATTCCCAGGTACACTGCCAGAGCAATTCCCACAACCTGTACTGGCTTTTTATATTTGTTCCACATACGCCTCCCCCTTTTCTTTTGGGATTAGTATGTGCAATCACGCTCGTTTCATCCTTCCGAAAAAAATTTTTCAAAAAAGAACCCTTTTGGTTCTGCCTGAAAGGTTAGTTCTTTTCTGGTTTTGGGGTGTACAAAAGTCAGACGATATGCCCAGAGGGCCAATCCCTCTCCAGGTTTCCAGTTCACATCCGGCTGATATTTCCGGTCTCCTGCCAGCGGCATCCCCGCATGGGCCATCTGCACCCGAATCTGATGGTGTCTCCCTGTAGAGAGCAGGACAGACACCAGAGTCCATTCACCTTTGGTTTTAAGCACCTTGTAGGAAAGCACTGCCTCCCTGGCTCCGGCCTGGTCCGGTTTTACCACCCTGGAGGTATTGGTTCTTCCGTCCCGGAGCAATGTGTCCTTAAGAACGCCCTCCTTGTTCTTGGGAGGAGCGCAGATCACGGCCAGATACTCTTTTTTCATCCGGCCTTTTTGTATCTGGGCGCTCAGCGCCCCCGCCGCCTCCTTTGTCTTTGCAAAGACCAATACGCCTCCCACCGGCTGGGCCAGCCTGTGAACCACGCCCAGATAGGGTTCCCCCCTCATGCCCTCCGATTCCTTTCGGCGGACTTTCAGAATACTCACCAAATCTCTGACTCCTATCCTTGCGCTCTGCACCGGAATTCCCGGTTCTTTGACGCATACCAGAAGAGAAGCATCCTCATATAAAATTTCCATACCTTCTCCTTTTCACAAGAAATTTGATCTGGGACAAATTGTAAGATATAATAAAAGAAAAAGCAAGAGGGGGCAGACTTATGGAGCGTATTATTTTTCATATTGACGTAAACTCAGCTTATCTAAGCTGGACTTCCGTAGAACAGCTTCGCACGGGCCAGGGGCCGGATCTGCGCTGTGTGCCTGCGATCATAGGCGGGGATCAGGCGAAACGCCACGGCGTAGTCCTGGCAAAGTCCCTGCCCGCCAAATCCTTTGGTGTGCGCACAGGAGAACCCATTGCCACGGCCCTGAAAAAATGTCCGGACCTACTGATCGCTCCTCCGGATCATAAGCTGTATGCCCGCTATAGCAAACGACTTATGGACTTTCTGCGTGAAATTACTCCGGATCTGGAGCAAGTCAGTGTGGACGAGTGCTTTTTAGACTTTACCGGAATCGCCCACCAATACTCCTCCTGCACCCAGGCTGCCGCACAAATCCGGGATGAAATCTTTGCCCGGTTCTCTTATACCGTAAATATCGGAATCTCTTCTAACAAACTTTTGGCTAAAATGGCCTCTGATTTTGAAAAGCCTGGTAAAATACATACCTTGTTTCCCAAGGAAATACAGGAAAAAATGTGGCCTCTTCCTGTGGAAGAGCTGTATATGGCAGGCCGTTCCTCCGTGCAGACCCTGCATAAGCTAGGGATTAGAACGATAGGAGATCTGGCAGTCACAGATCCGGCTCTTCTCTTCTCCCATTTAAAAAGCCACGGGAAAATGCTTCATGACTATGCCAACGGCATCGACGACGCGCCCGTCCTTTCTTCCCCGTCAAAAGCAAAGGGCATCGGAAATTCCATCACCCTTACCAAAGATGTGACCACAAGGGAAGAGGCTTTCTCTATTCTCCGAAAGCTTGCGGAAAAAGTAAGCGCAAGGCTTCGAAAAAACCATGTGCTGGCAGCCAGCCTGTGCGTAGAAATCAAATACCATACGTTCACAGCCTCCTCCCATCAAAGGTCCTTAGATCCTCCTTCCGATACCACTGATGGGATCTATCACAATGCCTGCATTCTCTTCGAACAGCTCTGGAACGAAGTCCCTATACGCCTACTCGGTATCCGTGCAGGCAAACTGCTCCCTGACAGCACTCCGATCCAGATGAGTCTGTTTGACCCTGCATTCACCAAAAATGAAAAACAGCGCAAGCTGGATCAGGCTCTGGACTCCATACGAAGCAGGTTCGGCGAAGATGCCATCGTACGTGGAAGTATGTTATCCGGTAACCAGGATCATCTTAAATCTTAAATCGGTATCCCACCCCCCAGATAGTCTCAATATACTGGGGCTTTGCCGTGTTTTTCTCAATCTTCTCCCTTATTTTCTTGATATGCACCGTTACCGTTGCGATATCTCCGATGGATTCCATATCCCATATTTTGGAGAAAAGTTCTTCCTTGGTAAACACATGGTTGGGATTTTGAGCCAAAAAAGTCAACAGATCAAACTCCTTGGTGGTAAAGGTCTTTTCCTCTCCGTCCACCCATACCCTTCTGGCAGTCTTGTCGATCTTAATGCCCCGAATCTCAATGATCTCATTATCCGGGGCATTGGTGCTCACCAGTCTCTCATAGCGGGACATATGCGCCTTTACCCTGGCCACCAATTCGCTGGGGCTAAAGGGTTTTGTCATATAATCATCCGCGCCGAGGCCAAGTCCCCTGATTTTATCAATATCGTCTTTTTTTGCGGAAACCATAATCAGGGGTGTGTTCTTCTGCTTTCTGATTTCCTTACAGATCTCAAACCCGTCCACTTCCGGCAACATCAAATCCAGAATAAACAGATCAAAAGGTTCTTCCAGCGCCCGCTTTAGGCCCACATCTCCCCTGTTTTCAATTTCTACTTCAAATCCGCTCAACTCCAGATAATCCTTTTCCAGATCCGCAATGCTCTCCTCGTCTTCAATAATTAAGATCTTACTCATTCATCGGTACCTCCTGGTATTTTCTAAGTACAAAGCACATGGTAGTCCCTTCCCCTAACTTGCTGCTGGCCCATATTTTTCCCCCGTGATCCTCAATGATCTTTTTCACAATAGACAAGCCGATACCGCTTCCCCCCTGGGAAGAATTTCGGGACGCATCGGTTCGAAAGAACCGGTCAAAGATAGACGGCAAATCCTTCGCCGCAATTCCCTTTCCGTTGTCCTCAATCTCAACCTGAATAAAGTCTCCTGCATCCTCCACCCGAATGGCAATGCTGCCCTGAGGCTTGTCCATATATTTTACGGAATTGCCGATGATATTGTTAATGACCCGCTTTAACTGCTCCGGATCAGCGATAATCAACGTATCACCAGCAACGGTACAGTTATAAGAAAGACGAATATTTCTGGACTCCAGTTCCACTCCCACTTCCTCAACACAGTCCTCAAAATAACTGTTTACATTGATCTTGGTAAACGTGTAGGGAATCCGATTGGTGTCGATTTTAGAATAAAACGTCAGCTCATTCACCAGCCGGTCCATCTCATTGGCTTTATTATAAATGGTGCGGATATACCGGTCCATCTTCTCTGGCGTGTCCGCCACCCCGTCCATGATCCCCTCTACATAGCCTTTTACCGTAGTGATCGGTGTTTTCAGATCATGGGAAATATTTCGGATAAGCTCCCGGTTGTCCTTTGCATACTCTGCCTTCTGCTCGGCAGAGATCTTCAGCTGCATACGCATCTGCTCAAAATCCCTGCAAAGCTGACTGATCTCATCCTCTCCCTGCACTTCCAGAGAGTAATCCATGTCCCCGTCCTTTATATGTTTAGTGGCCTTTCGCAATTTATTGAGAGGGCTGCTGATTCCCTTATAGATCCAACTGGTCAAAAGGGCGGAAGTCAAAACCAAAATCACCAGAATCGCAATCACCATATCCCGCATCAAAAGCCTCACCTGGGGGGCTGTATATCCTACCCCCGTAATCACAAAGGCGCTGCCTGTGGTATGATCCGAAAACACCATATCCAGCTGCTTTACAAAGGACTGCACGTCCCTTCCAATATAAATACCGCTGTCAGAAGCCTCCCCATAGTCTCCATAAACCGGAAGCTCCTGAAACAGCTCGGATATGTCCTCCTTTGTGCCTGCATAGTAGAGCATATCCTCTCCCATACGCATAATCAGGTACGAATCCCTCCTGGACAACTCCTTGTTCAAAGACTCCAGATATGCCATTTCCCGGAAACGGTCCGGATTCTCCTCCGCCTGAGCCTGCATTTCTTCAAATGTTTTTTGCGTAGACTTGGTAAGCATTTGTAAGGAATTGGATAAAGACTCATAGGAGAGATCATCCACTCCAAAGTTTTCCTCGATAGAACGAAGCTGATAATTTCCAAATCCCCAGAGAGCTACGCAGGTAAGGGCAATGGGCACGCAGATGATGATAAAAAAGGAAATAATCAGCCTTGTTTTTAACTTCACATTTTGCCTCCTTTCCCCGGGCAGGCAACTAATTTCTGTAATAACAAAGAGCCTGCCCGGGCGACCGTAGCCGTTCCAGGCAAGCATATTTTTTACAGATACTGTTTGAGCACCTCTGCCTTATCCAGTTTTTCCCATGGCAAATCCAGATCATTTCTTCCAAAATGACCGTAAGCCGCCGTCTGTTTATAGATTGGCCTTCTTAAATCCAGCATCCGTATGATACCCGCAGGCCTCAGATCGAAATTTTCTCTCACAATTTCCGTCAAGCGCTCATTGGAAAGTTTTCCCGTGCCAAAGGTATCCACCATCACGGATGTGGGTCTGGCCACTCCTATGGCGTAAGATAAAGACACCTCACACCGCTTGGCCAGGCCTGCCGCAACAATATTCTTTGCCACGTAGCGGGCCGCATAGGCTGCGGAACGATCCACCTTCGTACAGTCCTTTCCGGAAAAGGCGCCGCCGCCGTGACGGGCAAAACCGCCGTAGCTGTCCACAATAATCTTACGTCCGGTCAGACCACTGTCCCCATGAGGTCCCCCGATCACAAATCTTCCTGTGGGATTGATGAAAAACTTTGTTTGCTCATCCACCATTTCTTTTGGTAAAATCACGTCAAATACATGCTCCCTGATGTCTCTGTGGATCTGCTCCTGGGTCACATCCGGATCATGCTGTGTGGACAACACCACTGCGTCCAGCCTGGAAGGAACCCCCTTCTCATCATATTCCACAGTAACCTGCGTCTTGCCATCCGGTCTTAAGTAGGGAAGTGTGCCGTCCTTTCTCACTTTTGTCAGTTGGCGAGCCAGTTTGTGGGCTAACGCAATGGGGTAGGGCATATATTCCGGCGTCTCATCTGAGGCATACCCAAACATCATTCCCTGATCTCCCGCTCCGATGGCCTCGATTTCGTCCTCCGTCATGGTATTCTCTTTGGCTTCCAGGGCCTTATCCACACCCATGGCGATGTCTGTCGACTGTTCGTCAATGGCTGTAATCACGCCACAGGTATCTGCATCAAAACCATACTTCCCTCTGGTATACCCGATTTCCCGCACCGTGTCCCGCACGATTTTCTGGATATCCACATAAGCCTTGGTGGTAATCTCTCCCATTACCAGAACCATACCGGTAGTAGTGGCTGTCTCGCAAGCTACCCGGCTCATGGGATCTTGCTTTAACAGTTCATCCAAAATGGCATCTGAAATCTGATCGCACATTTTATCCGGATGTCCCTCTGTCACAGACTCCGATGTAAATAATAATTTCTCCATAGAATCCTCCTTACTCTATCCTCTTTTATATTTTCTCATGGCTCCCACAGTCAGCCAACGGCAGCAAAAAGGTCCGCTCTAAGCGGACCTCCTATCTCCTTCGATAAGCTATCCTCTTATTGTTCGAATTTCTTCGCTCAGGTTGGCACCTTCCATTCCGGGGTTGCCGTGGTTTCACAGGTCCTTTGTACCTCCGCCACTCTGAATAAGAGAAAATATAGATGATGTACTTGTACTTTTATACCTTAACGCGTTTTTTTGGCTCCGTCAAGGAAAACTTTTATCACTTATCCCGCAGGTCTTTTTCCTTTCAACTCACACGCAGCTTAAACTTCTGAATCTCCTTCTCGCTGGAAACCTTTTCGATCTCAGCTCCCAGGCTGCGAAGCTTCTCCTCAAAGTTCTCATATCCTCTCTGGATATACACAATATCATCCACGATGGTAATTCCCTCTGCTGCCAGTCCGGCAATTACCAGAGCCGCGCCTGCCCGCAGATCCGGCGCGCTGACTCTTGCGCCGGTCAGCATCTCCACTCCGGTTATGATGGCCGTATTCCCCTCCACTTTCACGGAAGCTCCCATTCTGGCCAGCTCGTCTATATATTTGAATCGGTTCTCGAAAATGCTCTCCGTCACAATGCTGGTTCCCTTGGCCAAGGCCAGGGTCACCCCGATCTGCGGCTGCATGTCTGTCGGATATCCAGGATAAGGAAGTGTCTTTACATTGGTGTTGCTTAATCTTTTAGAGGCCACCACACGAACGGCATCGTCAAACTCTTCCACCTCGCAGCCAATCTCCACCAATTTGGCCGTAGTAGCCTCCAGATGCTTAGGGATCACATTCTTCACCATCACATCCCCTTTGGTGGCCGCCGCCGCAAACATAAAGGTTCCCGCTTCAATCTGATCAGGAATGATGGAATACTCCGTTCTATGGAGACGCTCCACGCCGCGGATACGAATCACGTCTGTACCCGCTCCCTTCACATTAGCACCCATACTGTTTAAAAAGTTAGCCACATCCACCACATGGGGCTCTCTGGCGCAGTTTTCGATAATGGTATATCCTTCCGCCATCGAAGCTGCCATCATAATATTAATCGTAGCGCCTACGGATACCGTATCCAGGAAGATATGACTTCCGTGTAGCCTCTCGGCCTCTGCCACAATGGAACCGTTTTTGATATTTACCTTCGCGCCCAGTGCCTTAAATCCCTTCAAATGCAGGTCAATGGGTCTGCTTCCGATATTACATCCTCCCGGAAGAGGCACTTCCGCCTTTTTATACTTTCCAAGCAGAGCCCCCAGCAGATAATAGGAAGCGCGAATTTTCTTGATGTACTCATAGCCCACGCTGACCTCCCCGATCATGGAGCCGTTAATAGACACCCGATTCCGGTCCAGACGTTCCACCCGCGCTCCGATCTCACTGATCGCCTCCAGTAATACGTTGATATCCTGTACGTCCGGCAGATTCTCAATGACCACCGTCTCATCCGTCATAATGGCCGCCGCCAGGATTCCGAGAGCCGCATTTTTAGCTCCTCCGATCTCAACTTCTCCAACTAACGGGTTGCCGCCTTTAATAATATACTGTTCCATAAGACACCTCAAATTCTTATTTATACTTTTCCCTCATATGTAAAAAGAAATCGATCCCTCGATTCCCGTGCTGCTTCTGCTAAAACATCCAACGTATATTATACCACAATCTTTTGCTTTGTAAACAAAATTTAAGATTTCGTCTATTATTCACACTGCCGCGCCGGGTTCCTTTCTCTTTACACTTTTTAATCTGTGCATTTCTCACAAGAATATGCTGTAAAATATTACAAAATCCTTACGGTCTGCGCCCAAGGGCTTTTACCAGCCGCTCTAACGTCTGCTCCACATCCAGTCCTGTCTCATCCACTTCCACATCGGCGTACCGCTCATAAAGCGGCGCCCTCTGCTCATACAACTCTTGAAGTGTCTGTCCTTCCTTCAGTACCACCCCCCGGCATTTGAGATTTCCCAGGCGCCTTTGAAGCTCCTCAAGGGGCAGTTTTAAGTACACAATGGTTCCGGTTTCCCTTAAATGCGCCATCGCCCTGGCCCCATAAACGGCGCTGCCTCCTGTGGCAATCACAGTGTCGGTCTTTCGAATCCCTGCATTCACTTCCTCTTCTATACGGATAAATCCCTCGATCCCCTCCTGCTGGATCACCTGGGAAAGCAACCTGCCTTCACGCTTTTGTATCAGCAAATCTGAATCCAAAAATTCGTAACCTAAAACCTTCGCCAGCAACACGCCCACGGTACTTTTCCCGGAACCTGGCATTCCAATTAATACCACGTTTTTCATGAGCTCCTCCTGCTAATATCCAACTTCTTTCACTTTTGCGACTCCATTGTACCAGATAAAAAGGAATTATGGAAGACGTATGAAACATGCCGTTTTCTGCATAGACTGATGCCAAAGACCCGCTGTGTGGTATCTGTATGCAAAAATCCAAACGCCCTCTGATGCTTGGCATTGCCGCCTCAGCCGCGGCTCTGTTTTTGGCCTGCTCAATACATAGTTATTTGGCCAACCGCTCTTTTGTGGACTTTACAGAAGAAATGTTTCAGTCGGAAATCCAGGGAAACACCCTGAATCTGCACTATACTCTGGCTGAACCGGAAGCCTTTGGTATTACCGATTATCCGGTGACCCTTGGTACCGTAGACGTGGAGGAAGCAGCTTCCTCCTCTGTGATTTTGGAAAATTACCAGGAACAATTAGACCAAATTTGCAGACATTGTCTCTCCGAGGATAATCAGCTTACCTACGATATCTTAGAAGCCTATCTGGATATCCAGCAAATGGGCCGAAAATTTTATCTCTATGAGGAGCCCCTTGGTCCCACTATTGGCGTGCAGGCTCAGCTTCCAGTGCTGCTGGCAGAATATACCTTCCGGGATGAACAGGATGTGACGGATTATCTGGAGCTTATCAGCCAAATAGATACCTACTACCAGTCTATTCTGCAATTTGAGCAGGAAAAGGCAAAAGCCGGACTGTTTATGAGCGATTCCACGGCAGATCAGGTAATCGCTCAGTGCAGCTCCTTTATCCAAACCCCAGAGGAAAATTTCATGTTGGAACTGTTCGATGAGCAGATGAAAACCGCCGACTTTTTGTCCCAGGAAAAGAAAGACGCCTATAGAGAAGCCAACCGAAACGCTGTCCTTACGCACGTGGTTCCCGCCTACGAACTTCTTATCCAAGGACTTACGGCCCTAAAGGGCCAGGGTGTAAACGAGAAAGGACTCTGCTGGCTGCCACAGGGGAAAGACTACTATGAATATCTGGTCCGATATACCACCGGTCTGGATGACGCCGTACCCACCCTGGCCAAGCGAATCCAGCAGCAGTTAGAGGCGGATTTCTCAGAGCTTCGCACCCTGATATCGGAAAACCCCTCCCTGCTCACCAGTTCTCTTTCCGGGGATCTGGCCTTGCAGGATCCTTCCGGGATGCTACAGGATCTGGAACAAAAAATCTCCAAAGATTTCCCCTCTCCCCCGGAGGTTTCCTACCAGGTAAAGTACGTACACCCGTCTCTGGAGGAATTTTTAAGCCCTGCCTTTTACTTAACTCCTCCCATTGACTGCCAGAGTCAAAATACTATTTATATCAACCAGGCTGCCTCTTACACCCCACTGGAGCTCTATACCACGCTGGCCCACGAAGGGTATCCGGGTCATCTCTACCAAACCGTATACTTTGGAAATTCCGGCTTTAACAAAGTGCGAAGCCTTCTGGATTTTGGGGGATACGTGGAAGGATGGGCCACCTATGTGGAAATGTACTCCTACTCTATGGCTGATACCGATCCGGATGTGGCCAGTCTGTACCGGCTCAACCGATCCATCATGCTTGGGATCTCCAGTCTCATGGATATCGCGATTCACTACTACGGGTATAGCAGGGCCGATATGGCCGCCTATCTTATTCAGCTTGGTTTTTCTGACACAATGCAGACGGACGCCCTGTACGACGCGATTCTGGAGGCTCCTGCCAATTATCTGAAATACTATGGGGGATATTTGGGTTTTCTGGACCTGAGAGACGCCTATGCAAAGAAGCAAAAAGAACATTTTACCTTAAAAGACTTTCATGAGAAAATATTAGAGATCGGGCCTGCCCCATTCTATATCCTGGAACAGCAGCTGGGGGTATAATCCCCCCTATTGCTCCTGATAATGATAAAAAAATTCCTTTAAATTTGTCAGAGCCTTTACTAACACTCTGGTCTCTTCCTCATCCAGCCCTGCGATGGTAGCCTTGATCATGTCATCGTGAAACTTTCTGTGGTGCTCATAGGCTCTCTCTCCTTTTGAGGTCAGGGAGAGCAGTACCACCCGCCGGTCCTTTTCACTTCTCACCCGGTTGACATACCCTTTCTTTACCAGATTGTTAATGGCAATGGTAAGGGTCCCCACGGTAATGGACAGACTTTTCGCTACGGCAGACATATTTCTGGGGCTTTGTATGCCCACCGCCTCTATGATATGCATATCGTTATTGGATATATCCTGAAATTCCTCCGTGATAATAGCCTTTTCCTCAATTCCCGTAATGTCGTGGAACAGACTTACCAGGATTTCGTGAAATGTATCATATGTGTTCACTCCGAGCCCTCCCATCCAAAAAATGTTTCAGGAGACAATTATATCCGCTCCCTACGTCAAATATTTTGTATATCAAACTTTTTCTCTATTATATAACACTTCCTGTTTTTTCACAATCCGCAAAAACCTTTTTCCATATTAAGAATATATTAAAGAGACACTTACTATCATGAGGTTCTTATGTATTGGTATCTTATTGCCGCGGTCATCCTGATCCTCCTATTCTGCCTGTGCATGCGCCTGTTCCTCATCCGTAAGGTCCGGCGGCTTCCCCTGTGTCAGAAGCTGGCGCTGGTAAATGAAGCCTCCAGGCCTTTTGGGTTTGTATACGACTGTGAAGAGGATATCTTTACTTCAGAGTCAGATGCCTGGCAAAAGGAATTCGGATATAGCGCACTCTACGATCAGGCCGCCTTGCTTTTTCATATTGTAACCGATTGTGAGCCAATTTATTTCGATTACCGAGGAAATACCTGGCTCATAGAATTCTGGAAGGGACAATACGGAATTAATACCGGCGCCGAGGTAGGCGTCTACCGGGCTAAGGGGCTAATTCCTTCCGATCAGAGAAACAAAACCTTCTTTTTCGGCGTATCCAAGGACGAGGCTCCCAAGATTTCCTTCCGCCTTTTGCAGGACTGCAAATCTCTTTTTACTACCGCTCAAAGAAGCTGGTGGGTAACCGGATTTGATATGGGCAGGTTTACCTGGCCGGACCATTTGCGTATGCCTGTGATCCTTACGTTCCCGAACGATGACATGGCCAGAGCCTTTGTGGAGGGGATGCTGGAGGCGGGCTACTGCAGGTGCGATATCAGCGTCTGCTCACCTTGTGTATCCTTCTGTTTTCGGGCTCCCAAGAGGAAGCCTCCTTACCAGATACGCCCTCTTAAAGCCCGCTGGATACAGAAAAAAAACGCCTGCATGGCATGGCTTTTTCTTTTTATTACCAAACCTTTTACCACCACTCTGGACCGGCTTGTCTTCTTGCGGCTGCATTTGCCCTTTGCCTTCCATCGGGTGGTCTGTCTGAAAAAATGGAGGTCATGGCACTTCCCTAAGAAACCGAGGCGCTGCCATGAACATTGACAGGCGACTTGATAAAGTTTTTTCCCATGCTCTGAGGCTTCCCTGGAACAAGGAAAGCCGATACGTGCTCATCAGCGACTGCCACAGGGGGTGCGGCACTTCCAACGACAACTTTTTGAAAAATCAAAGTTTGTTTTACGCAGCCCTCCAATATTATTACAACGAACAATTCACCTATATTGAATTGGGAGACGGAGATGAACTCTGGGAAAATCGCTCTATCCGCCAAATTATGGAGATTCACAGCGATATTTTTTTCTTTCTGTCCCGTTTCTATCAGGAGGGCCGGCTTCACATGATTTACGGAAACCATGACATGATAAAGCGTTCTGAAAGTTTCGCAAAGGAACACTGTACCTCCTGCTTTTGCAGCGACAGACAGGAGCGGTTCCCTTTGTTTCCGGGAATTCGCTTTCACGAAGGGATCATCCTGGTCAGCGAAGAGGAAGGGCCGGACGTCTGTCTCACCCATGGCCATCAGGCGGACTTTCTAAATTCCTCCCTTTGGCGCCTCTCCAGATTTCTGGTTCGCTATGTGTGGAAGCCGCTGGAACACACCGGGTTTCTGGATCCCACCAGCGCAGCGAAAAACAATACAAAAAAAGAAGCGCTGCAACAGCGCTTGCTTACCTGGACACAAAAAAACGGCTGTCTTCTTGTCACAGGCCATACCCACCGTCCATCTCTGGACAAAAACGGTAAGTTTCCCTGCATGAATACAGGAAGCTGCGTTCATCCCGGCGGGATCACAGCCATTGAACTTATGGGCAAGGCTTTTACGTTAGTCAAATGGACCTACTGTATCCGGCCTGACTATACGGTCTATGTATGCAGGGAAGTACTGGCGGGTCCAGTGACCTTTCCGGCTTACTCCTGAGACAGCCATTGACAAAAAAGTACGTCCACCTTTCTTTTGGGGAAAGGTGGACGCTTCTTCATTTCATACTAACATCTTCAAATGCTAAAAAGCGGAAATCTTTTCTGCGGAGTACTGTAAAATAAATACCGCATCCTTAGTATCCACAACTCCGTTTCCATCCACATCTGCGCCTTCATACTGATTCTCATCCAGATCGGTCATCTCCGCCGTATACCGCAGCAGCAGCGCGGAGTCTGCGGTACTTACCTTGCCATCCTGATCCAGATCTCCTTTCAGTCTGGCCTGTACCAGCACATTGGTCAGATCCTCGGTGGCCTGGGCGATTTCCTGCATGGTGGCGTCTTCCTTCTCATACACGGTCTTGGCAGCGGTCAGAGCCTCTTCAAGTCCCCGGATACTGGACTCTGTGTAGGAGGATGCGTTTGCCAAAATCTCTTCCGCTTTCCCAATGACTGCGCTCAGAGCCGCCTTATTGCCTTTCATTTCCAATCCTCTGATGGCCTCTGCCAGCCGTGTATACGCGTCGGCCAGCTCACCCTCTTCCCGGTTTGCATCTGCCAGAACCTGTTTTGCGGCCTCAATCGCCTGTGTCAAAACCTGATAGCTCTCAGATGTGTACTTCTCAGCATCCAGGCTTTCCACTGCCTTTAGCAAGCTCTCAAGAGAGGAAAGATCCGCATTTTCAATTACTTGAACGATGGCATCAATCACCTTGCCGGCTGCCTGGTTTACCATCTCCTGGGTGGCGCTTTCATCCCCGAGAACCTTTCTCGCTTCCTCTATGACTCCCTTCAGGGCTGCCAGGCTGCCTTCTTCATAGTTGCCTGCTGTATCTAAAATACTTTGGGCCGTATTCACGGCAATTTCCAAATGCTGTCTCTGTACTCCGTACTCCAGACCGCCAAAAGCCTGAATCAACTCTGTAATCGCCCGGTCAATCTGTGTCCTGGAAGCATCTTCGTTCGCATCCAATGCTCTGGCTGCCTCCACGGCTTTTTCCAGAACTGCCCAGCTTTCTTTTGTATACTCGTCTTTATTCAGACTCTCCATAAAACGAATCCAGGTTCCCAGGTCTCCAAATACCTCCTCCGGTTCCGGCTCTACCCAGTCGTGCACCAGATCATAAGAATAATTGGAATAAATTTGATCTTTATGAAGCTGCGGTACAAAGGCTGTCTTAAAAGAGCCGTCCCCTGAGATGAAGGTTCTCATCATGTCTCCGTACAGGGTCTTGGCTGTCTTCAAACCGTCCTCAGCCAACGCGATACCCAGATCTGTGGCTTTGGAGGATACGGCACCCGGATTGGACTCATACAGGGCCATCATCTTCTCATCTACGCCCGCCTGTCTTGCGATCAGATCATCCATATAGTCGGACCAGTAGGCTTTCAGATTCGGTGCCACCAGTTCTCTGTTAGATGCCGCCAGAGTGGCAAGTCCACGATAAGTCCAGTACGCGGAATCCTCATTGTAGTTTACATCCTCCACCTGGTAAGCAGGATGAGTGTCTGTGATGGCTGCGCTGTAGAATGGAAGGAAGGTGGATAAATCCGCAGAACCCATACACAGCCATTCAATCGTCTCCAGCTCCACCGGCATATCCGGTCTGATCTGAAGAATATGGCACTCCGCAGATCTCGGTGTTCCGATGACTGTTCCCTGATTTTCATATTCCGTTCCCTCATAGCGGGTTCCCGCAATACGGTACATGGTCTTTACGGAAACCTTCTCAGAAGGTTCCACAAACATGGGCAGATCCTGGTCTGTGGGCTGAATCTGACCCAGCAGCTCCTCGTTCAATATAATCTGGCCGCCCCAGATACGATAGCTGTTGCCCTGTCCCATGGAACCGCTGTAAGATTTTCTTACATGGATTACGCTGTCGCTGTCTCCCTTTACCAAAGTTCCCGCTGCTTCTGCCACCTGGAACAGATTTTCGGACGCAATGACATTCTCGGTATCTGAGACATCCACTTCCTCCAGCATAAAGCAGTTTGGCATGATAGCGGCCTTATCATCCGGCATCTTAATGGCCACGTACTGATGCCCTGTAAGGATCTCCATGTACCAGCACTCATTTCTGTCCCCGATCATCAGGGTATTTCCCTCGCCTGCGCCGTAGGTATCCACAATATCCGCAAGCATCTCAATACCCTCTCTTGCAGTCTTGACACAGGGAAGTACTACATTAACCATACTGGATTCGGTGATTCCGGTATCTCTGATAAAAGGATCCTGCTGTCTTAAAGCAGAGGCCGGAGAGGCAGATTCGGTGGCAGACATGGAAACACCGTATTCGTTGGTCCCCACTTCTCCAAAGAGATCGCCGCCATAGCCCGGATCATCCTCACAGGTGGTAAAGCGATACGTATACTCCGGCAAAGGCATGGTAAATCCTGTCACGTCTTCATACATCTCTCCCTCTTCATGAGTTTCTGCCTCATGGACAAGAAAAATCTTATTGTGCGCGGCACTGATATCCTCCGTCCTCCCAAACAGAATCGATCCGTCTGTGGTCACATCCTTTCCTGCATAGTAAGATGTGCAGGCAAGAGACACAAAGCTTCCCGCAGCCAGCGAAACCACGCCTGTAACTGCAGCCAGCATCAGGCTGCGCTTCGCAAATCTGCAAAGCCTGCCGCCGCTTAACTCTTTTTGCTTTTTCATCATGCTACCTTCCTTTCTCTTCTCAAATGTAATCAGTCCTAGCCGTAAGGCCCAAATGCCGCTGCCTTTTTCGTCTTTTTCACCCTACAGAAAGAAGGGCGCTGTTACCCTTTGGCATCAGCTCCCTTGCTCTCCTGCTAAAACTTATATTTCATTATAATCCTAATTTTTCCATTCTACAAGCATTTTTTACTATGGTAACGCATTAGAAGGTTGAAATTTTCTCAGCCGCGTACTGCAAGATTAGAACGGTATCCTTTGTGTCCGCAGCACCGTCTCCGTTTACATCCGCCCCTTCCAGCTGAGTCTCGTCAAGCTCTTCTAGTTCCGCATTGTACCTCAGCAGTTCTGCGGAATCCTTTGTGCTGACGCTTCCGTCGTGATCCACATCGCCTTTCCGTCTGGCCAAAACCAGCTCGTTGGTCAGGTCTGTCACTGCTTTCTGAACTTCAACGGCGTTTGCCTCCGGATTCTCATTCACCGCCTTTGCCTCATCGAGAACCGCCTTCAGGCCGCTGATGCTGGATTCTGTATAGGCAGATGCGTCCGCCAGAATTTCCTCCGCCTTTTCGATGACTGCGCAAAGGGCTGCTTTATTTCCCTTTAATTCCAACCCTCGAATGGCTTGAGAGATTTGGGTATAAGCCAAAACCAACTCTTCCTGGGTTCTGTCCGGATTGGCCAGCACTGCCTTGGCAGATGTGACAGCCTGTTCCAGGGCTTGATAGCTTTCCGACGTATATTTACTCTCATCCAGGCTTTCTACAGCTTCCAGCAGGCTTTCCAGAGAAACAATATCCGCATCCCTGATCACCAGAACAATGGCATCGATCACATCACTGGCCGCCTGATTCACCTGCTCCTGAGTGGCGTTTCCATCTTCTAATACAGCCTTTGCCTGATCGATCACATTTCTTAAAGCTTCCAGACTTTCTTCATCATAATCCTGGGCTGCTTCCAGAATATCGGATGCCGCGTCTATCGCTGCCTGCAGATGCTGTCTCTGCACTCCGTACTCCAGTGTTCCAAAAGCCTTCACCAGATTTGCGATTGCCTCGTCAATCTCTCCTCTGGTCGCCGTAACATCAGCTTCCACAGCCTTTGCTTCCTCTAAGGCTTCCTCCAGTACAGCCCAACTCTCCTGGGTGTACTCCTCCTCTGACAGGCCTTCCATAAATTGAATCCAGCTTGTCAGATCAGAAAATACCGTCTCTTCCTGTACATTCTCCAGATCCGCATAGATCTCTTTCCCTTCTGCGGTGCCCAGCATAATCTCATATACCTTTACCCCAGACACATCTCCGTCAAAGGTGAGTTCTGCCAGCTCCTGCGGCTGATTTTCATAGGAAATGGTCAGCTTTAATTGTCCGTCTTCTGTCTCCTGGCGTAAAATCGTACCGCCCTTTGCATCCACACTCTGCACCGTAGCTTCGTCCAGATCAATGACCGCATCGATGACTCTGGTCTGAGACTTTTGATTGGACAGGCTCAGGGTGCCTGTGCCATCTTCCACCGTAAAGGTTACCTTTTCCACATCCCGGTTTTTCTTACTCATCTCTTCCTGAGATAAAAACGCGCGCTCATCAAACACTTCCCCTGTCATGGAATCCGGTTTTTCTATACGCAGAGCCGCCAGCACCAAAGGCGCAATATCGGAATTATCTCCTCCCTCCAGCCTTCTGCCGGAGTCCACCGTCTGACCGCCCAGGCCGATAAAGATGTCCATATTGGAGGGATCCATGGAGCCATGGCTATATCCGCTTCCGCCATGATCCGCGTTGGATACAATCAGGGTTTCTTCGTAGGTTCCCGATTCTTTCAAAGCGTCCACTACGGCTTTGTAGTAGTCGTCGTACTGCGCCAGCTCGGACCAGAAGTTATCATTATAGTATCCGCTGCTGTGACCCACATGATCCATCCAGTCGCTTTGCATATAGACCAGAGCCGTATCCTGATACTGTTCACTCTTAATATAATCCGCCACGTCATAGAAACTTCTCTTGGACTCGGAAGCCTTTCCGATCACCGGGGCGTCAGGTTCAATAATGCCGTTTAAGATATTGGTCCACTCTGCAAAAGCCGCCTGCTTTCTCTCCGGCGCTACTTTCGCGATAGCCTGGAACATAGAGGGATACTTGGCCGTCTCTTTTCCAAAATCTGCATAGTATTCCTGGGCAGAACTGTCATTGGTTAGCTGATACTCCGCATCCACATCTCCCCAGGGGATTCCGTGAATCATAGAGGTATAATTCTGTCCGGAAATAGAAGGCACCACTGCCTGAGCCGTATAGCTGGTGGCAAATTCCTTGTTAAAGAGATCCATTGCATAGGTATTGGTTCTCTTTGCCATAATCTCAGGATCACTGGTCTTTTCCGGAATCTGGGAGTTTGACGCCGCATAGTAGACAGAGTCCGGATCCCAAACCGTACCGCCGCCATCCACGGTCAGCACCACCGCATGTTTATATGGATAAATAGCCGCCTCATTGGCAATGGCCTCCTGCTGTTCTTCCCCTTCTGCCAGAGCCACATCCCCGGCTCCTACCACGCCGTCGCCGTTTAAATCCAGGCTGTCCTTCCCATAAATCGTCACAGTCTTTTCTGCCTGAGGCATCTGTATTTGATCCGTCACCTCTTCACCGGATGCATAAGCATGAAATCCTTCCACCGTCAGACTGGTTTCTTTAGTTCCCGTCACATCCGCTGTCCGGAAGTTCAATTTTCCCAGCCGGGTACTCGCGTACTGCCTGAAATCTGATACAGAAATGGTTCCGTTATAGGTGATCTTCAACACGCCTTCCTGGCTGTCATCAATGGCTACGCCGCTCATTTTATGCTGTACGCCTGTGTAAGTAAGTGCCTGAGGATCATAGATCAATTCGCAGGAGACCTCATCAATGGTTCCTATCTGCTGTGCGTTTAAGTGCAGATTCACATTCATCTCCCCATTCGCTGAGGCGGTATCGGAGGATACCATTCCCAGGTTCACCTGTTGAGGCTTTAACTGGGGCAGGTCTGCTCCCTCGAAAGCCTTTTCATCTAAAAGCCGGATTTCCTCCTCGGTGAGCGCCCGGTCGTAAAGCCTTGCAAAGCTGACAGATGCGTCGGAAAGATACTCTGCGTTTCCGGAAGCGCTGCTGTCCCCTCCGATCACGAAGTTATGAGCATTGGCATTGGATGTAAATTCCACCGGCCCTTCCACTTGTATCTCGCTGGCCAATTCTCCGTTTACATAGAGTTTTACACTGGATCCATCCACCACTCCTACGGCATGAACCCACTGTCCCTGCTGAATGGATGCCGTGGGCTGGCGGTAAGATCCTGCCACATGGGCGAAAAAGGTCAGACGCCCGTTATACAATCCCAGCCCGATTCCTCCTGACTGCTGATTAGAGAAAATATCATGCTCTCCGGAAGGCAGACTGTTATACTTAAACATGCACTCAATGGTCACAGCATCTGTAATCTTTTCGTACTTAGAAGCATCAAAAGGATACAGATAAGCGCTGCTGCCGTTAAAATTAGCAACCTTTTTGTGCAGTTCCTCACTGTCGGTGACGGTCGGACTTCCCTGTACCCGAAATCCGTTCTTTAAGGGAGACTGATCCGTGGCATCCCCGGAGGTAAAGTCCACATCCATCACATTTGCTTTTGGAATCTGTACCTCCTGCTTCTGTGTGCTTTCCTGAACCGTACCGGAACTTGTCTGCGCTGCCATAGCCGTCACGCCAGACGTAGGTACTGCCATCGTCATGGCTAACATGACTGCAACTATTCTTTTTTTCATAATAGACTCCTTTTTAAAAATTGTTTGATTATTTTTTGACATTGCATATTATAACAATCAAATTTTCTCTTAACAACAAAGTATTTTTCAATTCTTTGTAAAATCATTGTAAAATATATTAGTTTTCTTTAATCCCTGTAATTTTTCTACATTTTTTACACAATTTATTCCTTAATATATTTCACAGCGCAAAAAGCAGGACGTATTCTTCTCCGAATACACCCTGCTTTTTCCTTTTTCATATTTCATGTAGAAATACTACTATTTTGATATTAACTTGCTTTTTTTAATGAAATCTTTTTGATTTTACTGTAAGGCCCATATGCTTTTTTCCCGCCTATTATCCGGTATGACCGAATCCGTACATAGGAATCACGGCCTTTTCCCAACCGGCTCAGTTTCTTGGAGGTGATGCGATTCTTCTGCACCGTTACTTTTCGGATGTCTTTTCGAAAAGACTTCTTGGTGCAATACTGAATCTGATATCCGGTGGCCTTGCGGTCTCTTTTCCAGGTAATACGGGCAGCCCTTTTCCCAAGGCAGGCAACCTTTACGATGGATGCCTTTTTGGGAACAATACGGAAAAATACGGTTCTGGTGCCCTGATAGCTTCCTTTTCCAGTGAGAATCGCCTTTGCTTTTCCTGTATTTTTGTTCTTCTTATAGACCACTGTATAATCTGCTCCCAGCTTCAAAGCATCACCCTCATATGTCAGATGCAGCTTGGGCTTTTTAGCCTTGCCATTATAAACCTGATCGGGAATGGCTCGAATTTTAACCTGCTTAAGACTTCTTGGCCTTTGATCCTGAGGCTCCCGGGTCTGATCAGGCATTTCATCTTCCGGTTCTTGCACCTCTCCTTGCGCGGGCTTCATAACAAACCTGGCCTGAAGGCTTAGCTCCCCCTTCACTGTCAGTTCCACCTGCTCCTGCTCATAGGCTTTCCTATCTCCCTCATACCAGCCGTCAAAGATATATCCCAAAGAGGCTGATGCCACTATGGTGATTTTACTGTCCGCTTCTGCCGTCACGCTAGGAGCCGTCCCATTCCCGGTCAGAATCCCCGCCGTTCCTCCCTGGCCCGCAGATACCCGGATACAGAAAACGTCTGGCTCCTGCTCAAACCGGGCCTCCAAGGTCAAATCTCCGTCTACCGTAAACGTATACTGCTGTTCTTTGCTTACCAACACGCCATTTGCATACCAACCTGCAAACCGATAACCCTGCCGGGCCTCTGCCTTTGCCACCAGTTTCTCCTGGTCAAAGGCAAACACCTGCTTAAGCCATTCCTCTTCTTCCACCAGACCTGCTGTCCCATGTTCCCCGGCCCTTACCCGAATGGTTCGGAATGCAGGAAGAACGTCCGGATCCAGTTCTCCATAACCACAGGAGGAAGAGCCATCCTCATACTCAAAGCAGTAAACAGCCATCCTCTTTTCTCCTCTTCCAAGCTCTGTAAGTTTCTCCTGGTCCACCCAAAGCACCGCTTGATCCCCGGTTACAGACGTCTCGCCCATATATGCACCGTTGACCAGCAAGGATGCGCGAACAGTTCCCTGGGGCACTGCAACAGATACCTTGGTTTTTCCCTGATCGGTCAGCTGACAGGAGGCCTCTGTCTTTCTCCACTCCTCTACACCCCAGGACTTCTGAAGCGCTTCCATGGAAGCAAACTGCTGATCCAGCCAGGCAATCCTCTCCGTGAGAAAACGTTTTAATCTCTGTACCTGCCCACTGTAGTCTCCCCCGAACAGATTCCAATAAGAAAAATCCGCCGCGGCGGCCTCCTTTAGCTCTCCCGCCCTGGCATCGATTACTCCGCCGTCCTGGATTATCTCCTCCAACAGAGTATCCCGGATTTCCCAGTAACGCTCTCGAACCTTCTGAGCAAAATAAGGATCTCTGAGGAGGAATTTATACCACTGCCTGCTCTGCGCTCCGTCATTAAAATAAAGAGTCTGCCATTGATCTGTACGATTGGAGCTTCCTACTCCGCTGTCAGAGGACCAATCCATATCCCAGATGGGCCCCATAAAAAGCGGGCCCTCAATATCCTTGTACATATATGTACTCTTCTTCATGGCATCCTCATTCATAAACAGTTCATTCACCAAAAAATAGTCCACCAGAGAGCCCAGATCCACAAGCTGACTATAACTCAACTTCTCCTTCTGCAGATTTCCTGTAAAATTATAACTCTGAACAGCCGTCTCCACCGCGTCCAAATATGTTCTGGCAAAGTCCATCAAGGCCTGACTGCTGTAAGCCGTCTCAGGACTCTTAATATTGATAGGCTGACCAAGCTGCGCTGTGGTGAACTTAGACAGTTCGTCATAGTAGGAATCCAGTTCGATCAGGTATCCTCCGGTCAACGGGGGGATTTCAATCTCTTCGTAGTCAGAAAGCTGATAAGTAGCGCCCCCATAAGAGAAGCTCTTTGTCTCCGCCCAGGACAAATCCTCCAGCATGGCTTCCTCCAGCTCCTTCTTCTCATCCTTGGAAAACCCGTTGGCTTCTGCAATCACATCCGCATTGTCCTCTGCCGCAGACTCCCAGTCATAGATATCCACCCGGTTTCCGTCAGAATCGTAATCCACCCGGATCTGCTCACAAAACTGGTAAAGCCCCTGGTATTGGCCATTTAATATCAAAATCACATTTACAGACTGCATATACGGCATTCCCAGAGCCCCCGATAGATTGTAAGAAAGGCTGTTTCTCATAAAGCTGCCATCCAGATAATTCGCCAGTAATGTCCAGTGCTTATTTTTTCCGAAGCCAAACATGTCCGTCTTTTCCCCCAACTTCACCTTGTAAGGCTTTTTGGGATAGCCCATGGTGGTATTGCCCCGGTAGCGAATTTCAATATCACCGTCATACACCGTGGCATCCCTGCAGGAATCGCTTCTTTGCACGGTCATCGTCCCATCCACATAATCTTCTTTATTCTGGATTTGTGCCTCTGTGGTAATGTACATTACCGGCAGGCGGCTACAGTACATGCTGGCTGTATACACCTCTTCTTTCGCCCCTGTAACCCTTACGGTTACCTGAATAAACTGCTCCAAATCCCTCTCGGTTACCTGATAGAGATTTCCGTCAGCTTCTCTTTTTTCCTGTCCCACAGTCCATTCATAAGTACAGGCACTCCCCTCCAGGTCTACTCCTTCCAGCTGCACTTCCAAAATTTTCCCGGGGGTTGCATACTCAGAAGTAAAATAAGCCCTGCCTTCTTTAGCGCAGACCGGCACATGTACTGCCAAAAGCATCAGCAGACTGACCACCGCCCACATCATGTAGCTTTGCCAGCCCCTGCTTTCATTCCTCTTATTCCACACTGATTTCATACCTTCTTCCTCCGTTTCCCCTCTGCAATTCTTGCATTGGCTTTTTCTTGTCATTTTGTCTTTATTATAAACCATTGCCCCCAACTTTCCCAGCGTTTTTCACAAATAAGCCATATTTTATCTCTAATCACACCATAATTTGTGCCAAAATAAGGCTGGCCCCGATCCCGGCTAAGGTTGCGAGCAGAGCGCCTGCCAGTGTATATCTGGTCTTGGTCACCTTAGCCGCCATAAAATATACGGACATGGTATAAAAAATAGTCTCTGTACAGGACATCATGATCGAAGCGGCGGTTCCGATAAAAGAATCCGGCCCCCACTCCTTGAACAGATCCAGTACCAGTCCCGTTGCCGCACTGGAAGAAAACATTCGCACAATCGTGAGAGGAAGCAGCTGAGGCGGGAACCCCATGCCATGTAGCAGCCTGCCCAGGAGGCTGGAAAAAAAGTCTAAAAATCCCGACGCCCTGAGGATCCCCACTGCCACCATTAACCCAATCAGCGTGGGCATGATCTGTATCACCGTCTGGAAGCCGCCCACTGCCCCTTTGATAAAACTCTCGTACACATTTCTTTTTTTTGCCAATCCATAAGCCACAATAAAAAGCAGCAGCAGCGGAATCATGGCATTGGATAAAAAAAGGATGATTCCCATAATCGCTCCCGTCTTGTCTTTTTTCCATTCTATGCGCTCTATCCCAAAAAATGCCCGTCTCTTTTTACACTATATCTAATTTACCGGCGTTGTTTCCGTTTCTTTCTCACAAATTTTCTATCTAACCTTATATTTTTCCTATTTTTTTATGGGAATTTGTGGTAAAATGAGATTGTAAAGTGGTGATTTTTACACCCGTCTCGCTACTACTATTTAGAAAAGGAGGATGAAACATGAAAAAGAGACTTTCAAAAGTTACGGCTGTGGCTTTGGCTGCCTCTATGGTTGTAGGCAGCTGCTTCACATCCACGGCCGCCACCACCGATGAAATGTCCGAACGGGAATTGCGCAATGCCCAGCTTTCCATGGATGCCGCTATGGAAGGTATGGTACTTCTGGAAAATGAAGATGAAACGCTTCCCATCAGACAGGGCACCAAAGCCGCTCTATTCGGCGGCGGCTCTTACGCCACCATCAAAGGCGGTACCGGCTCCGGCGATGTCTATCAAAGATACACCGTCAGCGTATATCAGGCTTTGAATGAGGTTTACCAGATTTCAAACTTAGACTGGTGGGACTCCTACATCGCCGGTTTTGAGGAGGGCAAGGCATCCGGCACCTCCAACGACTATGTAACCGTCATTCCCGGCAGCTTCGGAGGAAGCGCCACCTATGTGGCAAATGAAATTCCGTTGACTCAAAAAGATATCGACGCGGCTAAGGCAAACGGAACGGACACCGCATTCTATACCTTAAGCAGAGTCTCCGGCGAAGGTTCCGACCGGGAGATCGATAAGGGCGAGTACTACCTATCCGATGTAGAGCGGGCCAACATCGAGCTTCTGGCCAAAAACTTTGACAAATGCGTGATCATCTTAAACGTGGGCGGCATCGTAGACACCAAATTCTATGATGAGATCGAAGATCTGGACGCTATGGTACTGATGTCTCAGGCCGGTATGGAGGGCGGCACTGCCCTTGCAAACATCCTGACCGGAAAGGCCACCCCTTCCGGAAAGCTTACCGATACCTGGGCAGAGAACTATTCAGACTATCCGGCAAGCTCCATTATCGGCAACGCCGACGGTGATTCCCTTCAGGAAAATTATGAGGAAGGGATTTTTGTGGGATATCGCTACTTTGATTCCTTTAACATCACCCCGGCCTATGAGTTTGGCTACGGATTATCCTATACGGATTTCGAGATTACCCCTCTCTCCGTAGAAGCCAACGCAGATCAGGTTACCGTCACGGTAGACGTACAAAACATTGGCTATGACTACTCCGGAAAAGAAGTAGTAGAGGTATACTTCTCCGCACCGGACGGAGCCATGGAGAAACCCTATCAGGAATTGGCGGCCTTCGCAAAGACAGACGAACTGGCTCCCGGTGAAAGCCAGACCCTGACCATTTCCTATGATACTACGGAAATGTCTTCCTACAACGAAGCTTTCGCGGCATACATGCTGGAAGATGGAAACTACATCATCCGTGTGGGAAACAGTTCCAGAAATACCCAGGTTGCCGGCGTTCTGACGTTGAACACCAACGTGTTTACCGAGCAGGTCAGCAACCAGCTGGAGGCAGACAGACAGATCGATGAGCTCTCCAATGCTTCCGCCACCCCTTACAGCTATGAAACAGAAGCTGCTGAGATTGCACAGGCACCCAGAATTGCTTTAAATGCGAAAGAGTTCTCCACAGAATACAGCGCTTCCTCCATTGATGAGAATGCCATTACCACATATCTGACCGCGGAAGACGCAGAGGGTTATGAGCCTGTGGAACATGAGACAGTAGAAATCGTAGACCCTGTTCCGGAAGGAACAAAGCTCATTGATGTATACAACAACAAGGTTTCCATGGAATCCTTCGTAGCCAGCTTAAACGACGTCCAGCTGGCCAATCTGGCCAACGGACTCACCGGCGCCACCGAAGGGGATGAGGATATCTGGGGCGCGGACGCCAACAGCGTGCCGGGAGCGGCAGGCGAGACCAGCCAGCTCTACTTTAACTCCCTGGGAATTCCCAACACCGTTGAAGCCGACGGACCTGCAGGGGTTCGTATCACTCCCGTGTATACAGATGACGAGGGGGTAACCCATTACAGCTACTGTACTGCTTTCCCGATCGGAACCCTCCTGGCGCAGACCTGGAACCGGGATCTGTTAAATCAGGTAGGACAGGCCATCGGTGAAGAAATGAATGAGTTCGGCGTGACCCTGTGGCTGGCGCCCGGCATGAACATCCACAGAGATCCACTGTGCGGACGTAACTTCGAGTATTACTCAGAGGATCCGGCCCTCACCGGTTTCGTGGGTTCCGCCATCACTCTGGGCGTACAGTCTAATCCGGGAGTTGGTGTAACGATCAAGCATTATATCACCAACAACCAGGAAACCTCCAGAAACAACGTAAATACTTCCGTATCGGAAAGAGCCTTAAGAGAAATCTACTTAAAGGGCTTTGAGATGGTGGTAAAATCCGCACAGCCCATGGCCATCATGAGTTCCTACAATAAGGTAAACGGTACTTATGCAGCAGAGAACTTTGATCTTCTCACCTCTATCCCCAGAGGAGAGTGGGGATTTGACGGTATGGTCATGACAGACTGGGGCGCAGGCGGCAGAGCCAGCGTAGACGGTATGATGCATGCTGGAAACGATCTGGTTATGCCAGGAAGAACCCAGGACCGTATGATTGACGCTCTTGCAGGTACTCCCAGCAATGCTCTGGACAGCACACTGGTACGGGGCGATATTCAGAAATGTGTGGCGGAAGTTCTCACAATGATTATGAGATCCTCCCAGTTTGGCAAAATGTACAACATTGAAGTGCCGGCACATTCCTCAATCTACGACAACTTGGCTACTTACATTACCGTAAATAAAAGCGATATCCAGGAAGAAGATCCCTCTGATCTGAGCAGCTGGATTCGCTTTATGGAAAGTCTCTCAGAAGAAGAGTATACTCCGGACAGCTGGGCCGCTCTGGAGGCAGCTCTGGCCGAAGCCAAGGAAGTGGAAGCTGACGGTTCCGCCTCCAGAGAAGAAATCGACGGGGCTATCGCAAAGCTGATCGCAGCTTTTGGAGGGCTGGAGTACGGCGTACAGAAACAGCACTTAGAGATTGCCGTGGAGACCGCCCAGGAGATTTTGGATACGGCATCCCCATCTGACTACGAAGAAGGATGTCTGGAAGCTTTAAAAGCTGCTATTGAGAAAGCCGCTCCCCTTCTGACTGACAAAAACGCTACCCAGGAGCAGGTAAACCAGGCAGCCAGCGATGTGATTGACGCCATTGTAAGTCTTATCAAAGATGCCGATCTGGCCTCCCTAGAAAGCTTACTTGAGGCAGTGGAAAGCCTGGATGAGGGCAAATACACCTCTGACAGTTATCAGGCTCTGAAAGATGCCATCGATGCCGCAAGAGAGGTTCTGGCCGATCCCAACCGGGAAGAAAGTGATTTGGCAGAGGCTTACACAGCGCTTGCAGACGCAGTGGCGGGACTACAGATGAGAGGCAATAAGGCCGCTCTGATCGCTGTCATCCAAAAGGCAGAAGAAATCCTTGCAAACGCATCCGCATACACGGAATCCAGCCTAAATGGTCTGGAATCTGTTCTCGCAGACGCGAAGGCAGTAAACGAAGATCCCGATGCCGTGGCAGCCAGAATCAACGAGGCCACAACCGCTCTGACCACCGCTCTGACAAAAGTTCGTCTGAAAGGCGACATCGACAGCGACGGCAATGTCACCACCAAAGACTCCTCCGCTCTGTTAAGATACAATGCGGAAATGTCTGATCTGGATGAGGCACAGCTGGAAGGCGCAGATGTAAACGGAGACGGCAGCGCGGATACCAAGGACGCCGTTCTGATTCTGCAATATGCTTCTGAGAGGATCTCAGCATTCTAAAGATTCAAGGTGAAAATTTTCTTTCTCACCCTCACAGAAAGAGAGTGGGCAGACCATAAACAAACGGTCTGCCCACTCTTCTTTTTCCCTGTCTAACTCATCTTTGAAAAAATATCCCGTGGCTGCATTCGTAAAACCAGAATAGCAGATATCCCCGTGGAAAACAGAATAATTAAAACTCCAATCCCGGTAATCTGCGCAAGTTCCGTCAGACCGATGCTTACTTCCACAAGAGACTCTTCGCTCTGCTCTGTTTCCTGATGGGTTCCCGCGACCTGCTCTGTTTCTTCCGTCTCCCTGGCAAACTGTTTATCCACCATCTGACCAGTCACTCCGGAAGCAGCCGTGGCAATGGCCCATGCGAGAAAGAATGCCAGTACTGCCACGGATAAATTCTCCAAAATATGCTGTCCCAATAATTCCGCCTTTCGGATACCCACCGAGAGATAAATTCCAATCTCGTGTACCCTCTCCCGCATCCACAAAAACAGAATCAAAGACAGCATCACCGCGCTGATAACCACAATCACCAGCACCATCACGGTCACAAGGCCAGAAAGCCGCTCCAAAGGCCCCGCAGAATCCTCATAGGTCTTATTATTCTTCGTAATCACATATTCATCCCATGGATAGTCCGGCAGCTGGGTAATTCCTTCCACAATTTCATCCAGTTCCTTGGGGTTTTCCACAAAAAAAGCGACTTCATTGGTATAGCTGTGGATTTCCCGCCCGATCAGCTCCTCATAGACCTCACGGATATAAGCAGTATCGGTAAAGATAAAGTTTTCCTCCATATCGCACTCTGCGGGATCGCCTCCAAAAGAAGAACTTCCCTGCCTGTTCTCAATCTGGTAAATCCCCGCTACCTCAAGGGGATGGGCTGTAACCTGTATTTCTTCCTCACTGGTAAAGTCCTCCGTATCCATTATCATAGAAAAACGATCCCCGACCGAAAGTCCGTTTCTCTCGGCCAGCTCCTGTGAAATCAATGCCTTTCCATGGTCCTCCGGAGTAATATGGCGTCCCTGGGTAAGTTTGAAATATTCCAGTACAAAATACTCGTTCAGACTGGTGTCTGTATTTCCCAGAACCCTGGCCAACTTTGCCTTTTTATCTCCCTCCGAGGTAAAGCGCCCCGGCTCCAGTTCCAGTTCCTCGGCCAGCATATACCGGATATCCTGCCCATTATAGGCCTTGATGCCTCCAAAATTCATGATATCTTCCACTATACCGTCTTCCATATTTCCTGTATAGCCCTGCTCCCGGTCTATGTCAATCTTAAAGTATCCTCCCATCGTCTCGCGCAGGTTCTGCATCGCCGCCGCAGCCCCGTTTCCCACCGAAATGCAAACCATAACCAAGGTAATAATCACGGTGAGAATTGCCAGTAAAATAATCGTCTTTTTTCTATTACGCGTCAGATAAAGAGACGCCCGCTTCCATACCTTCATCTATAACCTCCCTCCATTTCCCATATCTTCATCCGGCCCTTATGGCCGTAAGGCCAGATAGATCTCCTCCGCCAGAGTTTCCACACCGCATTCTGAACACTGCTTCTCATAAGTTATCCGCACCTGATGTCCGCAGATTTGAACCGTAACATCCTGATTTGGCACATCCCTTTCCACTTGTTCCCGCCCCGCTAAGAGAAAGATCAAATCCGTTTTATAGTGATGTTCCATAAACTGTACAACCTCTTTCAAATTCTGTCCATCAGAAAGTTCCCGAAGCCGTACATCATAGCCAAACGTTTTGCTGACCAGTCCCGACGCCTGTATCTGATATCTGCCATAAAGTTCATCCATCACAGACCGGCACACCTCATAGACCCTTTTCTCATCCTGCCCATGCATCCATACCAGCGGAATCTCTCTTCCGGGCTCCTGTTTCCATCCCGAAGCAGCGCCCTTCCACTTCTGCGTCACTGGATAAGCCCTTAAAGAGCAAACCGCCTCCTCTATATCCCGCTTCTCATGGAGCCATTGGTTCACCTTTGCCGCGGCTGCCGGTACCGCGAAGCTGTTGGATGGAGCGCAGTGAAGCCGGCGCAGCGAGGAGATCTCACAGTTTGCATACACATTTGCAAAGTAAGGATCTTCCTTTTCATAGGCCAGCTCTCCAGGGGAAAGCAGGTTTGCCCAGTCGGACTGGACCCCCAGAACAAATGGATAAGCCGTTGGAACCGTCAGGAATCTACGGTTATCCAAAGCCGCCAGCAGCACACTTTGCGCGGCCAGCTTTTTTGCAGCATCATACAGATATGCAGAGTCCGATAAAACAGAAGATACCGCGCTCATACAGACTAAGTCTGTCTGAAGCTCCAAACATAGCTCAAGTCCTTTCCGGAAATGCTCAATCTTCCCCAGAGACTTTCTTTTATTACCTCCTTGATTGGGCAAGATCTGTATACTGATCAGCTCATAATCCTCAGCCAGATCATCCAGAACTCTGGCGCACAGAGTTCCATGGGATGTTTCTTCCGGCGCGTTCCCATCCTCACAGATTTTATAAGACGCAAAGCTCTTGCAGCGCAGATGTTTCGGGCAGATACCCGTATCCAAAACCGCAATTCTGCTCATTTTCTATAATCCCCTTACAGTTCCTCTAAACGATGCAGCTTTCCATGTGTCAGTTCAAACACCACGTCTGCCTGTCTGGCCACCTCATTGGAGTGAGACACAATAACCACGCATTTGTCATACTCCTTTGCCGCCTCTTTAAAGACGCCGGTAATCTCTCTGGCCGTGTCCTCATCCAGATTCCCTGTGGGCTCATCGGCCAGAATCACAGGATTCCCGGAAGCCAGCGCTCTGGCAATCGCCACTCTCTGCTGTTGTCCGCCGGAAAGCTTCAGCACGTTCCTTTTCGCCTCCTCCCTGGAAAGTCCCAGCTTCTCCAGCACAGGAAGAGGCTCCTGCCTTGCCGTAAGCTTTACATTCTCCTCCGGTGTCATATAATCAATCAAGTTGTAATTTTGAAACACAAAAGAAATATGGCTGCGTCTGTGTTCCTCCAGATCCTTCTTGCGGATTTCCTGGCCTTCAAATAAAACAGCTCCACCCGTGGGCACATCCAGTCCTCCCAACAAAGAAAGCAATGTGGTCTTTCCACATCCCGACGGCCCCAGTATCACATACATGTTGCCTCTTTCAAAAGACTCCGTGATATCATTTAAAATCAGTTTGTCCTTCTCATAAAAATACGAAAGATGTTTCAGTTCCAATACACCCATTCGGATACCCTCCTTTCAAAAGTCAAACGTTTCGCTTCCCGCGCACGCCGTTAGCACAAGATATCATTTTTCTTTTATTATACTAAATCTATTCAGATAACGGAATCCTTTGTTCCTGAAATGCCTGTTTCGGTGCATGTTCATCTTTATGCACGTTATTCCATGTTTCATGCACAAAAAGAAGCCGCAATTTTAATATGTGACATTTAAGCAACCCTTCCTTTCCCTACGCATACTTCCTTATAAGTAAACAAATACATCTTTACATGGATCGCAGCAGCTTCTTCGGCTCTATATCCGTAATCTTTATTGAAGCGAAAAGTACGCTCACGCTGGACACTCCACAGACTAAAACCGCCATCCGTATTACTTCATAACCGCTCACGCTATGCTCCAGCTCCACCTTTCCTGCCGATACCTGCGTCACAACGGGATTCTGCCAGTAATCCACCTCTGCTTCATAGGTTTCTGTGTGAGCTTTGGGTTCCGTTGCCTGTTCTGCAAAATCCACGCACTTATCAACCATCTTTCCCGACAATGCTATGGACAAAATCAACGCCGCTGCTGCTACCGTTAGGCTTTCCGCCAGCATCTGGCCAATGACATTTCTTCTGCCCATACCCAGGGAAATCAAAATTCCCGCTTCATGCATTCTTCCCTGCGCCCACAGTCTCATGACCAGGTAAAGGACCATGCCCATTCCCACCGTCCCGGCAATGAAAAGCAGCAGGGCAAAGGTCCGAATTTGTCCATATGGCTTTGCTGACGCTTGGTACGCCGTATCATCTGCTGAAAGCAGCAGCCCATCCACGTTTACTTCCTCCAGGGCACCTACCTGCCCCATAATCTTTTCTGTCTCTTCTGGGTCTTGTACAAAAAAAGTGACCTTTGTATAATCCTTATTTTTCGGAAACATGACGGTTAAATTCTCTTCTATAATATCATACGTGTATAAATCTGTATAAATGTTGTTTTCCATTATCCCCTTTTCTGGCGTATACTCCGAGATCGCCTGTACAAAATTCGTATGAAACAGGCCTACAATTTCAAGCTCTATCGGCGCTCCCCAGGTTTTGTCGGGCTCATCGCTTGGACGATAGTTCCCTTCCTTTGTCTCTATGATAAAAGTGTCCCCTATGGAAAGTCCGTTTTCCTTTGCGAGCCATTCGGATATGACGGCCTTGCATTGATCTCCTGGCTGAATATTTCTTCCCTGGGAGATTTCAACCGCCCCCGTCCGGAAATTCTTTTCCAAATCCCCTTTCTCACAAGGCCTGACCCAGGTTGTATGCCTTCTTACTTCTAGTTTCGCAAGAGGAAAATCCTTAGTAGGGGTACTTTCTGTCCACGTGCCCGGCTTTAAGTTCAAATCTGTATATGCCATCTGCTCCAAACTGTCTATACTGTAATCGATTACCCCATCCACATCCAAAATTCTTTTGATCATTTCAGGAGTTATTTTCGGACCCGCGTATATTAGAGAACTATAACTGGTATCTGCTCTCTTATAATAAACCTGGTTATCTACATCCGACTCTAACACGAATCCTGTTCCCAAAGTCTTTCTCAAATTTCTTATTTCTCTATCCGCGCCCACCTTTAGTGCAATCCCTATCATAATAAAACATGACATCATAAATATAAGAATTGTTAGTAACATGGTCCGCCCCCTTTTGCGGGAAAGATATAATATCGCTCTTTTCCAAACAGACATCCTTCCACCTTCTTTCCATAACCCAAAACTCCAGGCTTCTCTTTACAAAATGTTTTCCTTTCTCCCAATCATCTGGCTTTCTTCAGAAAACGTCAATCTATTTTACTTTGCCCTATCTCTTTTTACCTAAATGAAAATTTAGCTGTATCATTTACATAGACCGCAGCAGCTTTTTCGGCTCTATATCCGTAATCTTTACGGACGCCAGGAGTACGCTTACAGAAGAAATACCACATACCAGAAGCACGGTAAAAGCTATGGTCTCCATTGAAACCCGATGGTTTAGCGTGACCTCATCCGCTGAGACCTTCGTGACCGACGGGCCTTCTGAGTAATCCACCTCCACTTTATAACTTTCCTGGTTCTCCTTAGGCGCTGTAATCTGCCGCGCTAACTCCGTACACATTCTGACGGTCCCTCCGGAAAGTACAATGGACATCGTCAACCCAATGGTTGTTACCGTCAAACATTCCACCAGCATTTGCGCAACGATCTTCCTTTTTCCAATTCCCAGGGAAAGCAAGATTCCCGCCTCGTGTATTCTTCCCCGGACCCAAAGCCTCATGAGCAGATAAAGAATCATGACAGCACCGGCGATCCCCACACCCACAAGAAGCAGGGCAAAGGTCCGAATCTGCCCATAAGGCTTTGCCATGGCCTTATAGGCCGTATCATCCGGCGATATCAATAACCCTTCCGCCTGCTCCAAAGCCTCCGCCTGCTGGAGAATTGCGTCCAGCTTTTCCGGATCGTCAACCAAAAAGGTAACTTCTAAATAACCCTCCTCTTTTCCGGATCTGTTTGCGTATAAATTCTGTTCCAACACGTCATGGGTATCCAAATCCGTATAAATGATATTTTCCATGTACTCATCCGGAGAAGTATATTCCGATGAAACCTGCTTAAAATTCATATGAAATATTCCTACGATCTCAAGCTCCACCGGCTCTCCCCAGGTTTTCATAGGGTTACTGCTTGGTTGAAACGCTCCCTCTTTTGTCTCTACTACAAATGTGTCCCCAACGGATAGATTATTTTTTTTCGCCAGCCATTCCGAAATCACGGCGTTAAAATGGTCTCCCTTCTGAATGTTTCTTCCGTCTGAAATCTCTAACGCCCCTGTCCGGAAGTTCGTATGCAGTTCTCCTACCCTACAGGGCCAGATCCTCGTTAGCTGCCTTAATACCTCTAATTCTTCTGCGGAGGCAACTTCGCTTGGCTCATCATTCTCCCATCTGCCCGGTCTTACCTTAAGACCTGTCCATACCAAGTCCACTAGACTATCAACACTATAGTTTACCACTCCCTCTATCTCTAAAATTTCTTCTATCAACTCCTCTGTCACCTTAGGACCTGTATAACCAACATAGCTGAATCCGTTCCCTTCCATTTGTTTCAGATATATTTCATTTTTCGTGTCCGCTTTAAGTACAAATCCGGTTGCGAACTTTTTACGCAAAGTAGTGATCTCATTGTTGGCGTTCCCCATCAAAGCTGCTCCTACAAGGATAAAAACAGACATAACAAAGATAAAAATGATTAAAAATAAGGTTCGCCCCCTTTTGCGGGAAAGATATACTATCGCTCTTTGCCAAACAGCCATCCTGCCACCTTCTTTCCATAACCCACAGCTTTCCTATCAATACTGCAAACTTCTCTTAAATTTATTATACTAAACTTTTTCATTTTTCGGAATACTTAGTGCATAAACGACTTATTTTTGTACATATTTATTCTTACTTATCGAACTTTTCCTTTTCCAGAGACGTAAAAAAGAAATGCCACAAAATAAAATAGTTCTCATCATATCCCAGTATCGATCCTTACGTGGGAAGATTTTCATCCATTTTACTATGCCGCATCTCTTTTCAAAAAGCTTAAAACATTATCTTATAAATTTTACATAGAACTTAGCAACCGCCTGGGCTCTATATCCGTAATCTTTATCGAAGCAAAAAGTACGCTCACGCTGGACACTCCACAGACTAAAACCACTGTTAAAATCAACTCATAACCGGTTGCGTCATACCTCAACTCTACCTTTTCCGCTGAAACCTGATTTACAACCGGTTCGCTCCAGTAATTTACCTCCGCTTTATAAGCTTCCTCCCCTGCTTTCGGTGCCGTCACTTGCTCTGCAAAGCTCATACATGTATCCACGATCGTTCCTGACAGCAGCAGGGACAAAACCAAGGCTATCGCCGCTACCGTTAAATTTTCCACCAGCATCTGGCCAATGATTTTCCTTCTTCCCACGCCAAGGGAAAGCAAAATTCCGGCCTCGTGCATCCTTCCCTGCACCCACAGCCGCATCACTAAATAAAGGATGATTCCGATTCCAATCATACCGGAAGCCAAAAGAATCATGGCAAATGTTCGAATCTGCTCATAGGGCTTTGCCGACGCCTTATATGCCGTGTCGTCCACTGAAAGCAAAAGCCCGTCTACGTCTACCTCCTCCATGGCTCCTACCTGCTGCATGACCTCCTCTACCCTTTCCGGATTGTCTACAAAAAAGGTAACTTTTGTATAGTCCTCATCTTCCGCAAACACCTCTGTTAGATTTTTTTCCAGCACAGCATTCGTGCGCATGTCCGAATAAATATTGTTTTCCATAAATCCAGTTTCTGCGGTATGTTTGGAAGACGCCTGGGTAAAGTTCATATGGAAGAGTCCCACAATTTCAAGTTCTACCGGATCTCCCCAGGTTTTTAAAGGGGTATTGCTGGGAATATGATTTGCTTCCTTTGTTTCTACCCTAATGGTATCCCCCACGGAAAGTCCATTTTCCCTGGCAAGCCATTCGGATATGACGGCCTTGAACTGATCATCCTCTTGAATATTTCTTCCCTCGGAAATCTCAATGGCTCCTGTTCGAAAATTCACCTGCAATTCCCCTTTTTCGCATGGTCTGAGCCAAGTGGAGTGCCTCCGTACCTCTAATTTTTCTATAGAATTATATCCACCAGGAGTACTATCTGCCCATAAACCTGGCCTAAGTTCCAAATTTGTGTATACTGCATGTACTTGACTGTCTATGCTATAATCCGTTACCCCATCTACGGTTAATATCTGTTCCATTAATTCCGGCGTCACTTTCGGTCCGGCATATACTAAAGAACTGTAACTAGTATTTGCAGCTTTATAGTATACTTCATTACCTATATCCGCTTCCAAAACAAATCCAGTTCCCAAATTCTTTCTCAAATTGCTTATTTCTCTGTCCGCGCTATTCTTTAAAGAAATTCCAACTATGATAAAACAAGACATTGTAAACATAAGTATAGACATAAGTATTACCCGTCCTTTCTTACGTATAAGATATAGTGCTGCCCTTTTCCAAAAGCACATGGCTCCACCCCCCATTTCAAAACTTTGAAAGTCTATTTTAATTTTAAGGAGGCTCCTAAACAGAGCCTCCATTCATCACATCATAAGGATCTTACTTAATTTTAATCACCAATCAACTTATTACATTTTTAAAAGTCAGCATTTTTAAAACCATTTCTATAGTTATTCCATTCCCGATCCCAAGTAGTATAACTATTTGTTGTCTGATCACTACAAGCACAACTTCCTGCAGGGCAAGCACATCCATAAGCAGAGCAGGAACCATTCATTGCCTCTACCGTCTTTTTCTCTTCATGAAAGTTCTTGTTAAGCTTTTTCATAGTGACACCTCCTTTCTAATCCTCATGATGTATGAATCATGTTTTTATTAGGCTCAACAATGCCTCACTCATATGATCAATTTTCATAACTGTATAATCATGATTCTTTAAAATATCCACTGCTGGAACCTCCAGCCCTTTTTCTAATAAGTCAAAGATATAAAGAAAATCTGCAGGCTTAATACCCAATTTTGTATCTAGAAGACTCATGTCATCAGACTCCACTTCATTTCCCGTTACCTCAAACACAACTTTTCGTATCAATTCTATGATCTCTTGTTTTGTATACTTCATAGTTTGCCCCCAAATCTATATTGCCTCTGCATTTTCCTCAAGCTTTCCAACAACCAATTTTTCCATTGCTGCTGTAAGTTGTTCTGTATTCCAGACTTCTGCTAAAAACTTTCCCAAATCATCTGCTGGATTATAATGCTTCTGCGCATATTCCTTACTTAGAAATGAATAAATCATTTCAATTCTCCCATCTATCATTTCATATTGTGTTCTTCCCACAGAAACCATATCCACTGGAAATCCAAATTTTTCTTTGCTATGATAAGCTACCTGTTCTATTCCTTTTCTTATGGGAGCATCTAAATAGTAAGTACAAAATACAGCACTGTCCACGGAGACTGCGCTTCCAATCACCAATGCATACTCGCCAAAATGGTGGAACTCGTACTTTTCAAATTCAGCAATCCCCTCTGGTACGCCTATGAGAAAAACATCCGGCTTTTTCTCCAATTCTAAACTGTATAAATATTCGTTCATCCGAAGTACTTTTTCTGCCATCGCTAAATGCTCATCAAATAAAAACTCCGGTAATGTATAACTTCCAAACAAAGCCCCAAGAGGATTCGAGGAAATCCACACCCCATGATATCCGTCTCCATCCAAAATCTCTTTTAGAAAAAGCTGATTTTGAAATTTATTACAATGTTTTCCCATTCCGAATACCACAATTACAGGAGTCTTTATCATGTACTTTCTTTGCTCCAAAACCTCCCATCCTCCAGGCTCGGAAAGGGTTACTTTATGAGTTTTCTGAAGCAAGGTATACTGACCCTGATAAGACTTCAGCTCCAGAGTCTTCGCAAGCTGCGGTACAAGGACTACCTGAACCCCGGCAGAAATGGCTTTTTCCATCATCTCATAGTATTTTTCCGTTTTACAGTTTCTATAATTCTCTAATAACACAAGCTGATCGCATTCTGCCAATCCCTTTTCAAAGTTCCCGCTGCTTCCCAGTATATTATTTAAAGGATCTACCAGTACTGCATCTTCCTTATAAGAAGATATACCTAGAATGGTTACATCCTTTAATCTGGATCTCTGTTCTATTAGTAAATCCATATCCGGGTGATACGGGAAAAACCATATATTTTTCATCTCCACATCTCCTTTGCTTCTGGTGTATAACCAAACTCCCTCAGTACACACTGCTGGTATAACTCAAACTCTGTTTCTTTCTTATTCCCTCTACAGACCTCCAACTTATCCTTCTTACAAGGCCTGTCATTTCCGTGAAATTCGATTTGATTGGAACACATGAGACAATTACGCAAGTTCCAGCACTCTTTGCACTCTTCCTCTGTCAGCTTTCCCAGATTCAGTAAGTTTTTCATCCGGTCCAGGTAGAACCCATCATCCACGGAACCGATCTGGTAATAATCCAGATTTTCATTTACTCGTTCACATGGGAAAAAACTTCCGTCATAACGCACAAACAACCGAAGTATCCCTGGCATACAGGGCCCCGCCTGATATTCCATTGGACCTATTTCTGTCTTTTTATGTAGGCTTTTCCATCTCCGAACAGCTCTTGCTCTGGAATCAACCATCAGACGGCTCACATACTTCCTATCTAATTTTCCAATCATAGAAAATAAGGTTTTAATATATTCATAACTTCTCACCTGGAAGTAAGACTCCTCATAGGAAACCTCATCCTTCAGTCCAACGGATACCATATTATTAAACAGGATGGCATCATTGTTGATTACATCGCTTGCATTAAAGTATTCCAATACGCATCCCAGATCCATGTACGGATTCACGGTGGTGAAAAATTTCACACAGTCCTTCACATAATCTGGATATCGCTCCTCCAACTGCTTTACATGATTCATAACCAGATCAAAGGAACCCGATCCGTCCGGAAATTTTCTGCAGGCATCATGCTCTTTCTTAGAACCATCCAGGCTAATGCCAATGCTAAATCGGTTTTCTGCCAAAAACTCTGCCCGTTTACCCTCCAATAGCGTGCCGTTTGTAGTCATTCCCAACCGGACTTCCTTGCCCTCATTTTTCTCCTTAATATACTCCACACATTTGGTAATCAGATCAAACTCCAAAAGCGGCTCTCCACCGTAAAATCCAATGGCCACCTCAGAATTTTCCACACTGTGATCAAAGAAGAAATCAATGGCCTTTTTGGCCGTCTCAAAGCTCATTCTCTTAGAAGAATGCGTCCTGTTTCCCTCATATATCCCGGAATATGCGCAGTACTCACACCGCAGATTACACTGTTGTGTAACCTGTAAAATCAACTGCTGCAGTTTCCGTTCAGAATTATGCTCAATAATATCCGTCTGAGGATGCCGCAGCTCTTTTACGATATTGGGCTGAAACATCCCCTGCTTTTGATATTTCGCAATCGCAGCGCTCTCTTCCGGTTTCATAAGTCCCTTTTCCACCTGTCTGAGCTCCTGATACTCTTCTTCTGATACGGCCACCACGGAATTGGTATGCCGGTCATATACATAGGCGTTTTTATACGTCCGAAAGGTTCTGAAAATTATAGAATTTTTATCTGTCATGCTCTCCTCCTTCAGATTTATTCAGTTATCACGGTTCTCTTGTTGCTCTATTATACTAAATATTTTTAAATATTGGAATACTTTGTGCGTGAATTGTATATATTCGTGCACGATTAATTTCGTGAACGATTTTACGCTTTTCGTGCACAGTTATTTACTTTTGTCTTCTTTTTTATTATTATAAAGAAAAACTACGTTTTTCATTCCTGAAAGGAGCCGACTATGAAAATTCGTGACATTTATAAGCTGTTTAAGCCTTATATCTCCGCTATATGTATCATGATATTTTTTTCTATATTAGTATCTGTTTTTAATGCTGTAACTCCCTTTGTGAACCGTTACCTGATTGACCTGGGTTTAATTGAAAAAAATAGTAAGATTGTCTTCTACTGCGTCTTGTCTTTGATTCTACTCTACTTGCTGGACAATATCGTCCAGTATAGTCAGACAAGGCAGGAACTTCAGGTGGCAAACTCCATAGGGAAAGCCCTGAAAGTAAAGGCTCTGACCCATGGTCTGAAGATGAGTCCTAAGTACTATGAAGAGCAGGGATTTTATAAAACTATTGGGGACGCTTTATATAACATTGACAGCATTATGAGCATTATCAGCAGTAATTGTATGATCATTGTGATGATAATATGCAAGGCTGCAGGGGCTGCGGTGGGGCTATTTATTCTGAACTGGCGTCTGGCTTTGATCCTTGCGCTGTTAATTCCCATTAAGGTTTTGTTTAACCTGTGGGTACGGGCTGAGGCGGAACGCTTGGGGAAACGTCTGATGGAGGCCCATAAGGACTACAATTCCTGGTTTTCTGATATTCTTTCGGGGATTATCGATATAAAACTCTGGAATCTCCAGTCTGAAAAAACCAGGGAATACGGAGAATATGTGGAACGCATCAATGAGGCTACAAAGGACCTCTCCCTTTTAACCGCAAAAAATACCCGTGTTATGCGCATGATTGAGCTGGCCTTTACCAGTCTGATGTATCTTCCCGGCGTGATGTTTATGATACGTGGAGAAATCACCTTGGGCAGCCTGGTGACTTTTTTATCCTTTTCCTCTTACCTGCTGGTACCTATAGACGCCATTATGGATTTGCGGGTGACCTTAAAGAAGATCAAGCCCAGTGTGGAGGATATCCGGAAATTTTTTGATCTGGAAGAGGAAAATTACGGGTCTACTCTGCTACCGGAGAAGGTGATCTCCAAGATTGAATTTCGCAATGTCTCCGTTCGCTTTGCCCATCGCATGGTTTTACAAAACATCTGCTTTAGCGCGCGCCGGGGGGAAAAGATCGCCCTGGTAGGAGACAACGGCTGCGGGAAGACGACGCTGATCCGTCTTCTCCTGGGATTGTGTGAACCCTGCCAGGGGGAGATTCTGGTAAATGGGATTCCCATTGGGGAATACAATATTGAAGAATACCGGAAGAAGTTCAGTGTGGTTTCCCAAAACGCCCACCTGTTTCGTGGTACTGTGATGGAGAATATCCTTATGGATTCCAAAACCCCCGCCCACGGTCTGGATCAGGCGGATTTTTGTACAGAAGCCATTGAAAAACTGGAATCCCGATTTGATACCACCGTGGGAAGCGAGGGGACAAAACTATCCGGCGGAGAACGTCAAAAGGTAGCTCTTTTGCGGGCCCTAAACCGCAGATCTCAGATTTTGATCCTGGATGAGGCCACGTCAAACTATGACCGGGAATCGGAAGAGCGGTTTAATCTGTTTATAAAAGAGAACCGGGATTACGATTTTTATTTTATTGTCACTCACAGGAAGGAGATCCTCTCCTATGTGGATAGAATCATCTATTTATCCTCCGGTAAAATCACTAAGGTGACCACAGTAAAACGTTAATTCTATAATTCTTTTTTATTTACAAAAAAAGGAATAAATATAGTGGAAATTTAAAAAGAAGTGTGGTATTATATTTTTAAAATAATTAAATACAAAAGATACCGTTAAGAAAAGATGCCAGGGGGGGATGATGATGCTAAAGATTGCCATTTTAGAAGATGAAATTGTATATGCCTATGCCTTAAAAGAGATGATTTTATCTTGGGCCCAGGGGAAAGCCGCCCCTACCGTTTCGATTTTTTCATCTGTCGGCGTTTTTTTTGAGACCATGACATCCCCCGAAGAATATGATCTGATCTTCATTGATATGACCCTGGATGTGGACGGAATTCTTTCCGCCAGACAGCTTTTGAAAAAGGGATATAAGAACACTTTGATCTTTATTGCAGATAAACCCGACAGGGCTATTGAGGGATATCAGGTGAATGCCTATCGTTACTATCTAAAGCCCCTTCGTCCGGAGGACGTGAAGGAATGCCTGGAGTATGCATGGAATAAGAAAGCTACGGAGTTTTTTCTGTTTTCCTACCGGGGAATCAGCAAACGGATTCCCTTTGATACGATCTATTTTTTTGAGAGTATCGGTCATTATGTTCATCTTCACACACACCTGGGCAAAACCAGTGTCAAATGTTCTCTGACATGGGCTCTGGATCAATGCCCCTCCTACTTTATCCGCTGTCACAGATCCTATGTGGTGAATACGCACTATATCCTGGAACGAACCGGAAATTTGCTGACGCTGGTCAATGGCATGAGCGTCTCTTTGTCCCCCCATTATACCAAGGCTATTGAGCAGGTATTTGCAGCTACAAAAAAGCTTCATCCATAAGGGCAAGCTGCTTAATATTTTCTGTTGGGAAGCTCTTGTTCGGCGGTTTCTGCCGGATAGATCCCTTCCTCCATATACTGCACTTTATCTACTTTTTCCCCTGCCACAATCTTTTTGGCCAGTTCTGCCACCTTTGGGCCATGCAGTGGATTACACTCTATGCATACGTTCAATTCTCCCCGGATCATAGCCTCAAAAGCAGCTCTCACCGCGTCGAAGGAGATGATCACCACATCTTCCCCCGGCTTCTTTCCGGCTGCCTTTAAAGCCTGGATTACCCCGAAGGACATATTGTCGTTCTGGGAAACCACCACGTCAATATCCTGATATTCCTCCAGACACTCCTCCATGGCTTTGCGTCCTCTGGCCTGGGTGAACTCACCATTCTGCTGAGTAAGAATCTTATAATTCCTGTATTTTACAATGGTCTCATTAAACCCCTCGGAGCGTCCGATCTGAGCCGAAGAACCGATGGTTCCCTTTAGAACCACAATATTGTGCTGCTCGTCTCCCCGTCCCTGTTCTTCCATGTAGGAGACCAGCCAATTGGCCGCGTCAATGCCCTCCTGCTTAAAGTCAGAGCCCACCCAGCAAGTATACAGAGATGGGTCGTCCACGTCGATCATCCGATCCATTACAATCACCGGGATCTCTGCCTCCTTAGCTTCCTCCAGAACCGTCTCCCATCCGTCCTCCGTCACGGGGGCCAGAACAATCACATCCACCTCCTGGGAGATAAAATCCCGGATGGCCTTTGTCTGATTTTCTTGCTTCTGCTGGGCGTCTGAGACAATCAGCTCAAAACCATTTTCCTCACTGAGGGCCTCCTTCATGGACTCTGTATTGGCAATTCTCCAGTCTGATTCCGCTCCCACCTGGGAAAAGCCTACAGTAATCAAATCTTTCTCTTCTTCCTCCTGTGCGGGCTGTCTCGCCGCACAGCCGGCGAGTGTCCCGGCCGCCGCCAATATACCTATTAGAATGCCTGCTGCTTTTTTCTTCATGCTTCTTACCTATCTTCGTCATTTCTTGCGCTGCCTTCCCTGCTCGGCAGCGGTTCCCATGCTTCTTTCCTCAGTATAATATACTTTCCTTCCATTGCAAAGTATCTTTTTCATCATCAAGGCCGGAGGACATAAGATCCTCCGGCCCTGTAAAGCCTGATTTACCTGACTGTAATTCTGCAAACAGCTTTCTTATTGTTGGCCGTTCTGACGGTAATAGTGGCCCTTCCTTTCTTTCTGGCCCTTACCACACCCTTTGCGGATACGGTTACTACCTTCTTATTGGAACTGCTGAATTTCAATTTTTCTACTCCGGTAATGGGCTTTCTCGCTACCTGCAGCTTCGCTTTCTTTCCTCTCTTCAGGACAAGCTTCTTTTTGCTCATCTTCAGGCTCTTGGTGACCACTTTCTTCTTCTGTACACGCACCTTCACCTTCGCGGTAGCTCCCTTGGCACTGGTAACCGTAATGGTGGCGGTTCCTTTTTTCTTTCCGGTAATGAGCAATTTACCCTTTTTCACCTTTGCGACTGCAACTTTCTTATTGCTGCTCTTCGCGGATTTGATTTTATCCCCTTTGATTGCAGAAGATTTGATTACTACTGCTTTTGTGGTCTGCTTTACCTTCAGCGGGATGCTCTTTGCATTCAACCGAATCTTCGGGGTTACCGTCTGTTCGCTTCCACCCGGTTTCTGATTGTCTGTTCCAGGTGTGGTGCCAGGCTTCTGATCGTCTGTTCCGGGTACAGGAGCCTTATCCTTCACCGTTATACTGCAGGTTGCCGTCTTATCTCCCGCCTTTGCCGTGATAAGGGCAGTACCAGCCTTTAAAGCGGTTACCTTTCCATCCTGAACCGTTGCCACCGAACGGTCACTGCTGGTCCAAGTCACAGTCTTATCGGCAATCCCGTCAACCGTAACCTGAGCGGTAAGGGTTATGCTCTGTCCCACTTCAAGCTCCGCCGACGTTTTATCCAATGAGAGATCCGTTACGGCATTCTGTCTGTCTTGGTAAGCAACCTTAATAATCGTAAAGGACATGGCCGGAACCAGATATTTCAGTTCTTGATTCTCAATCGTAGCCCGGGTAGTCACCGGAGCCACCTGCTCACTGCCAATATTGTTGACTGCATTGGGATCTCCGGACAGGCAGATCACCTCAGCCTGGTCAGAAGTCAGCTCACAGGGATAATAAATCGTCATATCCTTTGCGTAGCTGTCATGATTTACCAGCTTCAGATAGAGATACTCATCATCCTTAGAAGCAACCTGATAAATGTCGTTCTGGTAGGGTCTTAAGTTTCCGGAGAAATCATTGGACTGATCCACGCTCTCAGACACATAGCCTGCCTCCAGCTTATCGCCCACGCCATAGTTAAAGGTTACGTTCATTTCTTCATTTGTCTTAATGGGTACAAATCCGTACTTGAAGTTATTGCCAAGCTCTACCTTTCCTCTGTTTGTTCTGGCCCGTTCTATGGATGTCTTGGTATTTTGCCATCCGCCCATATTGTACCAGAAATAGTTGTCCTTATCCTTTGCTCCGGCTCCTATCAGGAATCCTTCATCGCCTCCGGTCTTCACTGCGGTGACTTCTACCTTATAGTCATACCATTCCGGATCGTTTACGGTATCCGGAAGCCATACACAGTTCATGCCGCCGGAATTGCTAAACGTCATCCTTCCATCGGAAATATGGAAGGTTCCGCCGCTGCCCGGGAAAGCTTCCCAGCCTGCGCTGTTGTCACTCAGATCATCGTCCAGGAGCACCGTTCCGTCCTCTCTGGTCACCTTCACATGGGTTACATATCCTGCTGTCGCCCAGGTACCGATGATGGGGCTTCCTGTGTTCTGTGAATAGTTTGCTCCCTTCTTTTCCAGGGTGGTATTTACTACCTGTTCTCCGTAGTTGTTGGAGAACATCTGCTGTACATAGTAGTTAGGTGTCGCAAGACTGTCATATTCATCGAAACGAATCATGTTCTGCGTCCAGTTGGTGCTGCCAATCTTTTCAAAGAGCGGCGCGTAAGAGGCGTGACGTACAATGTCTCCGTTTCGCTCAATGCCGGTCATGTAAGCTGCATCACAGATAGCGGATTCCAGGTTGTTGTTTCTGCTTCCCAGATGGGTTGCGTACTCGCCTAAGAATACGTTGCTTCCGCCGTCTTCCAGTCTTCTATAATAATCGTAGCGGTCATCGTTGTTAAGCATGAATTCCTTGGACTGATAGTAATGCTCGTCCACCAGGGTTTCTCCTGGATTCTTTTCATTCATCCAGTCCCATGCGTATTTGTAACTGTCATCCTCGGCAGCCGGACCGGAAGAGGAAATAATGGTAATCTTTCTATCCGGATAATGCTCTGCCACATAACTCTCCACATACTCTTTAATATACTGGAAGTTATTAAGGTATTTGTCTCCCCAGTTTTCGTTTCCGATTCCGATATAGTTTAAGTTAAATGGATCTTCATGTCCATTCTCCACACGCTTGGTCGCCCACTCTCTCTGGGTGGCGTCCTCGCTTAAGGGGCTGCCCCAGCAGTAATCAATCAGATGGGTAGCGTGCTGCGCAAACTTATCCAGCTCTGCTCCAGAGGCTGCCGGCGCTCCATCCCCATTTGCAAACTGGCAGAATACGCCTGCGCTTAAGATGGGGAAGGGCTCTGCGCCCATATCCTCGCAAAGCTTCAAGATCTCATGGTAGCCAAAACCAAAGGACTGCATATATCCGTATGTACTGGTATTGCTTCCGTTATCGCTGGCCCAGTGGTTTGCGATGGGCTTTCTCTCCTCCAGAGGCCCGATGGACAGCTCCCAGTTGTAGTAACTGTTTCTTCCGGAATTTCCCTCAATGATACAGCCGCCCGGGAAACGGATGAAGCTGGGATGTAACGCCATCAGCTTTTCCACCAGATCCTTGCGGACTCCTTTTCCGTAGGCATAATTTCTGTCCCCGTATCCATAGGTATCCTGAGGGCTGAGGGAAACCATATCCATATACAGCACGTCATTCTCTTTTGCGCCGGTAATGGTTACTTCTATTTTTCCTTTTTTTGTCTTGGTACCTGTCAGAACGGCCGTCGCCTTCTGCCATTCCCCATCGTTCACCAGGGTGATTTCCTGCTCATCCGTGATGGGATCTCCCGCTTCATTTACCACCCGTACCTTCATGGTTCCCGCATAGGACGCGTCCGCTCTGGTCCAGATAGAGAAGTCAAATTTTGCATCCTTTTCAATGGGCATAGCCGCTGAATTGGGGTTGTTCATGGGAGCAAAACCACCGTTTTTCAAAGTCATATTTCCGGTAATTTCGGCATAATTGGTGTTGCTCTCATTAAGGTAAACCTCTTCATCCTGTTTTACTGTAAACTGATCCGGATGATCGCTTTCCCAGTGAAGCTTCCAAGTATACTGATTTCCTCTGCCTCTCTCCTCAATGCTTACGATATTGAAGTAATTTTCAAAGGAATAGTTCTTCACCATTTCAGGATACAGTCCGCCGTCGGCGGCGCTGTTGATATCCTCAAAAAACAGGCCGATTAATTCCTGACTGATCTGCGCCCCTTCGTTATTCGGATCCACTACCATCGAATAAGTGGTCTCGCTTACGGGAATCACGCGGATCTCAAACTCTTTTTGAATGGACGCGCTTCCCAACGCCAAAGTTGCTGTCAGAGTCACGATGGTTTCCTCCGCCGGATTCGTCACCTTTCCGTCATTAGAAATAATTTCCGGATGGTCGCTGCTCCAGGTCACTTCCACCTCTTTTCCCTGCTCCACAACCGCGGGCAATGTCAGGGCATCTACGAAGGTACAGTTGATGGAACCGCCGGCAGCCTCCGGAATTGCCAGAACCTGCTGTGCTTTCTCTAAGAGTTCCTCATCTGTGATTCCCTCCAGGTACAGATCCATAATCTCATCCTCTGACAGAGCGCTGGTATAGACCTGAAGATCTTTTACACCCCCCTTATAAAACATGTCAGGATACGGAGATTTTCCAATATAGGACACCAATTCTTCTCCGAAATCTGACATACTGGTGGCTGTATCATAGGTTTTATACTTTTCACCGTCCAGATAACCGGTAATGGTATCCTCTGTGAGGACTACCGTATAAAGCTGCCAGTCGTCCGTGGTGGCAGGACCGTCCGACGCATTTCCGGTTGCTCCCAGGCCCACTTCCGTATTATACGGCGCCGAAGTATTTAAGGAGTTGGTCAAAACAGCCTTCATCACATTGCTTGGATTCTTGGGATTTAAAAGGAAGTACTGCGTATGATCGTCATTTCCGATATAAAATCCCGTATAATTGTTTGCTCCTGTCTCATTTTTCATCCAGATGGAAACGGTCAGCGTATCCTTTCCCTCAAAAATATCGCCCGGAAGCTCCACGTAGCCCGCTCCGCTTCCATTGGCGCCCCCGGGGAAGGTCAGACTTCCGTCTGCTGCCGTTAAGTTGTTTCCCCTGGCTGTGGCATCGTAATCGTTGCCAGACACATCCTCAATGGCGGTACCATCCGCCACGCTTCCAGATAAACCCTCAAAGTCATAATGCACCAGAAGGTCGCCTGGTTCCGCTGCCATTGCTTCCTGTGCGGAAATGGGAATTCCCGTCGCCGCCACACAAAAAGACATCATCAAGCCAGCCAATCTTTTTCCCGTTTTTTTCCAATTTTTCATTCTGCTCTCCCTTCTTCCATTTCTTCTAGTCCAGAACCTGCTTGTTCTTAATTCTATACTTTACCAACTTTTTCTATAAAAATATACGGAATAAAACGCCTATTTTGTATAATTTTTTATTCTCCGGCTGCCTTTTTCCCTCCTTCTCACTTTTTTGTTGGATTTTTTATGAAATTTGTTATATTTTTTATGATGCGCGCCCCTTAGCCGCCTCACACACGGGAATCCGGAAGTAAACCTCCGTTCCGACGCCATACTGGCTTTCAATGTGGAGCTTACATTCCTCCCCATAAGTCAGACAAAGTCGTTCGTTTACATTCAACAAGCCAAAGCCTGTTTGGTTATCCCGGGTGTAATCTCCCTCAATCTGGCTTTTTAATACCTCCAGCTCCTGGGGCGTCATCCCTCTCCCTGAATCCTTCACACGAAAGTGCAGATACTCCCCTTCCCGATACCCCCTTACGATCAATTTTCCTTTTCCCCTCTTATTTTTCAGTCCATGATACAATGCATTTTCTACGATGGGTTGCAGGCAAATTTTCAAAATATAGTAGCACTGAATCTCCGGGTCCATGTGTACCTCATATTCCAGAATGTCACTGTAACGAAATTGTTGAATCTCCAGATAACTGGTCACATGGGACTCCTCTTCCGCCAATGTAATAAAATCCTGCCCCTTGCTTAAGGTGGTTCGGAAGAAGATTGAGAGCTGATCCACCATCTCCACCACCTGTTCATTCTGCTCATCCTCTGCCAGCCAGATAATGGTATCCAGGGTATTGTACAGAAAGTGAGGGTTGATCTGGGCCTGCAGAAGCTTCAGTTCTGTCTTTCTTAAATGAATCTGTTCATTCCGCATGTCCTCCACCAGACCACAGATTCGCTCCACCATGGTATTGAAGCTGTTTCCAAGCACCTCCATCTCCTCCATAGGATGGTTGATCTTAACCCGGATATCAAAGTTTCCCTGGGCCACCTCTCTGGTACTCTCACACAGTTCCTGAATGGGCTGCTCAATACTCCTGGAAATCCGGTTTGTCATAATCAATAAAATTCCGATCAGACCGATGGAAGCCCCGATACAGTAGGCAATGGAATTTAAGATCCGCTCCTCTAGCTGGATCTTCACCTCCTTCATATGCTCCGCTTCGTACCGAATGTAATCCGCCAGCTTCTCATCGATCAATTCCGTAAACTGATACACGTCTTTTTCCAGAATCTCCGCATTATCCTTGCGCCCGGGAACGGTTCTGTTTAGCTGAATATTTTCTATAGTCTTCGTCAGCTGACTGAGCAGACGCTGAATGGCCTCTATACGCTTTACGCTGTTTTCCGTGGTCGCACTTTTCCGCAGATTTTCCAGACTTACTTTTGCCTCCCTGATATTTTCGTAAGGATCCACCTCATCAAAACTAATGGCTCCCGCCACGATCTGATACATCTTATAATCCAGCTCTGTGCTAAAATCCGAATTGAACTCCGTAGCCACAGCCACGTTGTCAATCACAGCGCTGTACTGCTGATTATATGCCAGCAGCAGATAAATCAGCAGCACGATCAAAATCATGAAAGGAACCATTACCACGATCCTCAAAATATTCAGTTTTTTTCTCAGGGAAAGACGGTCAAATTCCCATATTAATTTTTTCCATTTCTTTTTCATAATCCCTGCTCCTTCTTCCTTCCGCCTTTCACCCTTCACGCCACTCTGATACTCTTATTCCCTGCATCTGGCCCGGTAGTCCTTTGGCGTACAGCCCTGCATTTTTTTAAAGAGGTAGTAAAAATAATGGGAATCTTTATAACCAACCTCATATCCCACCTCAGAAACCTTCAAATCGGTTTTCTCTAAAAGCTTTCTGGCCTTTTCCATCCGTATCTCGGTCAGATATTCCACAAAGGTGCAGCCGGATTCCTGACTGAAAATACGGCTAAAATGGTTGGGACTGACATTTACACTGGCCGCCACGGTATTCAGGCAAATTCCGTCATCATTATAATGCTCCTGTATATAGGCTTTCGCCCGATATATGATCGCGCCATACTGGTTCATGGCCGCCATCTCTCTCAAATCCATGCTTACTTCCATGCTTCGGATCAGATACTTTTTGGCCAAATCCAGCGTCTTGGCATATTCTGACACATTTCCAAAGTCTGGGAACTGATCCAACATATCATCCCTGGTCCAGCCCAGTTCCTCTAAAAACTGGATGATTACAAAATTCAAATCCATGACAATATACTGACGAAACATCAGAGAGTTCATATTGTTCTCTCCTAGATTCTTTACGTAGCGGTCCACAAAAAACTCTACATCGCTTTTCCAGCCGTTTTTCAGGAAGTTTAATACCATCTTGCCATCCACATGCCCCATGTTCAAATTCATCAGATTGATTCGAACCTCCTCCGCCATGGATTGCTCGTCTGACGTACCGCTATAAATCACATGATCTCCGCCAATTAAAAACCGATAAGAAAACGCCTTGTTGGCATCATAATAGCAGTCTGCTATTCCTCCTAAACTCTGTACCGCTTTCCCCACGGCAACAAAGTGGGAACAACCCGGTTCTTCGGATGAAATTCTCTGAATTTCCTTCACACTCTTTTCAATCACAGCAGCAAGCTCCTCCGGCGTATCCCCCTTGGCCAACAGGGCCGCTCCCTCTGTGATACGGTCAAAATAGATCACGCCCCGTTTTTGTAAAAAGCACTCCTCCACCACCTGATTCATGGATGCCATCTTATCCTGATATTCGGTCTCATTTTCAAATTCTGCTTTGGACATCTTAAAAAAGACCAGATTATACATTCTGGCATGCAATAAGATACCCATATTTTCGCTTTTCTTTTGCAATTCCGCAGAAGTATAACGTCCGGATACCATCTCATTAAAAAATTGATATCTCAAAATTCTTTCATTTTCTTCTCTTTCCTGGCGAAAGGTCTCCAGAAACTTTTTCTGCTCCCACTCTTCCTCCAGTCCCTTTTTGATCTCCAGCAAAGATTCTAAAAGTCTGCCGGCTGTCACAGGTTTTAACAGATACTCGGCAACTCCAATCTGTATCGCCTGCCTTGCATAGGAAAAATTGTCATAACCGCTTAAAATTAAAATCTTAAGCTCCGGCAGATCTCTGCGCAGCCTCCTGCTTAACTCTAAGCCGTCTATAAAGGGCATTCTGATATCCGTAATCAAAATATCGGGCTTTTCTTCCCGAATCTGGGAATAGGCCGTCTCGCCATTATCGGCCTCCCCCACAAACTGAAACCCGTTTTCTTCCCATGCAATTCTTTTCTTTATGCCTTCTCGGATGGTAAATTCATCCTCCGCCAGAAACACTTTTACCATAACGTCTCCATCCATCTGTCTCTTTTTTACAAATAACTAGTATAAATACTTTAAATAAATTATCCTTGTTATTCTATAGGAAAGCAAGAGATTTTTTTACGTGATTTGTTCGATTTTTTGTCATGGATGGAATTATCCCTGATATCAGGAAATCACAATCTGACACATCCTCATGGCTTCCAGCGCATTTTCATGGCTTTCCGGCGTAATTCCCGCGCAGCAGGAGGATATAATCGACACCTCGCTCTCCGGTACCGCCGACTTCAATAAGATTGCATTGGAAATTACACAGATGTCTGTGCAAAGTCCCGCCAGTACAATTTCATCATAGTGATGCTCCTTTACAAAATCAGCCAGCTGCGTACTGCCAAAAGCAGGTTTTTCAAATACTTTGCATCCCTTTGCCAAGGGTTTTAATTCCGGAATCAGTTCCCATCCCTCACTCCCCTTTACGCAGTGAGGCACAGGCAGCTTTTTCCCTTCCTGTGTATGTAAGTACTCCTCAGAGTGAGTATCCATAGTAAAAACGATCTCCGTTCCCTTTTCCTGTTCTGCTTTCACAAGCTCCACTAAGGGCTCCACTATTTCACGGGCCTGACTTGTCCCCAATGCTCCGTCCACAAAATCCTTCTGCATATCCACCACTACCAGTAAACGCTTCATAATCATGCTCGCTCCTTTCTGCGTCTGTTTTCTTCTTTATTGTCAATGTACCGCATTTCCCCCTGTTCGTCAAGAATCCCGCTTCCCCGGCCTTGCTTTTCCCACCCTTCTGGCATATACTAAAGAGGTGGACATATCTTATCAAATCCGACAGAAGAAAGGAGACCGATTTATGAGATGGAAAGGAACTTTAGTGGCTTTTTGTTGTATTTTTTTATGCTCCATGGGATTTTCTATGAGAACAGATGCGGCTTCGGTAAGCTTTGCCAAGGAATCTGTTGTCCTGAACGTGGGACAGAGTAAGACTCTGACTCTCAAACACGCGGACAACAGCCTTCAGGTTCTGGATTCGTCCGTGAATCATGGTGGGTATACATATCGGGTTTTAAGCAGCTCGAAAATACAGGTAACTGCCAAAAAACCGGGTATCTCCTCCATCATCGTATCCAGCGGCGGAAAAACCGACTACGCCTGGGTCTGTGTAATGCCTGGAAAAAATAAACAGATAAAACAAAAGACTACTCCACAGGGGACAAAAATTACATACAAAAAGGTAAGTTTAACCCTGCCGAAGCGCTGGAAACCCTCCAAGTATCTGATGCTGACTACCAAAAACAGCATCTCCTTCCATGCAAAATCCAGCTATAAAAAAGGATACACAGGAACCGTGCTCACCGTTAACTGGTGTACTCAAAAGAAATGGAGGCAGCTAAAGAACGGATTGCCAAATTATCAATATCTTGGCAAAAAAGGGAACCGCGTCTTCTATGTGACACTTCCCACAGATGTCCAGTTTTGCCTGGACAAACCGAAATACCAAAAACAATATATGGCGCTGACTGAGACTGTAGATTCCATCATTGCATCCATAAAATGCAAGAAATAACGGATAAATGCCTGGTCCCGCGTTCCCATAACGGGCCGCGGGACCAGGCTATCTTTTTACCTGAATCACTTTTTTGCTCAGCAAAATCAGAGCCAGCAAATTGGGCAGAGCCATAAACCCGTTAAAGGTATCCGCCAGATCCCAAATCAAGCCGGGAGCCCCCATACATCCCGGTACCAGTACCAGAATATAGATCATCTTATAAACCCAGGCTCTCTTCTCTCCAAACAGATAGGCAAAGGTTCTCTCCCCAAAATACGCCCAGCCAATAATCGTGGCAAAGGCAAACACAATCATGGACAAAGAAAGAAACTGATCCCCTTTGGGAATCACCGTGGCAAATGCCTGTCCTGTAAGCGTTGTGCCGTCTATGTTTTCAATCCCCAAAGCCAGATTGCTTAACGCCTGTTGCTGATCCAACACACCGCTGCAAAGAATCACCAGGGCTGTCAGCGTGCAGAACACGATGGTATCCAAAAACACCTCCAGCATAGCCCACATCCCCTGAACCGCAGGATCCTCCACCTCTGCCGCCGCATGGGCCATTACCGATGATCCAAGACCAGCCTCATTGGAAAAGACTCCCCTGGAAATTCCCACCTGCATGGCCTTGCGCATCCCATATCCCAGTACGCCTCCCCCCACGGCAGGAAGCCGAAAGGCCTCCTGAAAAATCATCTCAAAGGCTGCGGGGATCTCCTGTACATGAACCAGCAGTACAAAGATCCCCCCTGCCAGATAGCACAGGGACATAAAGGGAACCACTCGTTCGGTCACGGCCGCAATACGCTTTACTCCTCCGATTAGTACCATACCCACCATAAGCATCATCACAACTCCGGTCAAGGCTGTGGGTACATGAAAGGATTCCTTTAATCCTCCTGCCACGGCATTGGCCTGGGTCATATTTCCCATGCCCAGCGAGGCAAACAGGCAGCAAACAGAAAATACCACTGCCAGCCATTTACATCCAAGTCCCCTCTCCATGTAGACCATGGCTCCCCCTACCCACTTCCCTTCTTTTCCCCGGTAGCGGTAAAGAATTCCCAACACGTTTTCCGCGTAGGCTGTCATCATTCCAAGCAATGCGGACACCCACATCCAGAAAATAGCGCCAGGTCCTCCCACAAGCAGGGCGGAAGCTACACCCGTAATATTCCCGGTTCCCAGGGTCGCGGCCAAAGCCGTACAAAAAGACTGAAACTGAGACATGGAATGGGGATCATGGACCTCTTGTCTCTTTTTTCCAAAAATCTGTCCCAGTGTCTTTCCCATCCAGGTCTTGATTCCGGTGAACTGAAAGGCGCCTGTCCTTACAGTAAACAGTACACCCACGGCCAAAAAGATCAATAGCATCCCTCTGCCCCAGATAAATCCGTGAAGTATATCATTGAACTGCCGGATATATGTCAGCATAACCCGCTCCCAAACATAAAGTCATTCCTATATATATGAAAAAATTTTACGGGTATTCCCAGTCTGCACAAGCTTCTTCTAATATCATAAAACGAGCTGTATGCGTTAAAAGGCGAACCAGAAACCATCTGATTCGCCTTTATCTAAAATGCCTATTTCGTTATTTTATTTTAGCAGACTTGCGCCCTGACCACTTTGTATATATCCTCGTACCGTCAAAAGTTTTGTATGCACGTATCCTTACATAGTATTTTTTTCTGCGGGTCAGCTTTTTCATCACCTTTTGCGTCTTTGTTCCTGCTATTGTAAGAGTCTTTGTTTTTCCTTTTTTGTTAAATGCTGCATTTCTCGCATACTGAATCTGGTATCCCTCTGCTTGCGCAAGCTTAGACCACTTTAATAATAGCTGTTTTTTCTTTTTGCTCTTGACACTCTTCACTGTCACCTTATTTTGCCGGAAACTTGCCTTAGCCTCTGTAATTTCTGCTCTCCTTACAGCAGCTTCAGCCTCAGCTTTTGCTTCCTGAGCCTGTTTCAGCGCTTCCTGTGCTTTCTCCTGTAAACGCTTCAGTTCCTCATTTGCTGCCTGGTTTTTATTCTGCTCTTCTTTCAGCGCTTCCTGAGCCGCTTTTGCGGAGGCTTCCGCCTGCGCAGCCAGCCTATTTGCGGCATCCGCCAGCTTCTCGCTTTCTTCCACGGCTTTCTGGGCTGCTTTTAGAATCTCCTCGTTTTCCTCAAGTTTGCTTAAAGCATCTTCAAGGGCAGCCTTGCTTTCCTGAGCCAGCTGGTTAGCCTCCTGGGCAACCATCTCGGCCGCCTCTGCTTTCTGCTGCGCCGCAAGAAGCTGCTTTTCAAAATCAGAAGTATCTATCTCGAGGGAGACAACCGCTTTCATCAAACGCTCTACGGATTTCTGCACAAGTTCCACAGATGCATCTTGTGTTTCCAGAATAGTTTTTGCCTCATCGTACGCTTTTGTAAATTCCTCCGCACTGTTTTTACTATAAAGACTCAAATCTATATTCTCATAGGCATTACATAAAATTGTGAGTATTTTTCGAACCACCTCTGACTGGTCAATTTGTGGGTTATCGTCCTTCTCAATGATGGTGAGTGTCGGTGCGTTTTCACCAGAGCCGCTCACATAGAATCCTGAAATAACTGTCTGCAATCGGAACATAGCATAAGTGGCATTCTCATCCTGCAAAACTTCCCTGATCATTTCAGTTACATCAAAAGTCTTCTTACCAAGGTCACTTGCACAAATCCATTCCTTGGAGAAAACCGTAGCCTCCTTAGAGTAATCATTATTTTTTGCAGGATAAGTAGACGCATTTTCAAGAGTAATATCTGCGAGATTCTGATCCACCGCAAAAAGTCCCGCTTTTGTTTTTGCGGTACCAAGATTTCCATTTACCCGTTCCACATGAATGCTTAGCGTTGCTTCTATGGAGTCCGGATCCATACTTTTCCATTCATCAGATAGCTTAAACGCCAGAAATCCTATTCTGGTGCTACCCAACGCGGAACCGCCCGTTGCTGTCTCATTGTCTATATAAGCGGCTGCATTACTACTTCCCTCCGGACTCTTATCTCCTGTCATTGCAATTAAAAATGTACCGTCGCTTTCCGTTTGGACCCCTGAGGCTCCAAATACTACTTCCGGATCATTCCAGTGAGCATAGACCGTCATATTCTGGGTTACTACATCTGAGGGTTCCAATTTCCTTCCACCCTCCAACTGGGTAAACCAACCAAGAAATTCAGAACCTGCTTTTACCGGAACCGGAAGTTCTCCTATCTTTTCTCCTGCTTGTATATCCAAAGATGATACAGGTGACTTTCCACCATTGGCATCCAGCTTAATTGTGTAGATTGTTATCTGGGAATCCTTCTCCCAGTGGGCGTAAAGGGTCATATGGTCTGTAATCACAGTATCTTCTGTAATTTCATTTCCACCTTCCGCTTCGGTATACCATCCTTTAAAAATATGATAGTCTCTTTCAGGAACAGGAAGTTCGCCAATGCTACTTCCTTCTTTGACAAAAACAGATGTTGTTGATACTTCCCCTCCATTTGCATCAAAGCTAACCGTATATTGAACGGGCTGTTCACCGGAAGCATTTGTCCAAACGGTCATACCGGTAGACATACTTTCCCCGTTCCCATCACCCCGGTTATTAGAAGCATAAAATGGGACTGCCTGAAGTTTCGCAGGAACGATCTCTGTGCCGGTATGATAGGTTACATCTCCTGTAATCTCCACCACACCGTTTAAAAGATCCGGGTTGTACTTTGCCACTAATTCCGTATCACGTGGAATGATCACGTTTCTTGGGTCAAAGTTGGAAATCGATTCGTTAAGCTGTACATTTCCGGCCTTTTCTACTGCGTAAACAATCGGCCCTCTTTCGATAACAATTTTTCCGGCATTGGTTGTTACATTGGGATTTGCCTCCGTTTTTCTGATTTCCATGGGCATATCGATCTGAATCTTATCCCCTTCCATCCACTCTCTTGTAATTTTCACATAACCTTTGTTTGTTTTTTCGGATACTTCCTCACCGTTGACTTTAATCGTCACATTTTTATTATCTTGCTCATTTACCCATCCCGGTATACGCAGATTCATGGTAAACGTCTTTGACACTTTCGGAGAAACGGAAATCGTAACTGCCCCATCCCAAGGATATGCGGTTTGCTGGCTTAATACAACTTCTGTACCATCTACCTTCAGTGTCCCTTCACTTCCAATATATAAATTTACAAATATATTGTCCTTGTGAATTGTGTACATATACTCACTGAGTTTTGCAATGGTACGCATTAAATTTGGAGGACAACATGCACAATTAAACCAATCCTGACGCTGTACGCCGCCATACATGCCTCCATCTGTTGAACCTCCTTTTTTGGGAATCTCAAGCTTATTGGCATAGTAGAATTTATTTCCTTCCAGATTCGTCCCTACCAGTACTCCATTATACAGGGCACGTTCCATCACATCTACATATTTCGTATCCTCCTTAACCAGATTCATTCTCTGATTCCAATTTGTAAGGGCAATAGAAGCACAAATCTCATTATAGGAATCATTATTTGGAAGCTCATAGTCCGCTCCAAAATCTTCCCCGTGAGATGCCACCCCAATTCCTCCTGTAATGTACGTTTTTCTGTTCGCAACAGAATCCCAGATCGTGTCTAAGATGTTCATGTACGCTGTCTTATCCGGGTCGTCATCCGGCAACAGCCGCGCAACATCCGTAGCACCTGTATATAAATAAGTGGCGCGCACGGCATGTCCAACTGCATTTGTCTCTTCCGTAAATGGCTTAGCATCCTGAGAGTACTCTCTTACTCCATCTGTATAGCCGCAATAGCCGCTTTCCCGCAGGGTGTAATCTTCTCCCCGGCGATCAATTAAAAGTTTTGCAGTATCTATATACTTTTGTCCTGTCCCTTTCCCTTCATATTCCTCTACCAAAGTAGCGAATTTGACCAATGCCAGTTCGATCTCTTCGTGTCCCGGGACCTCATGACGGGTTCCATTGGGCCCAAAGCGCTCTACAATATGATCTGCAAATCTTCTTCCTGCCACATATAATCTATAATCGGGATCCCCAATTCCTTCTCTGTAACGGGTATATGCAACAACAGACTCCAGGAAATGGCCTGCCACATACATTTCATGATTATTAAAATTTCTCCAGCGGTGGGTTCCCGGCGCGCGGCCTCCTTCATATTTTTGAGAGCGTAAGGTAAAAAATGTATTAATATACCCGTCTGCATACTGTACTTTTTCTATTTTCTGAATCCAACGCTCCAGTGTATCCTCCAGATTTTTTTTCTGTTTTGCCATTTCTTCACTGTCATCATCAGCCAGATCGGATAGGGTATAAGAGATTGCTTCCAGTGTTTTATAAATGTCGGTATCCTGGAATACCAGGCCGCTGAATTCCTTATAGGGCTCTCCATTTAATTTTTTTATTGCATTGTCAAAGTTAGGCTCTCCTCCAGAAGACAAACCAATTCTGTAGATGGCCGCATTTAAAGAATTTACCGCATTTACCTTCTGCTTTGGCGACCAAAATTGATCCGTCAATTTTACATTTTCGAACGTAACGGTACTATTTGCATCTGAAACGACTGCCGGCTTGTTTACCTTCACCTTGGCAATGGCCTCCAGTTCACTATTTGCAACCTTACCTTTTACTTCGAATTCTCCTTCCTGTGCATAATCATCCGGATCTACCTCTTCCCATTCCACTGGCATCAGCGCAGAATCAAAGGTTTCCGCAAAGTCAAAATCAGGCTTTGTAGCGCTTTTCAGACTTGGCGTCGGGTCGTCAAAAGTAATGCCATTTGCCACTACGGTATCCGGCAGTATAGGCGCTTTTCCTAATACCGTTGAGGTAACATAAGTTTCCACACTGGTAATCTTCTCCACGTCAACTGTAAAGCTTGTTGTTCTGATTATCGGTGTGCCATGATCATCGTAGGTCATTTTTAGCTGCAATGTCCCTTTTCCTTCTTTTAAAGCTTTTACTTGGGCCTCTGCCTGATTTTTTCCGGCTACCACTTGTAAAATCTCTGCTGAATCCTCCGGCACGCTCCATTCATATGAAAAGGGTCCCGGAAAACTTTCCGGTACACTAACTCCATAGTAAGTAGATGTTTCGCTGGCGATCATCTGATTTTTGCCTGTAATCTCTGCCGCTACAAACTCGTTGCTGATTTCCTTTCCATATACTTCCCACTCACCGATACCAATACCGCCGTTAACTGTGGATGCGACAGGACGATTGATCAAAAGACGCAATTTCGTAGTTTTTACCGGCTGTTCAAATAGAATACCGTTCCAAATGCGATTGGCACCCTGCACTCCTTCTCCATTAACACCCACGACAGATACTTTTTCACCGGACTCGTTTTCCATTTGAGTGATTTCTGCCCAGTCATTTGTATTGTAATCAAAGTACTGTACCGTGCAGTCCTGGGGATACAATACTCCATCACCGCTAGATGTACCTGCCTGTTCATCATCTGCCCACCACATAATACGCATACTGGAGATATCATATGGTTCATCCCAGCTAAGAATTACCGGCTGCGGATATGCAAGATCTCCCTCTTTTTTCCAAGTATTCCACGAGGTTTTGGAATTCGTTGCCAGAGACATATCGTTGATATTCTTTGCATCTGTATCGGTATTTGTATACTCCACAAATACTTCGGCTTTTGGCGAGATATTTAATCCTTCCGCAATCTCACCCTTTACCTCCTGTCCAAATACCTGCCACTCACCAATCCCGATACCACTCTGTGCAGAGGCACCCTCTGGCCTGTTCACATATAAACGCAATTTTTTCGTCTTAATTGTCTGTCTAAAGGTGACCCCATTCCAGTAACGATTTTTTCCCAAAGTATACTCTGCCGGATCTTCCGACATCAGCTCTTCCGCGCCAAATCGCACTCCTACAGTATCTGCTGTTTCCCCTGTTTCGTTGACCATTCCCGAGATAGCTACCCACTTTCCAAGCTCCTCATCATAATACTCTGCTGTGCAACTTTCCGGGAATAATACTCCATCTGTAGGGTCTCCCACCTTGGCATCGTCCGCCCACCACATGATTTTCATACTGGATAGTTCCTGAAGCTTATCCCATTCCATCGTAACCGGATACGGATATTCTAAATTTGCATTTTTGCACCAGCTATTCCATGTAGAAGACGATTCATCCGTAGCAAGCTGGTTATCATTTACCTTTTCCGTTGAAGTGTCCTGATTAGAAAATGTTGCATTGACAACAGCATTTAAAGCAACATTTTCACCTGTCCCCAAATCTTGTGGAGCTTTTCCGCCAAATACTTCCCATTCACTGATACCGACTCCATTGTCGCCCGATCCGCTTCGCTCTATTTTTAAACGCAATTTCTTGGTTTTTACCGGAGTTTTAAATGTCACTGTATTCCACTGCTGATTGCTTCCGTTTAAGCCATTACCATCGCTTGGGTTATATTTTACTCCTACAGATTCCACTTCCTGATTATCCTCGTTTACCATATCTGTAATAGGAGTCCATTCCCCTTTCTCATCCAGATACTCTACCTCGCATTTGCTCGGGAAGGTTACCCCCTCATTGCCTGTGATGTTCGCGTTATCGGCCCACCAAACCACACGCATCCCACTTATCACATAATCCTCATCCCATTCCAGCCATACAGGTGTCGGGTAATCCGTTCCGCCTTTCTTCCACGTATTCCATGTAGTACTGGAATTTGTAGCCAGATACCCATTGTTCACATTGCTGGCGCTCGTTCCGGTGTTAGTATAGTCAGCACCTGCCACAGCTTTTAGGGCAATATTCTCCCCCAGAACAGTCTCCGATGCCTCTGCTTTTGTTGTGTCAGCAGGGATTACCGGAAGTGCCGTGACAGCAAGTGCAGCACTCAGCACATATGCCACAATTTTTTTTGCCTTCATGTTTCCATCCTCCTCTTAACTTAATGTCTGATATGTATCTGTTTTCTCTTAAACAGAAAACAGTTCATGATAATTTTGATAATAACATTAAATACGGAGGATGTCATAAAATGAACGCCATATCAAAAAAACATCCGAAAAGTGCACAAAAAAATCCCTGTTTTCAATCCTTTTCGCTGATATTACCTGTTTATTTTCCGGATCTCTGTTCCCAACTCTTTACAATTTTGTTTAAAATACCGATTTTTTCTTTTCATTATTTTTTCTATTCCGCGCTCTTTCATTCCATCTGCCAAACGTTGATACTCCTGCTCAAATTGATGCGAAGAATCTGCAAGCAATACGGCTAATAATTGTTTTTTTTCAAACTCCTCCAGTTCCTCTTCCCATGAGGTAAGCTCCATATCACCGGCACAATCGTCTTCCATATTACTGATCGGATCAAAATCAAACCTTACTGTTTTTTGATGCATTCCAAATTTGCATTTCAACATTTCTGTGTAATATACGTTTGTATCTCTGTCAGGAGCTTCCACCTGATAATATTCCCAATTCATGTTAATAAACGCAAACCAAACGCCCATTCCGGTCTCTTCAAGATGTTCTCTACCCTCTCTTCCTTTTTCAGTCAAACGTACCAATCCATCTTCCGTTAACTCATAATCCTGCCCCGCCACTCCATAGTTACACTGAAGCATCCCTTCTTCACTGGTCATATAATCCAGCCATACCGCAATTTTTTCCGGATACTGACAATCTTTTGAAATAAACGTACTTAACCAATAATTACCAGAATATGTATTTTTCTCCAATATTGGTAACGATCCGTCATCTGATAATATAGGACCTACAGAAACCCATTCTCTTGTCTTGTCCCCCAATGCGTCAAACCCAATATTTGCCATATTACCGATAAAACAAAGTACTCTGTCCTCATGAATTAATTCCTTTATCTGCTCATTTTCCCATTTAAGCTGCTCGGAAGATGCATACCCACGCCGAAAAAGAGTATTGGCAAACTGTAGTGCGGATTTTGCCTGAGGCTGTAGAAGTCTTTCGTAGTAGTTCCCATTCTCATCCACATATTCCGCTCCAAAAGAGTTTAGTAGTGTCTGCAAGGAACTTGCATAAATACTATCAAAGGAGCCCTCTCCATCAACCAGGCAGGGAATTACATTTTTACCGTTTACTTTCATCTTCTGTTTTGATACCGAATTCAGAACATGAAGTACTTTTTTCTGGGTTGTTACGTCCTCCATGGAAAAACCTGCCTGCTTTAAAAGCTTCTCATTCCAAAGAATTGCATTTGGATTTCCATAGTCCATAACCAGATCCCAATAGGTACTGCAAGAGGGATAGATTTTCCTGTTATCCGGTGATTTCATATGAGAAGGCAGGGCATACCATCCCCCGTCTCTTATCATTAACTGTTCTTTGATATCCTGTGGAAATTTCTTTAATAAATGAGACTCAGGGAGATATTTTTTCAAAAATTCTTCCAGATTCCATACTTTACCGGAGTCTACCAACTTACTGATTGTCTGTTGATCTGTAACGGTAATTACATCTGGCAGTTCATCGTTTACGAGACATATAGATAACTTCGTTGCAGCATTTTTCTGAGGAATATCATATCGAAACTTAAGTCCCGTAGCCTCTGAGATCTTATGCGTAATGGTCCCCTCTTTCTCCGACCATTCAGGAGGAGTCCAAAAAGAAATATCAGAAAACCATAATACTTCATCATAGGAAGAAGTCTTTTGATTACATCCCGCAACTATCAAAAGCAAACATATGACTATCCATATAAAAACACTTTTTTTCATAGCTCCTCCCCGACAGGCAGTATCATAGTCACAGAGGTTCCGGCTTCAGGAGCACTTTCTACTTTAATGGTAGCCTCATCACCATAATACAACTCCAGACGTCGGCATACGTTTTCAAGACCGATACTGTTATCTTCCGCATCCGTTTTTATAGCTGACAATTTTTTTCGAAGCTTTTGCAAATATTCCTCTGCCATTCCGCATCCGTTGTCCTGAATTTTGCACTTCATTCTCTCTGCCCCATACTTTTTTATCTCAATTTTGATAAAACCTTTTCCTAAATGAGGCTCACATCCATGAAAAACAGCATTCTCTACAATGGGCTGCAATAATAATTTGATAATCCCCTTGTCCATTACTTCCTCATCCCAATATAACTCTATTGATATTCTTCCACTAAATCGATATTCAATAATTCTGGCATATTTACGGATATATTCCAGCTCCTGCCTTACAGCCACCCAATCTCCACCTTTAACCGCGTAACGAAAAATTTCGGAAAGATTAGATGTGATCTCCGCTACATCATCCGCTCCGTGATATAACGCCAGGCCGCAGATACACTCAAAAGTATTATACAAAAAGTGTGGATTTATCTGATTGCGATAAGCCAGTATTTCCATTTGCTTTTGCGATAGTTTCATCTGATACATTTTATTTCTGGATTCTTCAATCCTCTGATTCAGTGCTTTCTGTTCATCCAACATTTGATTCAGATTTTCTGCCAACAAGCCAATTTCATTTCTCCTCATAGGCTCCAATCGTTCTTCCGTATGTTCTGTATGCGCCTTAACGAACAAATCAATTAATTGAATGGGCTTGATCATATAAAAATAGCAAAAAAGCGCCCACATAATCTGCATCAATCCAGCTATCAAAAAAGTTATGATCACAAAGCGATTTAAAATACCCGTATCTCCCCAAAGTTGTGAAGTGGGAATCCTGCATTCCAACTCCCATCTTAATTCTGGTATTTGCATTCGGGCTACGTAATCAGATTCATCAGTTTGTTCGTTTCTGTTCTCTCCAAGAACCGCTGCTTCCATACCATTGGTATCCTTTAAAATCACTTGTGTATCTTCTGTAATCTGACTTTGCCCCAGGCAATCAAAAAAAATGTCTGTGGATATGGCAACCGCTGACGTACCAATTTTTTCATCATAAACTGCAGTGTTAAGATTATAAATTGGATAATATAAGACCACATAATATTGGTCCGTTTCCTTTTTCTTCTTTACATTTGTAATCCTGATTCGATCTAATGTCTTTGCACAGAAGTTTATTTCTTTTCCAATCCCATTATCTGCAACCTTCTGCCCTTTCAAGTCAAACAATGCAACTCCAATCATAGATTCTTGTATCATATGATGGTTTAAAAATACATTTTGAAGACTCTCATACATTTGCAGTCTTTGCAGTTCATCTGCCTGTATATATTCAACTACAGTAGGAGTATAAGACATAGCTGTTATCTGGTTTTTTAAATTATGATAATATCGCTCAATCATGGAAGATGTCTGCTGCATCAATACGTGATTGGAATGAATGGTGTTCTGGCGCATACCATGTCTTCCCACATAAGTCACTGTAAAACCCGCCAGCGCCAAAAACAGTAATGTAAACGTAGTAAATACCAAAAGCTGAGCCATCAGGCTGTTTTTTTCAATTTTCTTCATACTTTTTATCACGATATGTTCTCATGGAACATCCTTCGTACTTTCGAAACAATCGTCCCAAATAGCCACAATCTTTATATCCTGTTTTTAATGCGATTTCCGTTATACTTAAATGGCTGTATATCAACAGTTCTTTTACTTTATCAATGCGAATACGATTTACATATTCCACAAATGTGCAGCCTACTTCCTGATGAAACAACTTACTTAAATGGCTGGATCCAACATACATCTTCTGAGCCACCCTGGCCAGAGATAAATCAGATTCTTGGTAATGTCCTTCCAAATATTGTAAGGTCTTTTGGATAATTGAACTGTACTTTTCAGAAGGCTTTTTATTTTCTCTTTCCTCTTTCGGAATAAGTTCTTTTTGTTGCTCGGTCATAGCTTCCCAAGCCGACTTATTTCTGGCTGCAATTTTCTCCTCCTCTAAAGCTTCTTGCAGCCTTATCAATACATCCTCTAAGTCCTCTTTTTTTACCTTCTTCAGCAAATAACCAAAGACTCCATAGACAATCGCTTTTTTTGCATACTCAAATTCCCCATAGCCGCTAATTAGCACCACTTTTACAGGCAGAGCTTCCTCTTTTACTTTTTCAATCAAACCCATCCCGTCAATTCCTGGCATACGAATATCAGAAAAGACCACATCCACTCTTCCTGAACGAATCAAGCGCAATGCTTCTAAACCATCATGTGCCTCCTCCGTAACGATAAATCCATACTTTTGCCAATTTACCAGTTTTTTTAACCCGAAAATTGTCCATGGTTCATCATCTGCAATTAAAACCCGGTACATAAATTCCCCCTATTTTATCTGCTAACCTTAATCCCTATTATTAAGTTTAACATGTTTTTTTTTAATCAACAATCCTGAATCTATGATACTTTTGGGACAATAACATCCCATTTTTATACTTATCTGATTCTACGATTCCATTTTCTTCGATCCATCAATTTGCAAAACAAAACTGCCACTCCTGTACTTACCATGGTGGCCACAATCCCGGGCCCGACGATGGCGGTGGGACTTACACTTCCATACTGACTCCGATAGGCAATAATATTTACCGGAATCAGCTGCAATGATGAGATATTAATAATCAAAAACGTACACATCTCGTTGCTGGCAAATCCCTTCCTTCGCGCCGGACCCGGCATCTTTCCATTCCTTCTGTCCTCCTCCAGCTTTCCCAGCTCTTCCATGGCCCGCAACCCTGCCGGCGTGGCTGCCCAACCCAACCCCAAAAAATTAGCGATCATATTAGTGGTGATATGCTCCCACGCACCGTGCCCCTTCGGAAGACTGGGGAATAGAAATCTGACCAGAGGACGGATTTTTCTGGTCAAACTCCCAATCAGCCCGCTGTCCTTGGCCACTTCCATAAATCCCACCCACAAAGACATAACCCCCACCATGGTAATACACAAGGTTACGGCCTCCTTGGCAGAATTTAAGGCTTCCTCCCCCACTGCCTGCATGTTACCCGTCACAGCGCCATATAAAATTCCTACAATAATCATTCCACCCCAAAGATAATTCATCCGTTCACCCCCCCTGACATCTTATGTGTCAAGGAGCAAACTTATGAGGGGCAGTTGAAAAGTAACTCCTTCTCAACTGCCCCTCATCTCGTCTGTTTCCAGAAAATCCCTAATTCTGATTATTTAATGGTCACTTTCTGAACTGCGCTGCATGCGCCGTATACACGTTTTCCATCAATCATGCGGAAAGAACGTACCTTAAAGCGGAATGTCTTACCTTTTTTCCTCTTCTTACTCACAAATTTGGTTCTTCCGTCCTCGTAAGTGGCAACCTTCTTATAGGAACCGCCAGATGCGCCATCTGCCCGGTACACCACAATTCCGTCTGAATATTTTACCTTTGCCCAGGTGATATACACCTTTCTTCCGTAAGTTTCCGTCAGCATAACCACCGGCTTTAAAACTTTCTTTGTACTCTTTACACTGGAGTAGATTCCATAGTAAGATTTGCTGCCTACCTGGCTGATTCCACGAACCTTATAATAATATTTCTTGGAGATATCCAGGTTTTTATCCCAATAAGAGGTTCCCGATACTGTGGCAATCGCCGTATAAGGACCATTCTTAGAGGTAGACCTGAAGATTCGGTAAACTTGCACATTCGGCACTTCATTCCAGGTCAGTTTATTCTTCTTATTCTTTTGTAAGATGCTCAGAGTAGGCGCCGCAATACGGGTTCTGCTCTTTACGGAGCCAGACAAAGCACTGCTGTTGGTCACGCCGTCTACAACTCTATTGGCACAAACCCGATAATAATAATTGGTTCCGCTAATCAGACCTGTTGCGTCTTTATATGTAAGTTCCTTCTGCGTCACAACCGGGGTGAAGGTCTTATTATCCGCAGAGCGATACAAGGTATAGCTCTCTGCCCCTGTGACCGCATTCCAGCTCACATTAATAGAAGAAGCTGTATCTGTCTTCGCCTTTAACCCCGTAGGAACAGCCAGATCTGTAAGATCTGTTTTTACCGTTACCGTTGCCACATCGCTGGCCAGAATCAGCCCGCTCGCCGGGACTCTGGTGCTGATCACATATTCTGTATTTTCCTTTAATCCTGTATAAGCCGTATTCGTTCCCCAGGCTCCATCCACGGTATCCGCAGATGCCTTAATAGAATACTCCTGTCCTGCAACCGCCGTTACCGTAATAGATGTGCTGGTCTTAGCAGTTACCACGGGTACCGCAGGAGTCGCAGGCTTATACAAATCCAGAATCTGAATATCGGAATCTTCACTAACTCCTTCCTGTCCCTTTCGGATCACCCGGATGTCCTTCAAAGGATCCAGCTCCTCCTTACTTAAATCCACGGTAGTAGCTGTGACAGCCATCCATGTGGTTCCACCGTCAATGGAATACTGCATTTGATCATCCACATTACTCAAAATACCGGTTGCAGCATCAAACTGTGCTGTCGGTGTCTCAGCTTTTGTAATTTCCGACTCACTCTCGGATTCACTTTCTGACTCACTCTCGGATTCGCTTTCCGACTCGCTCTCGGATTCGCTTTCTGACTCACTCTCAGATTCACCTTCCGATTCTGCTCTGTTTTCCCTTTGAAATTCGCTCCCCTCTTCCTCAAGCAAGACTTCTTGTTCTGTCTCCATCTCAGAAGTCTGCTCCGCAGCAGCTACAGCCATACCAGGGTTTACCGTGGTGACCGTCATACATGCTGTAAGGAGCAGCCCCATTGCTTTTACCTTTGATATTTTCATACAAACCTCCTTATCCGCTCCCTGCCATTTGCTTGTTTCTTATTAATTATAAAATATTATTAATATTTTTGCAATAGTTTTGTTATAATTTAGGAATTTTTTATACTTATCCTAATCAGACAAGCACTAATTTAAACAAACAAGAGACAACACCTTTGAAAGGCGCTGCCTCTTGTTCCTCTTGTCATTCTTGAAGTTCACGGTATCTTAAACTTTTTGTCCCATGATCCCCTGAAATGACCTCTTTATAACGATCCAGGCTCTCTTCCGGGACATAGACCAAACAATTTTTATTTACATGATCAAATGCGCAGCCACATTGAATGGTCTGGGCATTTTTATTTTTTAAATATACCTTGCGCAACAAACTGGTATGGGAAAACGCGCATACGGAAATCTGCTTTACTCCTGAACCCACGGTAAGTTTCGTAATCTTTGTGGCAGACAGAGCGTAGGGAGCAATGGAGGTAATCTTTCCTCCTATAGTCACCTCACCTTCTGCGCTTGGATAGGCAATTAACGTCTTGCCATCCTTGCTCAGAAGAAGATTATCTGCCCCCCGATAGCGACTGTTCCCGGAAGCTACGTGGAACGCAATTAAGTTGCGACATTTTACAAATGCCGTGGAAGAGATGTTGGATACAGACTTCGGTATGGTCACGGAACGAACGGAACTTACACCGTAAAACGCATTTGCCTCAATTCCTGTTACCCGATAAGAACGACCTTTTCTGGATACTACAGACGGTATTCTGACATCCGGTTCCAGATTTCGATTTCCCTGATTGTTGGCCACTACCACGCTTCCTTTGCTCTTCCTTCCGGCAGCCTTCATCACCTTGTAGTTGATTCCATCCACCTGGAAGCTTCTCTCCTCTATACGCAGTTTTTTCTTTGCCGCCTTTTTAATTTTTACCCTCTTTACTGCCTCCAGCTTATCTTTTCCTTTTGTTGCTGTGGCAATCAGCTTTACAGAACCTTTTTTCGCTCCTGTCAGCCTTCCCTCTTTGCTGAGAATGGCCTTGGTTGGCGTACAGTTATGGAGATTCACCTGGTATCCTTCGGGCACATTTAAAACGGTAACCTTTAGCTTTTCTCCCACCCGCACAGAAGAAGCGCTGACCTGGATCACCAAATTCCGGCGAATCCCTTTTACGGTTACTTTCTTATCTGATTTGATATCCGCAATGGTATAGACTCCATTTTCGTCCGCCCCAAGAACCGAACCATCCACATACACTTGAACCGGAGACTTTTCGTACCCATCTTTTAGTTCAAGACGGAACTTATAATCCTCTCCGTAGGCAATCCTTCCTGCCTCGTAGCCCTGCTGGGACAGTAAATAAAATCCTTCCTGGACCGGTAGTTCTACTTTATAATAAGATTTTTGTATTCCTGTTATCTCTATCTTTTGGTCCTGTGTAATATCAAAAATTGTGTAAACGCCATCAGAGCTTGAGAGTACCTTTCCGTTAGCTGTCACTACCGGAACAGACTTTTGATAATCCTCCTCTATGGTCAGCTTGAATTGATAGGAACCGCCGCTGACAACTGCATTGGCGTTATATCCATTTATTTCCTGGATCAGCCCACCCTCTATGGCCGGTAAAATTACCTTGTAAGTATTCTTTTGAACCTCCTGTACAGCCAGAGTGGTAGCCCTTGAGATTCCCATGTTTGTATCATATACATATACTCTGGGACTTTCCCCCTTCTGTGCCATTAAAGGACTTTCCCCTTGCAAAACCACCGGACTCTGATCCCGGTACTGCTCTGCCACCTGGAGTTTCAGATGCACAAAAGCACCTTCATCCACCAGATACTGTTTCTGATTGGGTACCTGGCTCCCTATTTCCGACAGTCCGGCTTCTGAACCATCTGCCATACAGGCCTCTATCTCCATCAGAGATACCCCTTCAGATGGCAATTGAACAGTCAGAACTTGTCTCGTTTCCAGATGAATGCTGTGATCCTCGGCCACGTTTGTAATCGCGTACACCTCTCCGGTTGGAAGCAGTTCTCTGGTCTGAGTTACACCGTATTCATCAGTATACGTATCCAGAACCGTCACTTCTGCCTGAAGCTGATCTCCATCCCGGTCTATACAGAAGCGGTAATCCTCTCCCGCCAAAACCTCATCCGCAGAAAGATAATTACCAAGCAGATCTGTGAATCCCAATCCCTGATTTCCATTTCTGAAAGTAATCCGGTACCTGGCCTCTCTGCTTTCACCTTCCGGGTCTTGACCGCTCTCAGATAATACTTCTGTCTCCACAGACTCTTGAGGAACCAGAATCACAGAGGGTTTTTGTTCCTCTGTCTCTTCACCTTTTCCCTCGAACTGCGGAAAAGCTTCTGTTTCCTCCTGTAAATGCTGCGATGACTCTGTCTCCTGGTCATTCGTTTCACTTTCCTCTTCGGTAAGGGTGGTTTCTGTCTCGGTGAAAACCATTTCCGTATCCTGAGTTTCCGGATGCAACAATTCAGATTCTGTTTCTTCCTCAGACAGCTTGGAATCTGCTTGCTCACCAATCATCTCCGTATCGTCGGAAATGGTCTCCATTCCCCCGATTTCAACGGTCTCTGTGCTGACAGCTTCTGTCTCTTCCGGGTTTGTCTCCACTGTTTCAGATATTTCTTCCCGGGTCTCCTGGCCCTCTGGTCCAAGCACTGTCACAGGCTCTATCGCCTTTCTCTCGCCATGATCAGCTGAAGTTTTTTCAGCCACAACGCCGGGAGCATTTGCCCCCGGCGTGTCAGCAGTTGCATTCATAGGAGAGCCATTTAACATCACGGCCGCAATCAGCATGACTGCCACCAGTGACTTTTCAATTTTTTTTAGCATAGATGCTCTCTCCCTTTCTAACCCAACTTATTATTTTATCTTGCGAACCTTTAACTGCTTGCTGATCTGTCCGTCATTGAAGATCTTCTTATACTCTTTATAGGACTTCTTCGGCACGTATACCACACACTTGTAATATACATCATCCACCACGCAGCTACAGCACAGGGATCTTGCCCTCTTGTTCTTAAAGGTAATCTTCTTTAACTTGTTGCAGTAAGCAAATGCACAAGAACCAACCTTCTTCACGTTCTTGTGAAGAACCACTTCCGTCACGTCTGTTTCCATAAACGCATACTCGCCGATGGTATGGATACCGCTTGGCGCTACAAACTTACCGGATGCGCTGGGATATGCGCGGATGGTGTTCTTGTATACCAGGCAGGCTCCGTCCTCGATGGTACGGAAGTACTGATTTCTCTTATGAATCGTAAACTTGGTCAGATTCTTACAGTCTAAGAATGCGGAACTGGAAACTGTATGCACATATCTCGGAATATTGACTTCCTGAATCTGCTTCATGTGGGAGAATGCTCCGGCTTCGATCTCGGTTACCTTATAGGTCTTGCCTTTGATCTTCACCTTATTCGGGATCGTCACTTTCTTGCCGATCAGCGCCACGTCCTGATTGGTTGCCACTCTTACCAGACCATCTCTGCTTCCTCTCGGCCCCAGGATAATCTCATAATACAGCTTTCCAACCTTATAGGTTCCGTCCGTCTTTCTAAAGGTAAGACTGGTCTTTTTAATCTTAATCTTCTTTGTGGTCACAACCCGCTCGCCATACTCGTAAGTGGTAGCGATCAGTTTGGCTGTTCCTCCCTTGCGGCAGTACAGATTTCCATCCTGATCCAGAACGGCTACTCTCGGATTGTTGTTATGCAGTTCCAGACTGGATCCCGCCGGCACATTCAGCACCTCCACATGTGTGGAATCACCTGCTCTCAGGGTCTCATCATCCACTACAATTTCCACATCCTTGCGAACGCCTGTTACCGTGATGGTCTTATAATCGTCCACATTCGGGATCGTGTAAATGCCATTGGCATCCGGATACAACGTGGTACGTCCTACCTTTACGGTAATTCTGGATCCCTTATATCCCTTATGCAGGTTTGCTTTAAACTTAAAGTCTGTTCCGTGAGTCACTGCATCCGGATTGCAGGGCCATACTTCCTTGATGGTCAGGCCTTCGATAACCGGATAAGTTACCGTGTATACGTTCAGTCTCACGCCGTCTACCGTCACATTCTGATTCTGGCGAATGTTGTTAATCGTGTAAACTCCGTTTGCATTAGGAGTCAATACCTGTCCGTTTGTCTTCACAACAATGTTGGACTGGGTATATCCAAAGTTTTTGGTTACCGTGAACTGGAAGGTTCCATCATATGGAACGGACTTAGGATCGCCGCTAACCACTCCGACGGTAATTCCTTCCTGGGTGAACGGAAGCGTTACCACATAGGTATTCTTCTGAATGCCACCCACAACCACTTCGGTCTCGCCAGCCAGAGGATTGTTACTGGTAAAGTAATAATTATCTACCGTTGTCTTTCCGTCCGCATCCTTCTGTCCATACTGTACCTGGTACTCTTCCATGGCAATACCATTTTCTGTAACCGTTACATTGGACTTATTGTAGCCTTCCGGCATATCAATCTTTAACTGGAAGCGCTTATTGGTAGGTGCATAGAAGGTCAGCGTATTGTTGGCCGGTGACTTCTCATAGTCAGTCACAGGTTCATACTGATCGTTTCTGGTATTCAACACATAAGGTGTGATCAAGCCAAGCATCTCGGTCAGAGGAGCCTTTACCACTACCTTATCCAGCGTCTCCATGGTCAGCTTGCCGTCTGCCACGATATTGTTGATGACATATACGCCATCGTTATCCTTCAGTACCGTAGATATCAGTTCACCGTTTGTATCCAGATAGGAGTAGGTGAAAGTAGGTCTTGACCATTTGTAGGCCTCCGGTACGTTCAGGCAGAAGGTATAGGAATCTCCATAAGCGATCTCCGGTTTGATGCTGACAATTGTTGTTCCATTCAGACCAAGACTCGGATCGAAACGGGCAATCTCCTGTCCTCCTGTCTTGGCATCCACCATGGTGATACCTGCAGAGTCCATTTTGATATCAATGGTAAAGCTCTTCGGTGTAGCAATCACTTTCAGGACTCCACTGTCCTTTTGCTTAGGAATGATGTAATATCCGTCTCCGTCCGCATCTGTCAGCGTCTCTCCGTTCAATTCCAGAACTACGCTCTCGTATACGTTCTTGTCATAATTAAGGGCAATCTTCACGTTCTTAGTCACGTCAATATAGCTTCCTGTCTCACTTACCACTTCCACAGACATTCCGTCTTCTCCGAGAAGATCCACATCTTTGCCTTCAATTACGCCTTCGCGTACTACCAGCAGGGTATACTTATCCATCGTAATATTGATATCCACATCGTGTTTAATATCTTCTACCTTATAGATTCCTTCTTCCGCGTCTACCGTTACTACAGTATAACCGTTAGTAGCCGTAAATACCGGCTCGGAGTTGGGATAATGAATCAGATCCTTCTCAATTTGGAAGGTAAAGGTATCTCCATGCTCTACAATGGTAGTTCCTGCAGGATCGATATTCAACAGTCCGTTCACCTCTGTGGGTAAGGTCACCCTGTAAGTCTTTACTACCAGGTTGCTTACCTTAATTACCTGATCTGCCGTTACATTTTCAATAATGTAGTTACCTGCCTCGCTGCGCTCCAGAACCGTACCATTAGCGGTTACCACGATGGCATCCTCCACATACTCTTCCGGCAAACTTACAGTAAAGGCAAAGTTTTCGCCATGTTTCACCTTATTGTTAACATCACTCAGAGCAACTCCGTCCACCTGAATCTGTGCTTCCGGTACACTGTCCTCGCTTACGCTTACTACATACTCGTTGGTCACCAGAGCGTCTGTAATTTCAATGGTAGTATTACCCTTGGTATTCAAGGTAAAGGTATAGATACCCTTTTCGGCGTCCACAGTCTCCAGTGTAATCGCTTTTTGCGTGTTGTTCGCATCTGTGTAAACCAAAGCCGGCTCGCTGCCGTTAAACTTCTCAGGCTCATTGTAAGTAATGGTATACGTTACTTCTGTAGCTGTCGGTACGTACAGAGTCTTGTTCGTTGCCAGACTATTCTGATTTTCTTCCGTCACGTCTTCATCCGTGGTGGTAATGGTGAACTGCCCGTCCGCAAACGCGTTGGTATTGTCAACCACCGTCACCTTATCCTGCACGGTTGCAGAAATCACCGTATCCGCCGTTACATTCTTGATCTCATAGATCGTGATAAGTCCGTCTGTGCTTACCTTTCTCAACTCCTGTCCATTGCTGGCAGCAAGTTCAATGATAGAGTCAGAGTAAGCGCTATTCTTTACTAAATTGAAGGTCACGCTGTCGCCTTCATCCGCATACAGCCAGTTATTGGTCAAACTTTCGTCTGTCTCATTCACCTTGGTATTGTTGATTTCAAAGGCCTCACTCTGATCAAACGCCACCTTGTAAACATCCAGTCTCTCAACCCCCGTCACACTGATAATTACGGGTGCTTTCAGGCCGGAGACGGTATAGCTATTTTCTCCGGTAGCCGTCACTTCATAAGAAGCCGGGATTACGCTGATCTGAATTCCACCTTCTGCGATCTTGTACATGTTTTCATCTACCGATACAGTAAAGCTCAAATCAGAATTATAGTCCACGTTTCCAGCAGATACCACATTGTCAGCGCCTGTGATTACCTGGTTGTTCACAACTCCACCTGTGATAATATCCGCATTTACCTCAATACCTTCCTGTACATAGAATGCCAGCGGATTTGTCACGGTACTGGTAGTTCCTGCCAGGGTCAGCATCGTATTGTCCGTAACCTCATAGGTTACCAGGTATACATCATCCCCATATTCGGAGATGGTATTAAATACCACTGTACCATTAGCCGTAACTGTGATAGTATTGGCCGCAGGCAGCTCTCTTCCTTCCTCAGCCTTCAGCAGGAAGTTCACGGTCTGTCCGTAAGTTATCCCCTGGATCTTCGTAATCTGCTGACCTGTCAGATCCGTCACTACCGCACCATCGATCAGGTTCGCAATGTCAACTGTGTAGTATTCCTTCTCCAGAGCTCCTGTGGTGGTAAAGACCAGATCTCCTGTTACGAAGGAAGCAGGTACCGTATAAGTATAAGTATGATCGTCTGTCTTTTCCGCATTCAGGATCGTTCCATTTACCAGTACGTCCAGACTGCCGATATTATATCCGTCTTTCACGGTAAGGGTAAGTACATACTCCTGATTTACCGTTGCTGTATTTTCTCCGTGGAAGATAGCTCCTTCCAGATCTGCCGGCAATGTCACCTTAAAGGTTGCGCTTTCCGCTCCGGTCAGAGTTACCGTTGCATCCACGCTGCCCATCTTCACAATGCCGTAGCACTTATCCGTCCCCATGGAAGTGAAGATTACTTCTGCCTGGTCACTGGTGGCAGTCACTTTATCCAGGTTCAGATAATAGCCTGCTTCCGCACCAATAGAGAATGCATAGTATTGACCCTCTTTTACAAGGATTGCCTGATCTGACGGAATTACGGCTCCGGTTTCATCATAAACAACCATGCCCACCGGTGCTTCAAAGGTAAGCTTCTTACCAAGCTTTACCACACTGTTCGCATCAAAGCCAACCAAAGTATCCGTCATCACATTCTCCAGACGGAATATGTCGCCTGTTGCGTTTGGCGTCAGGTTACCTGCCGTAGTCCATGCCTTCAGACCGTTTTCAGAAATTCTGTAGTCGTCCTGATCTGCCTCTGCCACATACGGGAAAATATCTACATTTGTTCCGTGTTCGACAGACATAGTCCAAACGGTATAGGTAGCCCCGTTTACGGTAATGGTATTCACCTTAGTAGCCTGAATCTCCGTATTATTATCCATTACGGTCATGGACAGCCCTTCCGGAAGCTGGATGGTTAAATTGTACTGTTCCTTGGTAACCTGTCCTTCTGAAGAAACTTCCACTCGAATATCCTCGCCCAGATTTTCTTCCGATACCGTATAGACAAATCTGCACTTATTGGCTGCTACAAAGAAACGGTTATCCAAATCCGTTGTAGAACCTAAAATACCAACAAAGGATTCTGTAGCTTTCAGGTCTGCAGGCAGATTTGTTCCCTCTGCGGATTCCACATAAAAGATCAGTGCTTCTCCTGGCGTTCCACTCAGCTCTGTAATAGGATTCCCATTTTCATCCGTTATGGTGGTTCCGTCTACGTTTGTAATCAGTTCAATTCTTCTCTCATTCTTTTCGGCAGTGCCGGTAAGTCGAATGAAGAGATCAGACTGAACATTTTCAATAATGTAAGTTCTGCTTGTTCCACTTGTACTGGATGGAATCACTTCCTCGTTTCCGCACCATACAGCAAAGTCGTTGAAATTGTATCCAGCTTTTGTGGTTGCGGTAAAACTTAAGCTTTCTCCCATAGCCACCGTTGCATTCAGGTTGCTGGGTTCTGTATCATTCAGTGTAAAGGCGCCTGAAATATCTATACCTTCTAATGCCACATTATTTGCCAGAGTCGCGGTATAGTAAGTATTATCTGGATCTACAACCGCTCCGCTTACATGGATGATGGTTTCTTCTTTCACGGAAGCCGCCACGAGCTTGGCAAACCATTTGCCGTTAGCATTTTTGCCAATTTCCACCAGGGATACATTGCCGCCCTCAATCTTTAAATCTTCTTTTGTGATCATATAACCGGCATCCGCAACTACATAAAACTCCAGATTTTCGTTATAAACCACGCTTGTCACATCCAGTGGCGTATTTTCATTTACGTCTTCATATGCCCGCAAATGCTCAGCCGTGGATACGATCACCTGATTTTCAGCAATTGCCGCATCAGGGACAGAAATGGTCACATCTCCTGTCACGCTGCTGACTTCCACTTTTCTGCGGGAAGCATTCTCTGTGGAAACCACACTGCAGGAAGCATTGGCATTCGGAACTACCGTCAGCCCAAATCCTTCGCCAAATTCATAACCTTCCTGTGCCTCTACATAGTAGGTATACGTGTCGTTTGCCTTCATCTTGACGGTTCCGGATACATCGTTACCTTCCGCATCTACCAGTTTGAATCCTTGGCCGGCCATAAGTTGTACATCATACTGACTTGCCACTGCCCCGGATACGTGGATGGTGGAATCCTCTGCTCCCGGAATTACCACTGCGGTGCAGCCTGCTGCACTCTTGTTTATCATTTCAACGGCTGCATTTTCACATACTGCGCTGATGGCATCCAAATCCAGTGTGTACCCGTCGGCTGCGGTGATCGTAAATACATATGGCTCGCCTTCTCTCACCTGTACTCCGTCGGCTGCAATACCGGCTCCGGTGTTATCTGTCAGAACAATGCCTTCCCCTGCTGTGAAGAATAATTTTCTTCCTGTATAAACCACGCTGTCAGCATCAAAACCTACTAAAGCGTCAGCCTGTACATCCGTCAAACGGAAAATTGTTCCTGTTTCATTCGGAGTCAGGGTACCCTCTGTGGTCCATGCGGTAAATCCGTTCTCTGCAATCTTGTAATCTGCTTCATTATTAATATATGGGCAGATGTCCACATCTTTGCCATATTCCGCCTCAAATACCCATACGGTATACATGGTTCCGTTGATGGATACCTGACGAACAGCCGCCGCGTTAGATAAAATCTCTCCATTTTGAAGCACATTCATAGACAGCCCTGTGGGAAGCTGTACGGTTACTACATACTTCTCAGTTTCAACTTCTCCGCTTCCTCCGCCTGCAGCGTTTGCTTTTACTACCAGATTAATATCTTCTCCCAAATTCGTTGTCGGGATCTTATAGGTAAATCTGCATTTATTTACAGACACGAAGAAATCTTTGGCAAGCTTCGTTGGGTTTTGAGTACCAATTGTTACCTCAGCTTCAATACCAGCCGGCAGCTTGGTTCCTTCCGGTGATTCCACATAGAAGGTAACAGACTCTCCGGGATGTCCGCTGATTTCGGAAATCTGATTTCCTTCTTCATTGGTGATGATCGTATTACTGATATCTGTGCTCAGATTAACGGTACGGCTCTCTTCCTCAGGTGAACCGATCAGGGTAACCTCCAGATCGCTCACAATATCAGAAAGAATATAAACGCGCTCTGTAGAAGTTGTCTCGGTAGGTTCTACTGTCCTACCGTCTACCATTACCTTAAAATCACCAAACTCAGAGTATCCGGTATCCAAAGCGGCTGTGAAAGAAACGCTTCCAGTTCTGTAAACTGTTTCCTGCGTATCCACAGCTCCTCCATCTACCGCTGGCAATGTAAAGTCGCCTGTGATGCGAATTCCGTCGATTGGAGCTGTATTGGTTAAGTTCACCTCATAGGTCGTCTTTTCATCGTCAATTACTGCTCCACCTACCTTAACGATCATATCGTCCGTTACATTTATGACTTTGAGTTTTGCATAATAGTTATCTTTTTCTGTTTTACCAGTTTCAATCACTTCTACCCCATCAGGAGTCACTGTAAGCGTGTTGCCGTCAATCTTATATCCCGTATCGGCAATTACGTATACTTCCAGATCCTCTCCATACGAAACTTCTGTATCCATATAAAGCTCGGAAGGATTGATTTTACTATAAGCTTTCAGGTGCTCGCCTGCTACAACGTAAACTGTACTCTTTTCTTTCTCCGGAGATGTGGGCTCCGTTGTTCCAGGATTTCCGGTGATCGCGCTGGTTGTAGTGGTTGTCAGCGTCAGATCCTCTGTTACATTGGTAACCACGATCTTTCTTGTAGTATGATCCACAGCTACACACTGAACCATACTCTTAGCTGCGGGATCCGCATACATTATAAAGTCATTCGGGAACTGATAGCCCTCTTCTACTTTTACATAGAAAGTGGTGATATCATCCTTCGTTACCTCAAGAACTCCTGTTAAGTCTTTCCCCTGCTCATCCACAATGGAATATCCGGCAGCAGCAGCCAGAGTCACTCTATGGCTCTCTTTCTTTGCACCGCTCACCTTCACGGTTCCATCCTCAGCTCCGGGAATCGCAACTGCTACAGCTGATGATGCATTCTTAGACAGAATTTCCACCGTTGCACTGTCGCATACTGCTTGCAGAGTATTCATATCCAGCTCGTATCCGTCTGCGGCCTGGATTATAAATACACAAGGCTCTCCCTCTGATACCGGAACTCCTGCATCCGGCAGATTACTGCCATCTGCGGCAAAAAGCTCAACTCCTTCTGCTGCTGAGAAGAACAGTTTTCTTCCCACATAAGCAAGACTTTCCGCATCAAATCCAACTAATGTATCCGCTTTTACGTTTTCCAGTCGGAAGATGGTTCCCTCTTCGTTGGGCGTAAGCACTCCTTCTGTAGTCCATGCCTTCAGTCCACCCTCTGCAACCGCATAGTTTGCCTCATCATCAATGTATGGACAGATATCCACGTCTGTTCCATTTTCAACCTCAAAATACCAGACACTATAGTCCTCGCCCTTATAATCTGCCTCTCTAAGACTTACTGTCTGACCATTCTGAAGAACCGTTGCGGAAATTCCTTTTGGAAGTTGAATGGTCACAGTACGAGAAACTCCTACTACAGGATCGTCTTCTCCCGAGGTTCCATTAGGAGCGCTCACATCAATATAAATGTCATCCCATATATTTTCATCTGCTACCTTATAGATAAAGCGACATTTATTATCTTCCACGAAGATACGATTGCTGATTTCACCATCCGATTCCGTACCAATTTTTGCATCCCCACGTAACGTTGCCGGAAGCTTTGTTCCTTCCGGTGACTCCACATAGAACGTGATTGTCTCACCCGGAAGCGCTCTCATCTCTGTAATGTTTTCTCCCTGGGCATCCGTAAAGAATGTATTTCCAACACTGGATGTGAAGACAACTTTTCTTTCCTGTGCCTCTCCGGAACCGTCTAAAATAATATCCAAATCACTTTGTATGTTTTCGATTCTATAGATTCTTTCCGTATCAGATTCCCGTACAGGCTCCAGTTCTTTTCCCTCAACAAGAACCTTAAAATTGCCAAACGTATATCCATCCATGCTGGTCGCTGTAAATTGAACGCTTCCATTTCTATTTACAACTTTTTCATCCGTCTCCCGCACCACAATAACATGTGATGGAATCGTTGGGAATTCTCCCTCTCCATAAATATTAAAATCTCCGGTGATGTTAATTCCCTTTATCCGGTTAGTAATTGACACAGTATAAGTCGTTTTAGAGTCATCAATAACAGCTCCATCTATCTTTACAAGAGTGGTATCTGTCACGCCTCTGACTCTGACTTTTGCATAATAAACTTCATTATTATTATTTGTAACCGTACCAACTTCCAAAACGGTTACATTATCCGGAGAAACCTGAAGCCGATCCTCCCCTATCATATAACCTGCATCTGTAACTACATAAAATTCAAAGTCAGCATTGTAGTTCACTTCTGCCAAATTGATGGATGGGCCTCCGTTTTTCCATTCATCTAATGTTTTGTAAGCTTTCAGATGATTGCCGGTTGCAATATAGACACTGCTCTTCTTAACGACAGGAGGCGTAGGATCGCTGCCTGTTGCACCACGGGTCGTTGTACTAAGTGTCACATCATCTTTCACATTGCTTACTACAACCTTGATCTCATTTCCACTTACAGATACATACTGTACCGTGCAGGGATTATTTGTAGCAGACTCCGCATACATCATGAAGTCATCAGGGAATGCATATCCCTCGTTTACCTTTACATAGAAGGTGTAGGATTCATCCTCTGTCATTTCAATAATACCTGTTAGATCCTGCCCCTCTCCGTCTACGATAGAATAGCCTTCCGCTGCTTTCAGCGTAACCTTATGCGCTTCCTTCCCACTTCCGTCTCCACCGAAACTAAAGGAGATTGTTACGTCCTGTCTGAGATTTTCGATGGTATAAGTAAGATCCTGAAGCTTTCCTTCTACAGGAGTACTGGAAACCTTTACTCCGTCATCGAGGCTGTATCCCTCAGACGCTGCTGCCGTAACATTCAGGTTGGCTCCAGCTTTAACTTCAAAGGTATATTTACTATAATCTCCTATTTGCACAGAATTCGCAATTTCTTCTGCATCCGCTCTGGCTATTAAACCATTTTGCATAAATACGGTTGCGGTGTAGGTCTCTTTTTCTGCATCTCCGCTTCCGCCGACTATGTTCAGCTCATATACGTCAGAAGCATCGTCCGGAATCTGGATTTCAAAGTAATAAATTCCATCAGAATAGTAGTTTCCAATTACATCAACATCGCCATCTGCATCAGAAAACTGAATATTATTAATAGCCGGAAGTACATAATCCTCCTCTGCCTTCAGTCCGATGGTAATGATCTCTCCGGCTGCTGATTCCACTGAAGATATAAAATCCGTTCCGTCCTGATTCAAAAGCTGGGTATTGGCAATCTGATTGTCAATACTTACAAGGACTCTGTCAATAGCGGGAACTGATAGAGCACCTGTGGCTTCAAACACCAACTGATCGTTCTGAACATAATTTTCTAATGGAGATACTTTGTATGTATAAACTCCATTAGACTCAATAGAAGGAATTTCAAATCCATTACAGAAGATTTTTAAGTTTCCGATATCATAGCCGCTATCCGGTGTAATCGTAAAAGAATATTCCGTCGCAGTATGGGCAACTTTAGGTGCTCCTATTACGCTGGCATTCTCTACTTTCGGAAGTACTACAGCGTAACTATCGGGTGCGTTAGGATCTTCTCCTGTAATATCTCCGCCCCCTTGCCCTTTATCACTAAATTCAACTGAATACGTACCGCCTGCATTTACTACAAAGCTAAGATATGCATCTTTGTTTCCACCGCCCATGGTATATGTGACATTTGATACATATCCAGTATCCGTGGTGTCTGAACCTTCTCTGAAAATCGTGCATCCTGGCAGTTCATTAAAAATATATCCCTCTTCAGCTACTAGTTTTAGCTGTACCATGTCACCTACATCTACAGGGATTGTGACATCTTCATCTACTGGCACAGGGTCTGTGTTGCCTACTTCATATACCTTATAATTTGACTGATCTGGTTTCTTAACCCCAACTACTCCAGTTTTTGGCACAACCGTCGGTACGTTTGCATTTGCATCCGTAATAGTCATGTTACAGTATTCAATTACCGCTGTTTTACTGGTACTAGCCTCATCGACTAAGGATGCCTTCAAGCGCCAAAAGCCTTCTTCTCCATTTTCACCATCAAACCACTCCAGCTTAACAGTATCCTCATTATAATCAGGATCAATTGTTTCTGGCAAATCAGGCTGATACCCATAATAGGATGTATATATAGAATAATGAATTGTTGAAACATTTGGATTCAGCATATATCCTGGATCAAATTTGAGCTTTAGATAAAAATCTTCATCACCTATCGGCACTTTGCTTAATTCATTATTATCTTCATCCATTAAAACAAAATGCAAATGCTCAATCGTATCACTATCGATAGCTACATCATATGAATTTGTCGGTGCCGCCTCTACCGTTTTTCCCGGCAAATACAGATTCCCCAAGAGCATGGTAATCGCCAGTACAAATGGAAGAATTCTTCTCTTTATTATTTTTTCCATTTACTTTCCTCCTTTTCCCTTTATTTCTTCGGGTTTTCATCTATATTAACATACACTCAAGCCATTCCCCTCCGGCTTTCCGCATATGATTGAAAAGAAAATAGATTTTTTCTTATTACGTCCCCTCCTTTACATTCTATGTTAAACAAGACATTTTCTCCGTATTAGGAGGATTCATCTGTCAACCATCCGCTATAATTTAGCATGGATAAACTCACTTTGCATTTTTTTAGATACAAAAGTCCTTTTATTATAATATACAAGTTTTTATAAAAATTCAAGTACTTAGGTTCAAATGGTTTCTTTTTTATCGCAAACGGTCTCTTTTTTTTCCGCCAAAAGTGCCTGATATACTTCCCTTTTTCCGACTTTTCTGTCAACTGCCACCCGTTTCATGGCCTCTTTTTTTTCCATTCCCTGCTCCAAATAATACTCCATATGCTCCTGAATCGTTAACTTTTCCCATTTCCTCCTTTCTTCACTCAGCTTCTCCTGCCTGCTTTTGCCCTCTAACACCAATACAAATTCTCCTCTTAGCTCTTCTTTTTCATAATATTCCATAGCGCCTTTCAGGTCTGTCACCAGGATTGTCTCATATTTTTTGGTCAGCTCTCTGCACAGCGTAAGCTTTCGATTTCCCAGCGTCTTATAGAGTAAATCCAGCGTCTTTCTGAGATGATGGGGTGCCTCATAAAGCACTATAGTTCTGGTTTCCATTTTTAATTCTTCCAGGATTTGTGCACACTCCTTCTTATCCCTGGGCAAAAAGGCCTCAAAACAAAATCTTCTGGTAGGAAGCCCTGACAGAGTCAGAGCCGTCACGCAGGCAGCCGCTCCCGGCAAGGAAGTTACCATTATCCCCTCCTTATGGCACATACGTACCAGTTCTTCCCCCGGATCCGATATTCCCGGGGTCCCTGCGTCTGTCACCAGCGCGATCTGCTTGCCCTTTTTCATCTGTCCAATCAGATCATATGCTTTTTCGATCTTATTGTATTCATGATAGCTTGTCATGGGGGTGTGAATTTGAAAGTGATTCAACAACCGGATGGTATTTCTCGTATCCTCCGCTGCTATCACATCCACTTCCTTTAAGGTACGGATCACACGCATGGTGATATCTTCCAGATTTCCAATGGGCGTTGCGCATAAATATAACATTCCCTGCATATGATTCTCCTGGCCTTCCCGATTAGTATCCATAGATTTCATAAATTTCCTCCGTATAGACGCCTGGCTTGCTGTATACAATCAACGGCTTTTCCACCGTAATTCTGGATCTTCCTCCCCGAAGTCCCTCCAGAAGTACCATATTGGGTTCCCGATCCACATAGGGATACACCAGACGCATTCTTTTTGGTTCCAGTCCCAATCGCACCATACCGCTCATGATTTCTGCCAGACGGAAGGGTCTATGTACTAAATAAAATTTTCCTCCTGGCTTTAATAATCTTGCGGACTGAGTCAATACATCTTCCAGCGTACATAAAATTTCATGACGGGCAATGGCCTTCGGCTGACCCGGGTTAACCAGTCCATGATGTTCCGTCATATAAGGCGGATTACAGGTAATCACATCAAAAGAAGCCGCACGAAATAAAGTGTCGGCTTCTCTTATGTCTCCCTCTATGATGGAAATGCGCTCATCCAGGTGATTATACCGCACACTCCGCATTGCCATATCTGCACTTTCTCTTTGGATTTCCAATCCTGTAAAGTGTCTTCCCCTGGTTTTCCCGGCCAAAAGGATGGGGATGATTCCGGTACCTGTTCCCAGATCCAGTACCTGTTCCCCCTCTTTTACCCTGGCAAATCCGGAAAGCAGCACAGCATCCATGCCAAAACAAAATTTATTTTCATGCTGAATAATCTTATATCCGTTTCTCTCCAGATCGTCCAGACGCTCACCAGGATATAACTTAATTGTCATCTAATTTTGATTTCCCTTCTTTTTTCTCCATAGCCTCCAGTTTGCGAAGCTCTTTTTCCGCCTGTTTTTGCTCCTTGTCGGAGGCGTTTCGGTTCTTTTCCTTTTTCTTTTTTGGTTTGAAAATTAACTGATCTGTCTCATACTCACGAAGCTCTTTTTCGTCATTGACGTTTACCAATACCTTCACCAATTGACGCAGTACATTAACACTTAACACCTCTCCCTTCAGCCCGTCCTTAGTCTGAACGGAATCTCCCACAGCTGGAAGTCTGCTGTTCAAATACCGGTAGGTCTCTTCCTCATTTTTCAGACAGCACATCAGTCTCCCACAGACCCCGGAAATCTTAGTAGGATTCAGAGACAAATTTTGTTCTTTTGCCATCTTGATGGAAACCGGAATAAATTCAGATAAATAGGTGGTACAACAAAGAGGCCTTCCACAGATCCCGATTCCCCCCATAATCTTGGTTTCATCTCTGACTCCAATCTGACGAAGCTCAATTCTGGTCTTAAACACAGCGGCCAAATCCTTTACCAGATCCCGAAAATCAATTCTGCCGTCTGCCGTAAAATAAAATAATACTTTGTTATTATCAAAGGTATATTCCGCATCAATCAGCTTCATATCCAGCTGATGTTTTCGAATCTTTTCATGACAAATCCGCAGGGCTTTTTTCTCTTTTTCTTTATTTTCCTGCATCTTTTCGTCATCCTCCGGTGTAGCCAGCCGGATGACCGGTTTTAACGGCTGGACTACCCTGTCATCTGTCACTTCCCTGGGATCCGCAACCACTGTGCCATATTCCACGCCTCTGGTTGTCTCCACAATCACATGATCCCCTTTTCGGATAGGAAGCTTCTTAGGATTAAAATAATAAACCTTGCCTGCGTTTCGAAACCGCACGCCGATAATCTTTATCATTGCACTAAATTCTCCTTTATGGTCAGGAACAGAAGTTCCATTGTTAAATCAAAATTCACATTTGCGTTTAGCCTGGTCTTAGCCTTCTGCAATGCCTCTATTATCCGTTCCATTCCCTCATAAGAACCACGGTTCGTCTGTGCGGAAATTTCCTGAACATATTCCTGGAAAATCAGTCCGTTTCCATCCTTAGTAGCTTTAAAATAGAGTACGTCCCTGTACCACACAGCCAGAAGATCCAGATAATCCGTGATCTCCATCTTAAATTCCGAGATCGATTTGACCAGTCCAATCATCTCGTGTATCTCCATGTCCGGTATATTCTTTAAAAGGTGAAGAGCCGCTGCCTTTATTTCCATAAATTGCTCTGAGGACGCCAGCTGTACAGCCTTTCCTATGTTTCCCTGGGCAAATGCCACGCATACATCCGCCTGATAGTCTGGTATCTGTACATGTTCCATTAAATAATGCTTCACCTGCTCATCCGGAATAGGACGCAACGCCAAGGTTACGCATCTGGACAAAATGGTGGGCAAAAACTGCTCCGCATTGGTAGTCAATAGTATGATCACCGCATAAGATGGCGGTTCCTCTATGGTCTTCAGCAGAGCATTTTGCGCCTGCACGGTCATCTTTTCCGCATCCGGAATAATATAAATTTTATAAGGACCACTATAAGGCTTCACCTGAACATCATTTACCACCTGCGTCCGAATTTCATCCACACCAATACTGTTTGGCTTTTCATGAATCACCCGAATAATATCCGGATGGTTACCACTCTCAGCCTGCTTACAGGATCTGCAGTTGCCACAGGCCTCTCCATTTTGCTGTTCACATTGCAATGCCATAGCAAATGCATTGGCCAGACTTCTTTTTCCAGAACCTTTTTCTCCGTTAAATATATAAGCATGGGAAACTTTCTTTAATTTCATTGCACTTACCAAGTGGTTTATGATCTGTTTATGTCCCACAACATCTTTAAATCCTGACATATGCACTCGCCCCTTGTCTATTGATAGATTCTCTGCAGCTTTATGAATCTGCTGCTATTCTCATTATATCATAGATTTTCACAATTACCTAAACAAATTCTAATTATTTAGCAATTTTTCAAAACAACTTCTATTATTTTACCGATCTGATATATTCTGCCACCTCATCCATACACAAGGATCTGTCCAAATTATTTTGAAAACGTCTCTGAATTCCTGCTTCCCTTAACTTTTCCTCGGAAAAATCCGCGGTATCCGCCAAAAAACGCCTGCAAAGCTCCTCATAGTTTGGATTTTTCTGCTTTCGTTCTCTTTTGATTGACCGCTCCAGCCTTAAATCATCCCGCACTTCTATGTAAATAGGAACCATCTTTTCTTCCCCAAAATAAGTCCGAAGCTTTTGATAGGAAACCAAAGTACCTATTGCAAGATAATCTTCTCTTTCTAAATGAAGATCATTACTGTCCACAGTAGCATATTTCCAAATTCCTTCTATGGTATCATAAGCCCTGCATTCAATTACTTTCCCCTGCTTTTCCAGCTTACTAAGAGCATCCTCATCCACAAAATGATACTCCACTCCATCTGTCTCCTTTTCCCGAATCGGTCTGGTGGTATATAACACCATCCTTTTTAGTCCCAGTTCTTCTCTTTCCATCAGATCTTCAAAAATCGTATCTTTTCCAGAGGAACTTTTTCCCATTACATAAAATATTTTCCCCATCTGTCTACTCCTCCTTTTTCTCATTCCTATCACAAACCCAAATCCATTCACATGAAGAATCCTCTAATCCCAGAAGAGTCTGTCCCTGTTTTAAATATAAAAAAACATTCTCCAGAATTTCCTGACAAATGCGCTCTCCCGGAGCAATCAAAGGAATTCCCGGCGGATACAAATACAGATATTCTCCTGAAATTTCCCCACAGCTTTCCGAAAGCCTTACCCTTCTCTTGTTCATCTCCTCCGCCTGAGAAATCTTCATAACGGTTTCTGTTTTCCTGTACTCTTCCTTTTGAATCTGACTTTTCCTTATAGCCCAAAATGTGTTATTTCCAATCTTTCCATCTATTTCCTTTAATCCATGAAAAAGCCGTATAAATCCTTCGTCCTCATCCATCACGGAAGATAGGGCAAGTGTATAGGTATCTGCTTCCATTTCCAACTCGATGTGATACTCCTTTCTCAGCTTCTGTGATAATGTATGTCCATCCATACCGCAGCTTCTGCCAGATAAAATTAACTTAGCCGGATCAAAACGATAACATGACTTTCCTTCCAATTCCTCTCTTTTCGCAACCTTTAAATGTGAAAGTTCCATAGACTCCTGATAAAATTTCTGAAGCCTCTTTGCAAAAGCCTCAAACATAGGCCCCGACTTTTGCTGCATCCAATCAATACATTGGTCCATAGCTGCCATAAATACATAAGATGGGCTGCTGGTCTGATAAATTCCAAGAAATTTGCGCAGACGTTTCCGATCTATCAAATTTCCATTTACATGCAAAAGAGCCGTCTGGGTCAGAGACGGCAATGTTTTATGAAGACTCTGAATCACCACATCTGCTCCCATCTTCACGGCACTTTCCGGAAAATATGGATGAAATCCAAAATGCGCTCCATGTGCTTCATCCACAATCAATGGAATCCCAAATTCATGTACAATACAGGCAATCTCCTTTATATCCGAAACCATCCCGTCATAGGTAGGAGATGTAATCATCACAGCCTGAATACCTGGTACACTTATCAACATCTTTCTGATATTTTCCGGACTTTGTCCACAATTAAGTCCATATTCGGGATCTTTTTGTGGATAAAGATAAAAACTTTCCAAATTTCTGAGGAAAACTCCATGGTACACGGACTTATGAGAGTTTCTGGCCAAAAGAATCTTTCCTCCCACTTGTGTACTGGCCGAAATGGCAGATAAAATACCACAGGTACTTCCATTCACCAGATAAAAACTCTCTTCCGCACCATACAATTTTGCCGCTCTCTTTTGAGCTCTGTCCAGAATTCCCTCAGCATGATGTAGATTATCAAATCCTTCGATCTCCGTAATGTCTATTGTAAAAGGATTTACAAAATCAGCGCTCCTTCTCTTATGCCCAGGCATATGAAAAGGATAAACATCTCCCTTTACATAATTTTTCAATGCTTCATACAGTTCACTCATATTTCATTTCTCCAAATTTCCAATGTATTGTCCATTGAAATCTTTTTCTATGATACACCATTCAAAGGTTTATATACAGAAAAAGCACCCCTTCATGGAGTGCTTTTCTTTTCCCCAAACCCACGATATTTCCTGGGTTTTTTCATGAGACATCGGGGATTCGAACCCCGGACAACTTGATTAAAAGTCAAGTGCTCTACCAACTGAGCTAAT
>CABSEG010000002.1 GCA_902476645.1 uncultured Lachnospiraceae bacterium | reverse complement strand
GTGATCTGTGCGTACAAAAAGAGTCCCTACCTGGAAGACTGTATCAAGTCACTGATGGGGCAGAAAGTAAAGAGCCAGGTGTTGTTGGCCACGTCCACACCGAACGAGTGGATTTCTGAGATGGCCCAAAAGTATCATCTTCCCCTTCTGACACGGAAAGGCAGAAGCAGTTTGGCGGCTGACTGGAACTTTGCCTATGCCCAGGCGCAGACTCCTTTTGTGACCCTGGCTCATCAGGATGATGTATACAGGGCGTCTTACACCGGGAAAATCAAACAAGCGGCAGAGAAGGCGGAACATCCTCTGATTTTGTTTACAGATTACGGGGAGATGCGCTCAGGAAAAAAGGTATCCAAGAATTCCTTTTTGCGCATCAAAAGAATGCTTCTTTTTCCGCTTAGATACCGATGGTTTCAAAAACAAATCTGGGTCAGGAGGAGGATACTATCTCTGGGCAATCCCATATGCTGTCCGGCCGTGACCTATGGAAAAGCCAGGCTGCCCGGGGAACCTTTTTGCGAAGGCTTTTTCAGTAACACGGATTGGGAAGCCTGGGAGAGAATTTCACGTTTGAGAGGAAGCTTTGTGTATATCCCTCAAGTCGGGATGTTCCATCGGATTCACGGGGAGTCAGCCACAACCAGGATCATTGAAGGGAAGGGCAGGCAGGGGGAGGATTTTGCTATGTTTGTGAAATTCTGGCCAGAGAAGATCGCCGCATGGCTGGAAACACATTATAAAAAGAGCGAAGAGTGGAATCACAGGGGAGAATAAAAGATGAGATTACTTGTCATGATACCTGCCTTTAATGAAGGAGGGAGCATCCGGCGTGTGGTGGAGCACCTAAGGGAAGTATGCGGCACATATGATTACGTGGTAGTAAATGACGGTTCGTTAGATGATACGGCTGCGATCTGCAAAAGAGAGGGATACCCTCTCATTGATTTGCCCGTGAATCTGGGGCTGGCGGGAGCCTTCCAGGCGGGAATGCAGTACGCCCAGAGAAAAGGGTATGATTGTGTGGTTCAGTTTGACGGGGATGGCCAGCACAGGCCCGAGTACATACCAGATATGTTGAAGGAGATCCAAAAGGGGGCAGATCTGGTAATCGGTTCCCGATTCTTGAGGGAGAAAAGAGGATATTCTCCCAGGATGCTGGGAAGCAGGCTGATCAGCGTTGCTATTCGTCTGACTACGGGAAAGCGCATCCAGGATCCCACCTCGGGGATGAGGATGTTTCGAAGGGAGCTGATGGAGCGTTTTGCCAGAGAGATGAATTACGGCCCGGAACCGGATACGGTGTCTTATCTGATCAAGCAGGGCGTACAGGTACGGGAGATTCCCGTGAAAATGGATGAGCGGCGGGAGGGAGCCAGCTATCTGAGTCTGATGCGCTCCCTGGACTATATGGTTCGTATGACCATATCGATCCTGTTAATACAGAATTTCAGAAAGTAGGGGAGAACATGTCAATCGCGTTACGAGTGGTACTGATTATCGGCTCCTGTTTTACCACAGGGTATATCCTGAGAAAAATCAGACAGTCCAGGATGAAAATTGAATATTCGGTCTTTTGGATTCTGCTCTCCGGAATCTGTCTGATGTTTAGCGTATTTCCTGGGATTCCGGCCTTTTTTTCGGATTTGATGGGGTTTCAGGCCCCGGTCAACCTGATTTTTCTATTTATGATTTTTGCCCTTCTGGTGAAATGTTTTTTAAACAGTGTGGTGATTTCCAGATTGGAAAGCCAAGTGGAAGCGCTGGCCAGGAAAATTGCGGTAGAGGAGGCGCTGACAGCCGAGAAGGGGGAAGAGGATGAGCAAGGAAAAGCGGATTAGATGGATTTGGCTGATTGCCACAGTGCTTGGGCTTTTGGTACTCTGGGGTTTTCTGTATAAGTACCGGGTTGTGCCCGCGGTATCCAAGCCCATGCTGCAACTGGAGCGAAGTGCCACCAAAAAGCTCCTGCCACTAAAGGACGGCAAACAGATTCAGCAAGAATTTAAGATAGAAGGTTCGGCCTTGGAACAAGTGGGTATCTGGTTTGCTGTAAAAGAGCCTGTCCCCGATTGCCTGGTAACAGTAAGGCTGGAAGAAAAGGAAGGGGACCTTTTGCAGGAGTGGCAGGTGGAAAGTGCCAGACTAAGTCCGAATGAGGCCACCCCTCTGGGGCTTCATAAGCCTGTGGAGCATACCGGGGGAAAATCCTATGTGATCTGTGTGGAAACAAAGGGGGCAAAGGGAGAGGGGCTGGGCCTGCGCCTGGCGAAAAAGACACAAGATTCCGGACTCAGGGTAAATGGCCGGGAAAAACCAAGGGCCCTCGCGTTTGAGGTACGGGGAGAGCGTGCATATGGAGTACGGCAGATGTACCTGTTGCTCTCGGCAGGGTTCGCCCTTTTGATGGGGGTGATTTTTCTTGGAATATTCAGAAAATGGAATTTGCAAAGGCTATTTTTCCCTGTGGGGTTGATTTTGGGACTTTTGTACCTGACCGGGATTCCCCTGACATCGGGACCGGATGAGACCAGACATATGGCCACCGCTTATGCCCTGTCCAACCGGTTTCTGGGGAAAGAAGCTGTGGATGCGCAAGGATACGTTCCCGCCAGGGCGGAAGATGTGCCGGAACGCTACGGCCTTATGAGGATTCCCGACCGGGATTCTGTGTTAAGAAGTCTGGAAAATCTGGGAAATACTGATTTGGCCCAGGGAGAGGGAAAGCTTAGGACCCCGTTAAAGGAAAATCCTATCCTCTATCTGCCCCAGGCTCTTGGTATTACACTGGCCAGATTGGCGGGCCTGAATGGGCTGTGGCTTTATGGGCTGGCCAGATTGTTCGGGCTGTTGTTTTATCTGTGGGTTGGGTATTTGGCCATACGTGTATTACCCTTCGGAAAGCGTCTGTTGTTCTTTGTGGCCTGTTTGCCCATGTGTATGCAGCAGGCTGCTGTGATCACCTATGATACCATGATTTTAGCCTTTTCCTTTCTTATGGCAGCCCATGTGCTCTACCTGGCCTTTGAAAAAGAGCAGGTATCCGTATGGGACTGGATTCCTTCCATGGTCTGTATGGCTGTCTTGCTTCCGGTTAAAATAGTCTATGTATTTTTGGCCCTGCTGCTGCTGTTGATTCCCAGGGAGAAATACCGATTTCGCTTCGGTATCTGGTGCGGCGTAGGCGCGGCCATTTTAGGAGGCCTGCTGGCAACTGCAGCCGTGAGGGCCACCAAGACCGTAGATATCCTTAGCAGGCAGGAATGGACGGTACCGTGGGGGGATGAGCCGGCATATACATTGTCTTACGTGTTGCAGAAGCCTTTGGAGACGTTGGGCGTCTTCTGGAATTCTCTGGTGGAATTGGGAAAGGATTATCTGGGCACTATGATAGGGAGATATTTATGCACCTATTTTGATATCAGGATTCCCTACTGGATTTTGTGGGGCTTTTTGATCATCCTGATCCTGGCTGCACTTAAAGAAGGGAAGAAGAGCATCTTTTTGAAACTCTGGCAAAGGTGTCTGGTTGTATTGATCTTTTTGGGAGTGGCGTTTGCGGCCTGTCTGAGTATGCTATTGGCCTATACCTCGGTGTACAGTCCTGTACTTCAGGGGGTTCAGGGCAGATATTTTCTTCCTGCGCTTTTTGTACTGCTGCTGGCCTTTCGGGGAAAGCGATGGTTCCTTCAGGAAAACTGGGACGGGGTTCTTGTATGGGGAATGGGCCTGCTTCAGATTTTGACCTTAACTACGGTGTTTGTGACAATCATTTCCAGATAGGAGAAGGGAGACTTCCATGAAAGAACTTATGATGTGTGCGCTGGCCTTGCTGGTGCTCCTCTATCTGTTTATCGCCTTTGGATCTCTGGGACTCTTTTTGCTTCGGCAGAGATTCCGTCTGACCTGGGCTTTGATTTTTGGATTTTTTACGTATTTTGCGCTGTTTCAGATTTTGTACCTTCCCTGCATGATGGCAAAGACGCGTCTTTCCTTTTTGGGAATTTGATGGCTGGCCATCTGCCTGATATTGGGGCTCCTTTCTTTGATTGTCTGCAGAAAGATGTGGGGAATTGCCCTGCTGGCTTCATGCAGAAGGAAGCGAAGACATCCGTGGGAAGCTGTTCTTGCGATCTGTGTGCTTTTACTGATGGGGTTTCAGGTTTATTACATGGTGCGGTACGGATACAACGGATATGACACCCAGTATTATATCGGAGCGGTGGGAACTGGCGTTCACACAGATACCATGTTTGTATACAATGCGGTCACGGGAATGAAAGAGGAGGCTCTGCCTGTTCGTTACGCATTGTCTGGATTTTATATGAATTGGGCCATCTGGTGTCAGGCTTTGCATTTAACGCCCATTTTGTTTATGCGCTATGGGGTGGGAGCTCTGTGTGCGCTTCTGGCAAACAGCATTTTATATGAGCTGGGCCGCTTGTTTTTTCCAAGAAGGAAAGCAGAAAACGGTTGTTGGGTAGTGTTGTTGGGAATTGGTCTGAACTTTTTCTTTCGCACGATGTATACTACCTCGGAATTTTTGCTGTTACGTTCCTATGAAGCCAAGGCGTACTGTGCCAATGTTGTTCTTCCGGCGCTGTTTTTGGCTTGTATGTGGATCTGGAAAAAGCGGGACCGAAAGAAATGGTGGATCTACCTTGGAATTTTGATGGCAGCCGCCCCTACGATTTCCATGTCTGCTATGACAACAGCCCCAGCTCTGGTGGGCGCAATGTTGATTGGAAGAGCAATCGTTTGCAAGGGACACCGGAGAATCGGAAGCTTCCTCTTATGTCTGGTGCCCTGCCTGCTCTATCTGGGAGCTTATCTTTTGTCAGGCAGCGGAGCTTTTCGGTTGCACGTATAGCGAAACGTACAGATTGGAGGATGCAAATGAATAATGTAGAGACAGTAGTGGAGGTCATTCAGGAATATTTTGGCACTTTTTTCTTTCCGATATTTTTTTGTTTGGCTGTGGTTGTATTTTTGATCAAAGGTAAAAAAAGAGAACGGGTCTATATAGGGGTTGCCCTACTGATGTTGGCCATGATTTGTAATGACTGGTTTTATAAGCTTTGCCAAAGCTTTGGAATCAAAAATGAGTATTATCGGTTCCTGTGGATGGTGCCGGTGATTCCGGGCTGCGCGCTTTTAGCGGCCAAGGTCAGGGAGCGGATGCCAGGGAAAATTTTGAAGCTGGCGGTGCTGGCCGTTGTCTTTTTCGGGGCCGGATTTTTGGGAAAAACATACCTGACAGAAGCGGAAATCCAGGTTCCGGAGAATAAATACGGGGTGGAGAATCGTATACTGGAATTGGCCCAGGCACTGTCTGACTGCAGGGAAATGAAAGAGCCGGTGATTCTCTGCGATGAGTTTGTGGCCCTTCGTATTCGCCAGGTGGATCCTTCCATCCGGCTTTCCGCAGGAAGAAAGGCATATTTGCGCTATGCCAGAGGCGAGGACCAGGATAAGCGTATGAAAGCAGGGCTGAGGCTCGCTCATACGGGCAGTGTTCAGTTAAAAAGGCGGGTAAAGAAATTTTTTAAGCGGCAGCAGGTGGATTATGTGGTTTTATCCAATGAAGTGGCCAACGAGGAGAATATGAGAAAATACGGTTGTATTCCTGTATCAGGAACAGAGGCTTACACGATTTTTCAGGTTGCCTAGGATTGCCAGAACCTTTCTTGTTGTGTTTTTTGAAATTTTGTTGTAAGATATACGCGTAGCTGCAAAAAAGGAAATACAAGATCATAGATGTTGAGGTAAAAAGTATGGAAAGAAGAGAACAGTATAAGCGTCTGATCATGTTTCTTGCGTCTGCCTTTATTCTGGGTGTGCAGACGGCAGTGTTTGCCTTTATCTGGTTTACCTATTATGCCAAGGAAGGGGTTATCGGTGAGACCTTCTGGTATCGTGGAAATTTTGTGGTAGTCGGACAGTATGCGTTTTTGCTGTTTCTTTTTTATAAAGTTTATGGCGGTTTTAAGGTTGGATATCTGAGGGTGTTTGACGTGCTGTACTCTCAGATTCTGTCTGTGCTCTGTGTAAACAGTATCACCTATCTGCAGCTGTGTCTGATCGGAAGATGGAAGTTTACGAAATTTTTGCTGCCCATTCTGCAGATGACTGTGTTTGATGTGTGTATCGTGGTACTGTGGGTAGTCTTTATGCGCTGGATCTATGCCAGAATCTATCCTCCCCGCAAAATGCTTTTGATCTACGGAGACTATAGCCCGGTGGATTTGATGCGCAAAGTGGGAACCAGAGAAGACAAGTACGATATTCAGGAGACCATTCACATCAGCAGGGGCGAGAAGGAGATTTTAAAGAAGATTGACGGTTATCGGGCTGTCATCATTGGGGATATCCCCTCCCATGAGAGAAATGTGTTTTTAAAACATTGCTTTGAAAAAGACATTCGCTGTTACAGTATCCCAAAGATCTCAGACGTGATGTTGCAAAGCGCGGATAACATTCATCTGTTTGATACGCCTCTGATGTTGTTCCGTAACAGAAGGTTGACCGTAGAGCAGAGGTTTGCAAAAAGAGCCATGGATCTTCTGGTTTCTTTGGCAGGTCTGGTGATCGCATCTCCGTTTATGCTGGTGATTGCCATTTTAATTAAGGCCTATGACGGAGGTCCCGTGTTCTACAAGCAGGAGCGCTTAACTATAGATGGAAAGATTTTTCAGGTATTGAAATTTCGCAGTATGAGGGTAGACTCTGAGGTTAAAGGGGCAAGACTTGCTATGAAAGGCGACAGCCGGATTACGCCAGTGGGGCGGGTGCTGAGAAATATTCATTTTGATGAGCTGCCCCAGCTGATTAACATCTTAAAGGGAGACATGTCATTGGTGGGTCCAAGACCGGAGCGGCCGCAGATTGCCAAGGAATATAAGGAACTGATTCCGGAGTTTGATTATCGCCTGAAGGTGAAAGCAGGCCTGACCGGATACGCCCAAGTGTATGGCAAGTATAACACTACCCCATACGATAAGCTGAAGTTGGATTTGACGTATATTGAGAATTATTCCATTGTGCTGGATCTGAAGCTGATATGTCTCACCTTTAAGATCCTGTTTCAGAAAGAGAATACAGAAGGAGTGGAGCAGTGGCAGGTAACGGCGGCAACGAAGGAAAAAGATGGGAAGGACCGCTAGTTTCGGTTATTATGCCGGCCTATGGATGCAGGAGCACCATAGAGCAGGCTATCCGATCCGTGCTGGAGCAGGAGGTTCCTTTAGAACTGATCATTGTAGATGACTGCTCGCCGGATCAATTAAATGAAGTGGTAGATAAGTACAGGGGAACCCCCCCTGTGCTTCGCTATGTCCGGAATTCTGAAAATTTGGGGGCATCCGGAAGCCGTAACCGGGGAGTTGCCATGGCAAAGGGGCGCTATGTGGCGTTTCTGGATGCGGATGACTGGTGGGCCAGGGGAAAGCTGAAAAAACAGGTAGAGCTTATGGAGCAAACTCAGGCGGTTTTATGTTCTACGGGAAGACGGCTTGTGAAGCCGGATGGAAGCGATGCAGGGCGCTATATTGGAGTTCCGGAAAAGATTTCATATCGAAGGATGCTTCGTCAGAATCTGATTAATTGTTCCTCTGTGTTAATGCTTAAGGAGATTGCTCTGGAATTTCCCATGCAGCACGAGGACAGTCATGAAGATTATATCACCTGGCTTCGGGTGTTGAAGAAGTATGGGACTGCGGTGGGTATCGATGAACCGCTGCTTTACTATCGGTTAACCGACAGCGGCAAGTCCGGTAGCAAGTTGCATTCCGCAGCTATGACGTTTAAGGTATACCGTTATATGGGATTTGGCCCTTTTCGGTCCACTTATTATTTTTTTTGGTATGCCATTCATGGATTGCTGAAATACTTTGCATAAGAGGAAATCCTATGCTATAATATTATGATATTTCATGGAAAAGAAAGGAAATTGTCATGAAGCGAATACTGATGAGGGCGGCGGTTTCGCCTTTAGACAGCGTAGATCCCAAGAGAATGATACGGGACAATACCATAGGCGGCAATTCCGGAAATATGATCTTTCCTTTCAGTCTCTTTCGGACTTTCATGACGGATGAGGAGACACAGATTGACACGGTACGCACCGATCATGTCTTTTCAGGCCGGGAGGCGGGACAAATCAATGAGACCTATGATTGCTTTGTGATTCCCCTGGCCAATGCCTTTCGTCAGGAATTTCGAAGGGAATTGGGTTATTTGGCAGACCTTGTGGATCAGCTTTCTATCCCCTGCGTGGTGATTGGAGTGGGAGTGCAGGCAGCCATTGATGAAGGTTTTCATCAGGCGTTTCCCTTTGACCGGGAAGCAAAAAGGTTTGTGAAAAGTATTCTCAGAAAATCTGCCAAAATCGGAGTCCGGGGAGAGATGACGGCCTCCTATCTAAAAAAGCTGGGCTTTAGGGAAGAGAGCGATTTCACGGTGACAGGATGTCCGTCCATGTTTCTGTTTGGAGATCAGCTTCCAAAGCCACGTGAAGGGGAACTTACCCGGGATTCCCTGGTGTGTACCAACCGGAAGCCCCCACTTCCTGAGATCTTTCATCAGTTTATGAATGAGAGCATGAAACGACTGCCAAATCATTATTTCCTGCCTCAGAATTTGGCTGACGTGGCCTTGCTCTATGCGGGAGTGCCGCTTACGCTGTCTAAGCATAAGTACTTTCCGGAAGGATATCCTACGCTACCCTCTGACGAGCCTTTTTTACAGGACCGGGTACGGGCTTTCACCAATGTACCTGCGTGGCTGGATTTTTTAAGACAAGCACAGTTTTCCTTTGGAAGTAGGATACATGGGAACATTGCCGCTGTATTGTCGGGGACACCATGCTTTATTTTCGCCTGTGATTCCAGAGTGAGGGAATTGGCTGAGTACCATCAGATTCCCCATATGTGGATTCGCGATATAACCGGGGAGACAGATATTTTTGAAATCTATGCCAGGGCAGATTTTTCATCTGTGTGCAAGGGGCATGTGGCGCGGTTTGAGCATTATATTCGTTTTCTGGAAGAAAATGGCCTGGAGCATGTCTATGACGGGAGACAAACGGAAAACAAGCTTCCATTTGACCGGAAACTGGAAAAGATCACCCTCTGTCCACCTATTCATTCTCTGTTTACCAGACCACACAAGGAGCAAGCTCAGATTTTATCCTGGTATGATACCTGGATGACGCTGGAAAACCGTACTTTGAGAAAAGAATTGCAGGAGAGAAAAGAAGGTCTTTGCCTTACTTTTGCAAAAAAGATGTACAGAAAGGTCAGAGGGAGATGACATGAGGAGTCTTTTAAAGCTGATATATTCCATTTGTCTGAGAGGATTGCTGCTGCCTCTGCGGCTGTTTCGGATCCGAAACGACAGGGTGACGTTTACAGGGTTGACGGGAGGAAGCACTTATGAGTACTCCTGTAACTTAAAGTATATCTGTGAATATTTGTACCACCATATTCCCGGCAGATTTCAGTTGTGCTGGGTGGTCGCGGAGCCAGAAGTCTATCGGGAAAGAGAACACAGAGAGATTCGTTTTTGCAGGCATTACAGTCTAAAATCCTTTTACTGGCTTTTGACCTCCAGAGTGGTGGTCACAGGGGGATCTTATGCGCCCTGGTTTCCCTTTCGCAAAAAACAGTATCTGATTAATACCTGGCACGGGGGAGGCGCCTACAAAAAGATCGAAAGCGCTCAGACAAACATAGGGTGGGTGCAAAAGAAGAGGATTCATTTTTGCGCAGAAAATATCAGCCTGTTTGTCTCAAGCTGCACAAAGGCCACACAGCTTTTGTTCCGGGAAGCTTTCTGCTATCAGGGAGAAGTATTGGAAGTGGGAATGCCCAGAAACGACAGATTGGTTTCCATGGACACGGAATTGTACGAAAAGACAGTGCGGGAGCGCTGCGGGATAGGAGCGGAGGAGAAGATCGTTCTTTATGCGCCCACATACCGGAACCCTTCCGCGCAGGTGACACTGGATGCGGATCGTTTGTTGGAGCTTTTGGAGCAGAATGGGGAGAGCTGGAGATTTCTGTACCGTCCCCATCGCTATCAGACAGAGCAGATGCGTCTTCATGTTCACGGGAAACGGGTGATGGATGTGAGAGGATATCCGGATATGCAGGAGCTTTTGGGAGCCGCCGATCTTTTGATTACAGACTATTCTTCTGCCATCTGGGACTATTCTTTTTTGTTTCGTCCCTGTTTTCTGTATGTTCCTGATTTGGAGGAATACTTAGAAAAGACCGGTTTTTATGTAGATATTCATGAGTGGCCTTTTGATCTGTCTTTTACCCAATCTGAGCTGGAGGAACAAATCCGGGCCTATCAACCGCAAAGAGCGCGGGAAAAAATAAGAAAACATCATCAGTATATGGGCAGCTGCGAGACAGGAGAGGCCTGTAAATACGTGGCGGAAAGAATACTGGATGTATGTAAGGAGAAACTATGATTAAAAGATTTTTTAGGGATGTTAAGAGGTTTAATAAATATGCGCTGTATTCTGCCAAGGCGAATCTAAAGACCGAAGTGGCAAATTCCTATTTGAACTGGCTTTGGTGGATTTTGGATCCGTTGTGTTTTATGCTGATTTATACCTTTGTATTCGGCGTGGTGTTTAATTCAAAGGAAGACTTCTTTACAGTATTTATTTTTATTGGCCTGACTTTGTGGAACTTTTTCAGTAAGACTGTCAATCAGAGTGTACGTCTGGTGAAAAATAACAAGTCCATTGTATCCAAGGTGTACATTCCCAAGTTTATGCTGGTGCTGGTACGAATGTATGTGAACGGCTTTAAAATGCTGATTTCACTGGTGATTATCGTGATCATGATTTTGGCATACCGTGTGCCGATCACTTGGAATGTTCTTTATATTATACCAATTTTGCTTACGCTGTTTGTCCTGACCTTTGGAGTCAGCACGATTTTGCTGCACTTTGGAGTGTTTGTAGAGGACTTAAGCAATGTGACCAACCTGGTATTGAGACTGCTGTTTTATCTGACCGGTATTTTTTATGATGTACAAAAAAAATTAAAGCGGATGGCTCCGTTGGATGTTATCGCTGTGCGGGTAAATCCCATGGCCTTTTTGCTGGCTTCCGCCAGAGGAGCCTTGCTCTACGGGCAGACGCCTCACAGAAAGATTCTGCTGCTTTGGTTTGTCATCAGTGTGTTGATTTCTGCTCTGGGAGTCCGGTTGATTTACAAGAATGAGAACAGTTACGTAAAGGTGATATAATATGGAAAACGCAATTGAAGTTAGAAATTTGAGCATTTACTATAAAAATATTCAGTCTTATTCCATTAAGCAGAGTCTGTTCCGTTTTAAAAAGGCCAAGGCAGAAAGGTTTCAGGCTGTTAAAAACGTAAGCTTTGATGTGGAACAGGGAAAGATTCTGGGGATAATCGGGAAAAATGGAAGTGGAAAGTCTACGATGTTAAACGCATTGGCAGGAATCTTTGCCCCGGATGAGGGAACTATAGATCTAAAAGGGCATTCCGTCTCTCTGCTTTCTATTGGCGTGGGATTTCAAAAGGCCATGACCGGAAGGGAGAACATTCTGCTTTCCGGGATGCTTTTGGGCTTTTCTGAGGAGTTCGTAAGAAGCAAGATGGACGAAATCATTGAGTTTGCCTCCATTGGGAAATTCATTGATATGCCTGTAAGGACTTATTCCAGCGGAATGTACTCCAAACTGGCATTTTCCATCACAGCCATTCTGGAAACCGATATCATGTTGATTGATGAGGTCCTGAGCGTGGGGGATCAGAGATTTAAGAAAAAAAGTTATGCCAAGATGAAAAGCCTGATCTCCAACAAAGACAGGACAGTGGTGATTGTGTCTCACAATTTGAGTACTCTGGAAACCCTCTGCGACGAGGTGATGTGGATGAATGACGGGGAAATTGTAAAAATTGGGGAACCGCATGCAGTATTAGAAGAATATGTGGAATTTATGAATTAGGAGGAACTTGTCATGGGTACAAATGTTTATGGAGTTGTTCTGGCGGGCGGGATCGGCAGCCGGATGGGAAATGTGGAGAAGCCGAAGCAGTTTATGGAAGTGGGGAAAAAGCCCATTATTATTCATACCATTGAAAAGTTTGTGGTAAACCCGCATTTTGAGCGGGTGATCGTACTGGTGCCTAAGCAGTGGATCAAATATACCCAGGATGTGGTTAGACGCTATATCCGCCAGCATTCCTGTGTGGATGTGATTGAGGGAGGCTCCACCAGAAACGAAACGGTTATGAACTCCATCAGCCATATTGAACAGCACTATGAGCTGGATGAGGAGACCATCATCGTGACCCATGACTCGGTAAGACCCTTTGTGACCCATCGGATTTTAGAAGACAATATTCGATTTGCAAAAGAATTTGGGGCCTGTGATACTGTGATCGCAGCAACGGATACCATTGTTAGAAGTTCGGATCATGCAATGATCGCGGATATTCCGGATCGTTCTGAAATGTATCAGGGACAGACCCCCCAGAGCTTTAAAGCAAAAAGGCTCAGAGAGGTGTACCAGAATTTAACTAAGGAAGAGAAAGAGATCCTGACCGATTGCTGTAAGATCTATGTCCTGAAGGGGGAGAAGGTTCATCTGGTAGAGGGAGAGGTCTTTAATATGAAGATTACCTTTCCTTTTGACTTAAGGATGGCGCAGGCCATTTTGGGAGAGGAGGAGACATGCTAAATACAGTTTATCAGTTAAAAGGTCCCAGGCAGTTTGAGATTTCTTTTCAGGATGTGGAGCTGGATGAAAAACACGTGGTGGTAAGACCCACGTATCTGTCCATTTGCAATGCGGATCAGCGCTACTATCAGGGAACCAGAGCAGAGGAAATTCTAAGGCAGAAGCTCCCCATGGCTTTGATTCATGAGGGGATCGGAAAGGTCATCTATGATCCTACCGGGACGTATCAGGTGGGGACAGAGGTGGTAATGATTCCAAACCGTCCATCAGAGGAGGACCCGATTATCGCGGAAAATTATCTGCGTTCCAGTACATTCTGTGCCAGCAGTCAGGATGGCTTTTTACAGGAATACGTGCTGGCGACTCCGGATCGCATGCTGCCTCTTCCAGTCGGAATCAACCGGGTGGTTGCGGCTTTTACCGAACTTGTCAGCGTCAGCTACCATGCCATCAGCCGATTCCTTCGTTTTTCCCATGAAAGGAGAAACGTGGTGGGAGTCTGGGGGGATGGAAACTTGGGTTATATTACGGCTCTTCTATTAAAATACCGTCTTCCCGGCAGTAAGATCTACGTCTTCGGGGTAAACTCCTATAAGCTTAATGATTTCTCTTTTGCGGATGAGACCTTTCTGGTGTCAGAGATTCCGGAGGGATTGCAGCTGAATCATGCTTTTGAGTGTGTGGGAGGGGGAGCCGCTTCCAAGGCCATTAACCAGATCATTGACTATATGATCCCTGAGGGAACCATCAGCCTGATGGGTGTATCCGAGGATTTTGCCCCCATTAATACCAGGATGGTGCTGGAGAAGGGGTTGCGCTTGTTTGGAAGCAGCCGCAGCGGTCGGGCAGATTTTGAAGGACTGCTAAAGCTCTATGAAGAACATCCGGAAATCCCGGCCTATCTGGAAAACATTGTGGGTTCCCAGATAGAGGTAAAAGATGTAAAGGATATCTCCAGAGCCTTTGAGACCGACATCCACAAGCTGATCGGAAAAACGGTGATGATCTGGAATGAGTAAGCTGTTAAAAAGGCTGTATCACATAGCCACTCTGGATTTGCTGTTTCCCTTTCAGTATGCCAGATACCGCAAAAGGCCCCTGCAGGAAGATAAAGCCGTTTTTCTGGAGGCAAATCTTCCAGAGCTTTCCAGCAGTCTGCGCTATCTGTATGACAGAATCGGCAGGGAGACCTCCATGGAACGAAAGGTTCACTGTCTGAGAGAAGCTTTTTCCGGAAAAATAGGTTATATCCGCAGGGCGATGAATTGCCTGAAGGATATGGCAACAGCCAGGTATATTTTCCTGTGTGAGGGATCAAGACTGGTCAGTTGTATTGTTCCCAGAAAGGAAACCTGTATCGTGCAGGTGTGGCATGGTTGTGGGGCGTTTAAAAAATTTGGTTTTAGTACCAGCGATCTGCTGTTTGGCGGAGACAGAAGGGAGAACGAGCGATATTCTTATTATAAGAATTACGATCTGGTAACGGTTAGCAGCCCCGAGGTGGTCTGGGCCTATCAAGAGGCCATGAATCTGCCGAAAAACGATCAGACGGTTTTGCCGCTGGGAATTAGCCGGACGGATGTATTTTTTAAAGAGGAGTTCAGGCAGGAAGCAAGAGAACGGGTTTGCAAAGCAATTCCAAAAGCAGGGAGAAAAAAAACCATTCTTTACGCCCCTACGTTTCGGGGAAGTGTAGGGGGGGCAAAAGCCCCAGATCGGCTGGATATGGTATCCATGAAAAAGGCCTTGGGCGAGGAATATGTGCTTCTGGTTAAACAGCACCCCATTGTAAAGAAGCGGCCTCCCATTCCGGTAGAGGCAGGAGATTTTGCGTTTGATGTTTCAGAGACTTGTACCATAGAAGATTTGATCTGTGTATGTGATATCTGCATCTCGGATTATTCGTCTTTGGTTTACGAGTATTCCCTTATGGATCGCCCTATGATCTTTTTTGCTTATGATCTGGAGGAGTATGGGGATTGGCGGGGATTTTACTACGAGTATGAAGAGTTGACACCCGGACCGGCAGTGCGCACCACGAAAGAGGTGATTTCCTGGATTCGGGAGGAGAAATTTGATATGGAACAGGTGAGAGCCTTTCGAGAGCGATTTATGAGCGCCTGCGACGGACATGCTACAGAGCGGCTGTTGAAAGCCATCGGTATTTCAGAGCGCGCGGGAAAGGCAGAATGTGCGAAAGGATAAGAGGTAAGAAGGATGAATCCAATTGTAAAAGTAGTGAAAAAAACACCTTTAAAAGCGGTCTGGAAAGCGGCCAAGCATTCTTCCTGGGGCAAGGCCCTGCGCAAAAAATGGAGGAAGGCCTATGAGGATAAAATTTACTTTCACACATTTCCTGAGGCGTATACCAGTCAGGTAGATCAGCCTCTTCAGGAAAACAAGGTGATTTTGATTGAACCCAGGTATGCGTCTTTGAGCAACAGTTTTCAGGTTCTGTATCAGGAATTGATTCAAAACTATAACTTTGACGTACACATTCACTGTCTGAGGGATACCTTTGTGCCTAAGAGTCAGTATGTGGAGAACTGTCAGGCCATGCTGAAGGATGCGGCCACGGCCAAGTATATTTTTCTGACGGAGGCTTCCAGGGTAATCAGTTGTGTACCTCTTCGAAAGGAGACTATTGTGACGCAGCTGTGGCATGGCTGCGGAGCCTTTAAAAAATTTGGTTTGAGTACGGCGGAACTGATCTTTGGACCGAATACGGAGAGCCTGAAGCGCCATCCTTTCCATAAATATTATCATCTTGTGACTGTCAGCAGTCCGGAGGTAATTTGGGCTTATGCGCAGGCCATGGGGCTGGAGGAGGAAAAGGAGTTGATTCAGCCCATCGGAGTGAGCAGAACCGACGTATTTTTTCATAAGGAGAAGGAGGTACAAGCCAGAGAAAAGCTGGAGCGGTTGATGCCTTCTGCAAAAGGGAAAAAGGTGATTCTCTATGCGCCCACATTCAGAGGAAGAGTGGCCAAGGCAAAATCTTCCGATCAATTGGATGTGGAACAGTTTCAAAAGGCTTTTGAGGGAGAGTATGTGCTTTTGATGAAGCATCATCCCATCGTGAAAGTCAGACCGGAGATTCCAGAGGAGGCTCTGGGCAGTTTTGCTATGGATATGACAGATAGTATGACCATTGATGAGCTTTTGTTTGTCAGCGATATCTGTATCTCGGACTATTCTTCTCTGATTTTTGAGTACTCTCTGTTTGAACGTCCTATGATTTTCTTCGCCTATGATCTGGACGAGTATTTTGACTGGAGAGGCTTTTACTATAATTATGACGAGCTGACTCCGGGGCCGATTTTTAAAGAAAATGCTCCTATGATTGAGTATATCCGGCACATTGAGGAGCGATTTGACAGACAACAGGTGAAAAACTTTAAAGAAAAATTTATGAGCGCCTGCGATGGACATGCCACGGAGAGGATTCTGGAGCGTACCTTTGGGGATGATTTGAAAAAGTACCATAAATAGGAGGGGGGAGTATATGGTGGGAACCATCAAAAAGTGGCTGCTTCCTGTGGGAAGACCTGTAAAAAAGTTCTTCCGGGACAGGCGGTGGAACTGGATGTACGCCATAACGTTTCCAAGATACTACGACCGATGGAAGCGGGAACCCATACAGAAAAAAAAGATTCTGTTTGTAGAGCAGCGTTACTCTCAGTTAAGTGATAATTTCCAGCTGTTGTATGAGCGGCTCATGGCGCAGCAGAAGTATGAAATTCACGTACACTTTCTCAGACAGAGGGATGTGACGAGGAGGCAGTTTGAGAAGAACTGTAAGGCTATGTTAAAGGACATGGCTACAGCGGAGTATGTTTTTTTAGACGATGCCTCTAAGGTTCTGGGAAGAGTGGAAAAAAGGCCGGAGACGCTGGTGACTCAGGTATGGCATGCCTGCGGGGCTTTTAAGAAGTTTGGCATGAGTACAGCCAGTCTGAAATTCGGTGGAAATCAAAAGACTATTAAAAAGTATCCGGCCTACTCCAATCTGGATTATGTGATTGTCAGCAGCCCTAAAGTGGCTTGGGCCTACCGGGAGGCCATGGATCTGGAAGATAAGCCTACCCAAATCCTTGCCGCCGGGGTCAGCCGGACGGATGTATATTTTCAGAAGGGGAGACGGCAAAAGGCATTGGAAAAACTGTATGGACTGATGCCAGACGCAAAGGGAAAGCGGGTGATCCTTTACGCACCTACTTTTCGCGGAACGATCAGCCAGGCCCAGTCGCCAAAGGAACTGGATGTGGCACGGATGCAAGAGAAACTGGGAGAAGAGTTTGTGTTGCTAATGAAACACCATCCATTTGTGAAGGAGCGTCCGGGATTGCCGGAAAGGGCAAAAGGCGTTTTTGCCGAAGATATGACGGAAAAAATGACCATTGAGGAACTGCTGTTTGTGGCCGATGTATGTGTGTCCGACTATTCTTCCGTGGTGTTTGAGTATGCCCTGTTTGAAAAACCAATGGCGTTTTTGGCGCCGGATCTTTCTGAATATTTTGACTGGCGGGGTTTTTATTACGACTATCAGGAGTTGACGCCGGGCCCCGTATTTGCTCATACGGAGGAGCTGATAGAGTATTTGCTTCATCTTCAGGAGCGATTTGACAGAAACAGAGTGCGGGAATTTCGGGAGAAGTTTATGAGTGCCTGCGATGGAAAAGCGACCGATCGGATTTTGGAGCTTCTGCATCTGGAGTAAAGGTACCGTCAGAGAACAAATAGGTCGAAATGAGAATGTATAGAAAAGGAGAAGTCATGATCAGCAAGAAACAGCAGATAAGCAGGGAGTGGTGGAAGGCTGCCGGTCTTTATAGTATCGCATTTGCCGTTATCGTTGCTCTGATTTTGTGGTGCTTTCTCTCCCAGGGAAAGGCCTTTATGCGGATGGTAGACGGCGTAGGCCAGCATTTTGCCGTACTGTGTTACATCCGGGATTATATTCGGGAATTCTTTTCCACAGGGACACTGCCTATGGTGGATTTCTCCATCGGACAGGGCTTTGACGTGATTGGAACCCTCAGTTACTATGGTTTTGGGGATCCTCTTACACTACTTTCGGCCCTGTTCCCGGACAATGCACTGGAGGCCATGTATGCTTTTTTCATTTTTTTGCGTCTATATCTGGCAGGACTGGCTTTTATGGGATACTGCTTTGTTATCGGGAGAAGAAAAAAGGCGCTGGTGTTGGCGGGAAGTCTTCTGTATGTGTTTTGCAACTTTTCTCTGTATGCAGGCATGACTCATCCATTCTTTTTAAACGGAGTTTTGTATCTGCCGTTGCTTTTGATTGGAGTTGAACGGCTTCTTCGGAAGAAGGGGAGCCTGGTATTGGCTTTGACCGTGGCAGGATCTTTCTTAGGCAACTATTACTTCATGTATATGAACACCATCCTGGTGGGAATTTATCTGCTGATTCGTCTGTCAGGCCAATATCGAAGTTTAAAGATCAAGGGCTTCTTTCAGATTGTGGGCAAAGTGATGTTAGCCTATCTGTGGGGCGTATGTATCGCAGGGGTAATCCTTCTGCCCTCTGTCTATGCCTTTTTGCAGAACGGAAGAAGCGAGGCTGTGGATCAGGGGATCGGAATACTCTACACACCGGCGTACTATGGAAGGCTTTGGCAGTCTTTCACAGAGCCTTTTAAGGGAGGCTCTCACTGGAGCATTCCGGGTACGGGGGCTGTGGGAGTAATTTCCCTGCTCCTTCTTTTGGTACACCGCAAGAAGGGGGAAAAACGGTTGCTCATAGGCGCTTTGAGTTTAGGGGTGATGCTGTGTCTGCCGTTTGTGGGGTCTGTGATGAATGGGTTTTCCTATGTTTGTAACCGCTGGAGTTATGGGATGGCCTTTTTGTTGGCCCTGATCAGTGTCTACGCCCTTTCGTATCTGAGTGAGATGGATCAAAGGGAGCTTCTGTGGAGTTGGCTTCTGGTGATTTTGTACTGTATTCCCCTGGGACTTATCTGGCTTTTTTTCTGGAGAGAAAAGGAAGCAGCCATTAATACGGCGGTGGTATTTTTTACCGGAACAGGATTGCTGGGGGCAGCCTGGGTGCTTCAAAAGAGGAAAAAAGAGCTGCTGATGTGGATCTGCGCAGGTGTAACCATGGCGGGAGTTCTCTGGAATGTGGAAAATATATACGGGGAAGCGTTTAAAAATTATCCGGGCAGTTATCTTGCCCATGGGAATCCAACCCAGCGTTTGGATGAATCTTCTCTGGATGCGGCGGCCCAGATAGAAGATGAGTCATTCTACCGGGTGGAGCGCCACTGGGATATCTTAAATCAGGCATTGGTAGAAGGAGTCAACACCACAGGATTTTACTACAGTGTTGTCCCTGCGAGGATGAGCGAGCTGTACAAAAGCGTCTGGCTCAGCGCACAGGAGCGCAATTATGTGTTGGACAGTCTGGACAGCAGAACCGCCCTCACGGCGTTGGCCAGTGTCAAGTACTACGTAAGCGACGAGGCATCTTCCATCCCCTACGGATACCATAAAGCAGGAGAGACACAGAAAGAAGATGGGACGACCCATTATCTTTATGAAAATGGACAGGCACTTCCGCTGGGGTATACCTACGACACGTTTATGTCCAGAGAAAACTATGATAAGCTGTCGCCCCTGGAGAGGGAGCAGACCTTACTTTCCACCGCCGTGGTGGAGGAACCGATAGAACCGATTGAGCAGATCTCCCTTCCTGCGGACTGTCAGATTGTTACCAGAGAGGTGACAGTGAAAGAGGCCAGAAATGTGAAAGTGAAAGATGGAAAGATCGTGGCCCAAAAGGGAGGAACTTTGGCGTTATCCTTCCGGGGAGAACCGGAAAGTGAGACTTATTTGGTACTTCCGGGGGTACATGTAAACGATGATGAGAGAGATACCGTTACGGTGACCAGCAGCGCGGGAAACACCTGCCTGAAGGTATTTGGAGAGATTCATCATAATCGTCTGGGAAAGAAAGGGGAGGTGCTGAATTTAGGTTACAGCAGCGAGCCACTTACCGAGTGTACGCTAAGCTTCTCAAAAGGGAGAACCTATGAGATGGATGATCTGATGATTCAGTGCGTGCCCATGGAATCCACAGAACGGCAGATTCAGGAGCGGGCAAAGGAGGGACTTAAGCAGGTGAAGGTATCTGCAAATACCATAAGAGGCAGCATTACAGCTCAGGGCCCCAGAATTTTGCAGCTTTCGATTCCCTACAGCACAGGCTGGGACATCTATGTGGATGGTCAGCAAGTGGAGACATTTCCTTCCTCCATTGCCTATACAGGTATTTATCTGGAAGAGGGGGAGCATGAGATTATAGCCCGCTATACGGCTCCATGGATCATACCGGGAGGAATTTTAACGCTCTGTGGCCTGACCGGAATCGGCATATCGGTATGGAGGAGAAGGAAAGGAGGGAACAGAAGATGAAGCTGTGTTCCTGTGTGGTTCCCTGCTATAATGAGGAGAGTGCGATTCCTTATTATTATAAGCAAATGCAGGGGATTATGGAGCAGATGAAGGAATATCTGGAGTTTGAGCTGGTTTTTATCGATGACGGGAGCAGCGATAAGACGCTGGAAGTGTTAAAAAATCTGGCAAAGATGGACAGAAGAGTGAAATATATTTCTTTTTCCAGGAACTTTGGAAAGGAGGCAGGTTTGTTTGCGGGCCTCCAAAAGGCAAAGGGGGATTATGTGGTGACCATGGATGTGGATTTACAGGATCCACCCCATTTGATTCCTCAAATGTATGAAATTCTGGAGAAAGGGGAATACGATTGTGTGGCCACCAGAAGAGTATCCAGAGCAGGGGAACCGCCCATTCGCTCTTTTTTTGCCAGGCAATTTTACAAGATTATGAAGAAAATTTCCAGTGCGGATATTATGGATGGCGCCAGGGATTACCGATTTATGTCCAGAAAAATGGTAGACGCAATCCTGTCCATGCAGGAATATAATCGGTTTTCAAAAGGAATCTTCGGTTGGGTAGGCTTTCGGACAAAATGGCTGGCATATGAGAATGTGGAGCGTGTGGCGGGGGAGACAAAATGGTCTTTCTGGAAATTGTTTTTGTATTCCCTGGAAGGAATTGTAGCTTTTAGCACCACGCCGCTGATGATTGCCTCCGTGGTGGGAGTATTGTTTTGTGTCATAGCCTTTTTGATGTTGCTTGTGATTTTTGTGCGTGCCATGATGTTTGGAGATCCGGTGGCGGGCTGGCCTTCCATGGTTTGTATCATTACCTTTTTGGGGGGGATTCAGCTGTTTTGTATAGGAATTATAGGACTTTATTTGGCTAAGACGTATCTGGAGGTCAAGAAAAGACCCATCTATCTAATTAGGGAAGAAAACGAATAGGAGGTTATGAGGGAGCAGGATATAGAAAGGGGAGTGCAACGAATGAGACGGATCAAATATTTCCTGCTGCTTTGCATGTGGATTTGCTTTCTGGTACCGTCCCGCCAGGCAAAGGCAGATATTCAGACACCGGACTCACTGAAGGATTTGCAGTGGGAGTATCAGCATGAGGTGAGCTACATCGGAAGGGGATGGATACAGTCCACCTGCGTGACAGACCAATATATTGTCTGCTTTCAAAATAAGAATAATAAAAACAGTAAGCCGGATACCTTGATTGCCTTTTATAAAAATGACAGGGATGCCCAGGGAAACCCGGTACCTAAGTATTCTTATGCAATGCATGTAACAGAGATGGATTATGAGCACGGAAATGGGATGACTTATAATCCGAATACCAATGAAATCTATATCACCACAGGGCCGCTGGTTAATAAGGAAAACTCTGGCAATATCTATGTGGTGGACGGTGATACGCTGATGTATAAGCGGACGATCAAGATGGGGGATGGAAGTATAAACTACAATTTCATCGCCTACTCGGAAGACCGCAACCAGTACATTCTTCAGACAGACGGTACCGGTGGAGAGATCTTTCATATTGCGGACGAAAATTTTAATATCGTAGACACCATAGAAGATCTTCCGGATTTGGGGGACCGGTTTTTTCAGGACTTTTGTATATCCGGGGATTACATTTTATCCATTTCTCACAGTGGAACTGTCCGGGATGAGAATTATGTGGAGGTTTATTCCATTTCTCAAAAGAAATATCTGGGAAATTATTATCTCAATCTTTCCGGAGGGGAGCGCAAGCAGGAGGTGGAGTCAATCTGTGAAATTTCCCCGGGAGTGCTGGTGGTGGCAGCGGGAATCTCAGACCCAAGAAGGCTTCGGTTTTATGAGGCCAAGGTTCCGGCAATCTTTGATGTCTATACAAAGGCTATGAACGGCACCATCACAGAAAGTACTACAAGCGCGCCGGGAGATCAGGATTATACAGTAGCCTTCCAGCCAGAAAAAAATTATGAGCTAACGGAACTTTTGGTGGACGGAAATCCTGTAGAGTGTAAACCAAACCAGCGAAAGTATACGTTTAAAGGATTGGATGCAGACCATACGATAGAAGTAGTTTTTGGGAAGATTCCAAAGTATAACATCATCACGAAGGTGGAAAACGGAACAATCACAGAATCCAAAAAGGTCTATCGGGACCGGAACTTCAAAGTTCGTTACACCCCGAAAACTCACTATGAACTGAGTGAGATCCTGGTGGACGGTCAAGAGGTGGAGCTGGACGGCCATGAAAACAGTTACCGGTTTGAGAATATTCAGGGGAAACATACCATAGAGGTAAGATTTGCGAAAATTCCCTCCTGGAAGATTACCACCAAGGTTCGAAACGGTGAGATTACGAAATCCGTTGAGGAAGCCTATCGGGACACCACCCAGGCCATCTCTTATGAACCGAAGGAGAACTACATGCTTTTCTGGGTAAAAGTGGATGGAGAACGAGTAGATACTTCGGATTTTTCCTCAGAGTATGTATTTAGCAATATTCACGGCCCCCATACCATAGAGGTGGTATATATTTGGAAGTATACTCCGGTGTGTCTGATGGTGCTTCTTCTGGCATTACTTATGACTTTGTTTGGGATAAGGCTACATGTAAAGCGGAAAAAATTGAAAAAGAAGTGGAGAGAGCGATCTGAATAACGTTCATAAGAAAGCCGGGAGGCAGAGGAATCATTTCCCTGCCTCCCGGCTTTCGCCTGTCTGATTATGGATTCAAAGAGTAGAATCCATCCGGCTGATTTCCGGTGTCAAAGATGTTATTATAGAGCAGATATTCATATTCCAGAAGCTTATCGTAGTAGGGAGAGCTGGTATCATCTGGAAGATAAAACTTTCCGTCAGCTCCCCAATAGCCGTTTGCGGTCAGCGCCGGGATCTCTCTGCTTAGATCGGATAAATACTTTTGATATCCGCTTAAAGGAATGCCACAGGTTTGAAACAGGATCGTCTGAAGGTAATTCATGCTGGTACGTTCATACTCTTGTTCCGGGATGTCAAAGTTTGCCCACATCAAAAACGGGATCTGATACTGCTTCATAGATTCCTCATTCGTCCAGGTGGAAGAAGCGCCGTCTGTGACTCTTTTTAAGAAAGATTGGCTGACCTTGGGCTGGTGATCCCCGAAAAACAGAATCACAGTGGGATCATCCACCTGTTCAAAATACGTTACCAGTTCTTTAAGCGCCTCGTCAGAATGACGGATCAGATTCAGGTACCTCTGGACGCTTTCGTCTTCGTATTTGGAGGGAAGTGTGATGGTCTCCGCCAGATTATCAAATGCAGTGTCGTAGTTGCCGTGATTTTGCATGGTCATGGTATAAAAGAGAAAGGGGGCGTCCGAGGATGCCTTTGCCTCTTCGTATTTTTCCGTGATCATTTCATTTACGGCTTTGTTAGAGATAAAGTTTCTCAGCTTGTCCGCATCCTCCGGAAAATCGTCCCGGCTGAGGAAGGTTTGAAATCCGAGTCTGGGATAGACGCTGGGACGGCTGTAATTACCGGCTCTGTGAGGATGCATGGCATACAATCCCTGGTAGCCAAGCAAAGAACAGTTAGAAGCCAGCGCAGACATATTATGTTTTACATAAAGCTGGAAAGCAATGGAGTTTTCCGGAAGTATCAGGACGCTGTTTCCGGTCAAAAACTCAAACTCCGTATTCGCCGTGTTACCTCCGAGAACGGAAGCGTAGGTATACCCTTTGATGGTATTCTCCTTCAGGTTTCGGATAAAAGGCATGTAATCCTCATTGGTCTCCAGATCCCCCAGCACGCCCAGATCAGAAAAGGCCTCGTCAATGATTACAATAATATTGGGAAGCTGTTGATTATGGGAGGCGGAATCGCTGGGGTAAGAGGCCGCCAGCTCTTCCACTTTTTCAGGAGAGTACCCCTCAGGCTCCTCCACCTGCAAATACTGAAAGCTTCTGACAAAGGTAAGGAAAGTTCCATAGCGGTTATAGCTGATCAAAGGTTTAAACATCCCAAGCTTAATGCCTTGCTGTTCCAGAAAATCTGAAAAAAGGATTCCCTTTGCAAAAATGCCAAGAACCAAAAGGGAAGCCGCCGCAAAGACCAGTCTTTTTTTCAGGGCAAGCAGCCTGGTTTGCCGGAGAGATAAAAATGCCAGGAGAAAGCCGAAGCCTCCCTGTACAGCCAGGAGTCCCCGAAAATTTAAGGAAAAGGAATAATTGCCTGCCACGTCCATAGCTGTTCCAATAGAATATAAATCAGAAGCCAGAATAGGCACGTCCCGGAACATAAAGACAAAGTAATTGCACAGACTAAATAAAATGCCGATCCAAAGCGTAATGACGGAAGCAATCCGAAGGCTGTTGGTGATGACTAAAAGTACCAGCAGAATCATCGCAATGATCAGGAGATTCAAAAGCACTGCTTCCACAGAAGTGCTAAGATTTGTTTTTTTCGAAAAGTTGATGGGCATGCCCCGAACTACCACGGTGGTAACCAGGTAAGTGATGACAGGTGTCAGTAAAGTCAGGAAAATAGCCAGGCCACGGTCCAGGCGTTTGCGGTCCTTCAAAAACTTTCTGGGAAAGAAAATCAGAAAACAGCAGCCTGCGAGAAAAACGAATTCCACAAGAATTTTCTTTTTTGCAAAAGAAAGATTTCCCTTTGCCATAGAACCTGTGGTATAATACTCCGGATGAAACCAAAAAACCAGGAAGAGAAAGATAGACGCGAAGAGTAAAATGAAATTGAGAACCTGGCGCCGGTCTGGTTTTGTCGTAAAAAATGATTTGAGTGTTTTCATGAACATTTGACCTCTTTTACTTGAATTTCATAGTTGAACTATTATATCAGAAGAATGTAAAATTGTCCAGAAATGCTTGACATGAATGAGGTTCTTTTATATTCTTATCTGTGAAAGTATGAAAGAATTTCGGAGGAAAAGTATGGAAGAGAAAGAAAAAGTATCAGTGATCATACCTGCACACAATGCACAGAAACATATCAAAGAGTGCTTAGACAGTGTACTGGCCCAGACGCTTCGGGAAATTCAGATCATCTGCGTAAACGATGGCTCTACGGATGATACGGAACAGATTGTGCGCCAGTTTATGAAGCAGGATTCCAGAGTCCGTTTAATCAATCAGAAAAATCAGTATGCGGGAGTCGCCAGAAACCGGGGGATGCAGGAAGCAAAAGGAGACTATCTGGTATTTTGGGATGCGGACGATGTGTTTGAGAAAGATGCGCTGGAGTCCATGTACCAGAAGATCAGGCAAGAGGATGCGGATATTTGCGTCTGCGATGCCGTTCGGTTTCAGGACGGATCAGATAGGTTAAGCACGGAAGTAAGATATTTAAAGGAACAGTATCTGCCGGAAAAAACCCCCTTTTCGATCCAGACGCTTCCCGCTTATATTTTTAACTTTACTACGGATGTACCGTGGAACAAGATGTATCGGAGAGCATTTATCGAACAGCACGGCCTGGTGTTTGAGGATCGGGAAAGAGCGAATGATCACTATTTTGTACTCAGAGCCTTTGCTCTGGCAAAAAGGATAACACTGGTAAAAAAGCATCTGATCCGTTACCGGGTCAGCAGCGGTACGAGTCTTACCTCAGGTCTTTCCTCTTCGCCTCTGTGCACATACGAAGCGCTGCTTCATGCCAGGGAAGATCTGGAAAAGGAGGGATGGTTTAAAAACCCTCTGGTGGTACAAAGCTTTGCCAACCGGGCTTTAAGCTCTCTGGTGTATGGAATGGAAAAACAGTCCTATGGGGAAGCCTATGTGTCTATTTATGAGACATTAAAAAAAGAAGGATTTGAAAAACTGTTTGTAAAGGACCAGGGAGAGGAGTATTACTATACGAAAGGCGGATATCGGAAATACCAGGAAATGATGGAGCTTGCTCCCATGGAATATTTGCTTCGGGAGTATGATCAGATTTCGGGAAAATATGCAAGGCAGAGTGTCCGCTATCAAAAGCTTACCTTGCGCCATGAAAAATTGCAGGAAAAGACGTCCAGGCTGAAAGAAGAGCGGGATCAATACAAAAGGGAGCTGGATTATATCCATGCGAGCTCCTGGTACCGCGTGGTGGTCTTTTTTGCGGGCCTGAAAAAGAAACTGACTGGAAAGGGAACGAAACACTCATGAGACAAGACGCAGCAAACAATGAGAGGATGAAAAGGTGGGCCATACTGGCCTGCCTGTTTCTGATTGCCTGGATACCCAGAGTCGTACTGTGTATGCAGACGGTACCTGTGCGCACCTTATCGGACGAGTTGGCCACCATATCAGGGGCCGCCTATTTTGCAGGCCTGGACTGGTCCGCCGTTATTTCCAATGCCGGGTATTATGGAAGTGGGTTTTCTGCTCTGTTTGCACCTCTCTTTTTGCTGACGGATAATCCCTTTGTGATCTATAAGGGGATGTTGATTGGAGCCTCTGTTTTACAAGCTTTGATTGCCCCAATCAGTTTTCATTTGTTCCGCCGGTATTTTAAGATCACATCCTATCCTTTTCTGATTCCCGCCTCTCTGGCTTGCTCCTTTATGGTGGTCACAAGAACGACGATTTTTTACAATGAGCATATCCTGATTTTTATCAGTTGGCTTGTGGCTTGGCTTTTGTGCATTTTAACCCAGTGTACCGGGAAATGGAAAAAGAGGCGCTATACACTATTGCTTATGCTGCTTTTAGGCTATGCCCTTACCATACACACCAGAGCCCTTACCTATTGGATGGCCCTGGTTGTGCTGGTTGCCTTTTACGGATGGGTATATCGCAGATGGCTGGTGTCCCCTGGGGTGTTGGCAGTTGGCGGAGCGGCCGGTTATCTTCTGGGGCAGCGCTTTATACAGATAGTACAGCAGGCAATCTGGAGAGCAGGAGAACAGCCCCTGCGTAATGAGCAGGTGGTCATTACGCCACCAACGGATCTGTTGAATCCGGATACCTGGCAGGCTTGGTTTAGCATTATCTTCGGACAGCTAAACACCATCGCGGCGGTAACGGGAGGCTTCCTATTATTGTCCATTGCCCTGGCCTTTTGGGTGATCTGGAGGGGACTGGTGAAAAGGCAGGGAGATTCGCTCTACGTGACGGTACTGGTGTTTTTTACGATGTGTTGCGGGGCTACTATTTTTGCCCAGTCCTTCTCATGGTTAGGCGGTGTGATCGGTGGAATTGCAGAGGGATACGGGACGAAAGCCTATGGAATGAAAGCGGTAACCTATGTGCGTTATTTTGGCCCCTATGTGGGGCCTGTATTCCTGTGCGGCCTGGCCGCCCTATTCACAATGAGAGAAAAGATCCGCCCGTTTTGGAAGGCTGGGATGGTAATTTACGCAGCTTTGACCGTATTCTGGGTGGTTCTGATTCTTCCTTATATCCAGGACAGTTTTACCACGATGGAGGTTTATATGCCATTTGCCCTTTCCGAGAGGGGGGAAGCCGATTTCGGCAAATATTTGATCGGTACAGCGGTTCCCCTTATAGTATTCTTTGTGTTCACTTTGGCGTTATATCGGAAAAAGTGGAACGTGGTGCCGGTTCTTTTGGCAGCGTTTTTATTTTATCAGTATGCTTATGATGCCTACTATTACGATGCGGTCTGCGCCTGGAACAGTATGAAGCATGCCAACGGCGGGTATACTTTTGTTAAAAGAATGGAACAAAAGAGGCAGGAGCTGCCAGAGCAACTATATGTGGTGGACAGAAGAGAAAAGAAGGATCATTTTACGTATTATGAATATCAGATTCTTCTGAATCGCTATGAGATCCGGCCCGGAGTGCCGGAAGGTGCCAAAGAGGCCATGGTATTTTGCAATCGGAAGAATGACGCAGAGCTTTTGGACGCAGGTTATGTTTATACCAAATTGGACAAGAATGAGTATCTGTATGTAAAGGGAGAGGAGCTCTGCGATATAGTAGAGTCCAGCGGGAAAACCCTGAAAGATGGATCCGATTCGTTTTCTTGAAAATAAAAAGAAATAAATAATTAAAAGAAATGTAATATTTCCTATGGCATTTTGTAAAAAAATATGCTAGAATGTACAAAGCTATGCAGTATAGGAAGGAATTTGTGGGTCAGAGGGGAAAGCATCTTTTGACTCAGATAGTATAAAAATAAAATTGGAGTGAACAGGAACATGAATATTGCAGTGGCAGGCACCGGCTATGTGGGTCTGGTAACAGGAGTGTGTATGGCAAGCAAGGGACATCACGTCACCTGCGTGGATGTGGATGAGGAAAAAATAGCTGTCATGAAGCAAGGACGCTCTCCCATCTATGAGCCAGGATTAAGTGAACTGATGAAAACGCATATGGATCATTTAACATTTACCACAGATTATGCATCTGCTTATCGGGATGCGGAAGTAATCTTCATTGGAGTGGGAACGCCAGAGCGCAAGGACGGATCAGCCAATCTGTCCTATGTTTTTCAGGTGGCAAAACAGATCGCTCAGACTGTGAGCAGGGATTGCGTGGTAGTGGTGAAATCTACAGTGCCCATTGGTACCAACGATAAAATTGAGACTTACATTCAGACAAAGCTGGTGAATCGGGATGTGACCATCTATGTGGCCTCCAACCCGGAATTCTTGGCTCAGGGCACGGCTGTGAGAGATACGCTTCACGCCTCCAGAATTGTAATCGGAACGGAGCAAAAGGAGGCAGAGGAAATATTGCGACGGGTTTATGAAAAATTCGACGCTCCAGTGCTTACCACCAATCGTAGGAGCGCAGAGATGATTAAATATGCATCCAACGATTTTCTGGCTTTGAAGATTTCCTATGTCAACGAGATTGCGAATCTTTGTGAGACCGTGGGAGCCGATATTGAGGACGTGACCAGGGGAATGGGGTATGATGCCAGGATTGGAAGCCGTTTTCTGAATGCCGGGATTGGCTACGGAGGTTCCTGTTTTCCCAAGGATACAAAGGCGCTCAGCTGGCTGGCCAGCTTTAATGATAATGAGATTAAGACAATCAAAGCTGCCATTGAGGTGAATGAAAGTCAAAAATTTAAGCTGATCAAGAAAGCAAAGAAGTATTACGAGGAATTTTCAGAGCTGACCGTGGCAGTGCTGGGCCTGACCTTTAAGCCTGGAACGGACGATTTAAGAGAGGCTCCCTCTCTGGTAAATATTCCCTGGCTTCAAGAGGAGAGATCTGCCATAAAGGCATGGGATCCTGTGGGTGTGGAGAATTTTAAAAAGAGGGTGGGTGGAAAGATTACCTACTGCCAGACGATAGAGGAAACTCTAAAAGAAGCGGATCTGTGCTTTATTTTCACAGAATGGGATGAGATTAAAAATCTGGATGTCCGGAAATTCCAGCAGTTAATGAGAAAGCCCATTGTACTGGATGGAAGAAACTGTTTCAGGACAGAGCAATTCGACGGTACGGACATTATCTATGATTCAATCGGAAGAAGAACGGTTAATGCCGATAAAATGTAAGAGGAACAGATTATGAAGTTAATAATACAGATACCATGCTATAATGAAGCGGAAACCCTGGAGATTGCTTTAAATGATCTGCCCAAGAAAATAGACGGGATCGATGAGATTGAGTATTTGATTATCAATGACGGCAGTGCAGATAACACTGTTGAGGTAGCGAAAAACTGGGGGGTTCACTATGTGGTGAACTTTAAACGAAACAAAGGACTTGCCAAGGGATTCATGGCAGGTCTTGACGCATGTTTAAGAAACGGTGCGGATATCATTGTAAACACGGACGCGGACAACCAGTACTGCGGAGCAGATATCGAAAAGCTTGTAAAACCGATTCTGGAAGGAAAATCTGACATTGTCATCGGAGAAAGACCTATTGATCAGACAGAGCATTTCTCGCCGGTGAAAAAGAAACTGCAACACTTCGGAAGCTGGGTGGTAAGAAAGGCGTCCAAGACGGAAATTCCGGATGCGCCCAGCGGTTTTCGTGCCTATAGCCGGGACGCGGCGATGCGGATGAATGTGATTAATGAATATACCTATACGCTGGAAACCATTGTTCAGGCGGGAAGAAACAAGATTGCCTGCATCTCGGTACCGATCCGTACCAACGGGGAATTAAGGCCCTCCAGACTGTTTAACAGTATGATGGGATATGTGAAGAAATCTATGCTTACGATTATCAGAGCATTTATGATGTACCGGCCATTGCAGTTTTTTATTACTCTGGGCGGTGTTTTAGCGGCCGTGGGTGTGGCGATTGGTGTTCGGTTTGTGTATTATTTTGCGATAGGGCAGGGAAATGGACATACTCAATCTCTGATTTTAGCCAGCATGATGATTATCCTGGGTGTAATGACGGGAATTGTAGGCTTGCAAGCAGACATTATAGCCGGAAACAGGAAGCTTCTGGAAGATATTCAGTACCATGTAAGAAAGTTGGATTATGATGGAACAAAGAAGAGAGATGACGAAGAAGAGCAAGACTAGTCTGCGGATTTTGCAGATTACGCTATTGATTTTAATCTTTGCCAGTTTTATCCCTGAAATTATGAATGCAGGTCAAATGCTGATGGATGAGGATGAGAGTAGGGTATGGGGGTTTGCTTATAGTCTGTTCGGTGTGGACTGGTCGGTCTATATGAAGCAAAACTCACTTGTTTCATTTGGGTATAGTGTATTATTGTCACCTGTAATTGCCGTTTTGCAAGGACGGCCAGGTGCTATTTATAAAGCGGCGGTTTTAGGAAATGGGGTAGCTACTTGCCTGTCATACCTACTGCTGCTTTATATATCTTCCAGGCTATTTATGAAAATAGACAAGAGATTGCTGTCTGTTCTCTGCGCAGCCGTTTTATTTTGCCCTGGCTTTGCTGCTGTAAGATATGCGGCTGTACCGGATATGATGATACTATTATTATTCTGTATTGCAACGGCATGTCTGGTAAGCATGGAAGAAGTATCAAAAAGTTGGAAAGCTGTTCTTTTTATAATAGCGACTTCTGTGGGAACCTGGTTCCATGCGGGAATGATAGGGGTGACCATAGCCTCATTTATGATTCTATATCGATGGTATAGAACACAAAGACTTAGGGAAAAAACAGTTTTTTGTCTGGGGCTTGTGTCAATTTTTATAGTCAGCTCTGGATTTCTGATTGAAAAGATATGGTTATATCAGATAGACAGTAATACGTTGCTTGGACTGAAAGGAAGTATGGAAGTTTTAGCCGCAAATGTATTGGAAGCATGGAATAGTCAAGGGGCCTTAAAGGGGATCGAGAGTATCCTTGTGAAAGGATTTGTTCTGGGACTTAGCACCGTTGTGTTTATCTTTCCGGGAATAGTCAGATTTATAAGAAGAAGACAGCAAATGGATTTAACGATTCGGCAGTTCCTAATCTCAGCATTTTTGCTGACACTATGTATTATAAGCTTTTATCATGTTGGGATCGGAAAGCCCACAGCATTAGCTGATGTTAGAATCTTGATGCCCTATGTAGAAATATTTTCTATCTCGGGAGTAATATATCTTCTTGAGCGGAAAGAGAAGGCTCTTTGGTTGTCGGCAGGCTTTTTTGGGCTTCTTAGTGTTTTTGCTTATTATGCTTTAAAGAATATTTCTATAGCAGACACGTCCGCTTTTGTTAGCATTTTATTTACAAATGTATTGAAAATGGAAGAGGGGGTTCTGGGAGGGAGACTTTATCTTGCCGCCTTGGTAGTCCTGGTATTATTTACGCTAAGCGTCCAGTTGGCTTTCTCAGGAAAAAAAACGTATGTAAAGCAGGGATGTCAGGTCTTAGGCTTGGTTGTGGGGATAGCAGGTTTAAGTGTAATAAATGGCTTTGTTTTCTCACAAGATGTCTTGGCAGAGACAAGTATGCGAAATCGTGATTATGAGAATATTTTGGCAGCTCTTAGTGAAAAACAGAAGGAGATACCTATTTTTTATGTAAAAGAGGGAAAAAGTCAGGATGATGAGATCGCAAGATTACAGTATCTGTGTGGAAAAAAACAAATTCTTCTACTTGATTCTAAAAAACAGACTTTAACGGATTATGAGAAAAAACAAATTCTTTATTTTCAGGAAGTCAGAAAAAAAGAGATACCATTTTATGCTATTGTTTCAGTAGAATCTCCTCACATCAGGAGATATGCGGAAGAATATCGTATTCTGGAATTAAGTGATTCATATGCGGTGCTTACAGAAAAGGGCAATCTGGCAGAGCAACTTTCGCAGGAGATTTTAAAGGATCGAATCACTGTAATTGCTCCAAATGAAGAATTAAAGCTGGCGCCGGGAACTTATGAGGTTACCTTGGAAACAAATGAAAATGTGATCGGTGAGGATGGGAAGGTTCATGTTTTAGAAGATGGCAAGGTTATCAAATCAGCTATGATAGAGTTTGGCCAATCTGCACAGGGAAAAGCCATGGTGGGGGTCAATTTTACATCAGATACTGTTTTAGATGATGTGAACTTTGAGCTCATAAATAGCCAGGGAAAAGAAATTCCAGTACAAAGAGTGGCATATAGAAAGGCTGATGTGGTTTACACTGTCGGTATCAATGAAGAGCCAGAGCTGCGAAATATATGTGAGCAGATTCAGCTGATAGATCAGAAAGGATTTGGCAAGGGCACCGTAGGTGTAATCTATGATGAAGTATTGGGAGATGCGTTTAATTCTTTGGGATTTTTAAAGACGTTATTAGAAGGATACGATATCGAAGAAGTGCAGAAAGAAGGAAAGACCTCTGCCGATTATTTGATTTGTCCCACCATCACGGGAGCGTATTATTTTTTTATGGAAGATTACAGTCTGATCGAAAGAAATAGTGGCTTTGTCTTAATGGTTAGGAATAAAAGTGAGCGGTATGAAAGTCTTGCTTCGGATGGAACGGCAATTCTTTCTGAGGGACATCTGATACACTACCAGGCGTTAGTAAATGAAAAAGATACCATCTCCCTGGAAAGAGGAAACTATGGCTATATAATGGAACTGAAAGCCGAGAATATGGATACGGTGCAAGGTATGGTACTTGGGGAGGTTTTGTTAAAAGATGGGAAGAAAAATGTAACTTCTACCAGTCTCCACAAAGAAGACTTTGATGAAAACGGCCAGGCTAGAATAGAACTGGTTTTGAATACGCCCGAACATATAAAAAATTTGACATATGAGATAAAATCAAAAGCGCAGGTATCAATTCGAGCAGAGGTTGTAGGGGTGGAACTTTTGTCCGATAAGTATCAGGTTGGAAGCGAAGAGGAGGATGGATTAAAGGGGCTACTGGAGACTGTAAACCGGATAGATCAAGAATCTCGGATTTATTATGTAACTTCCGTGAAAGAGAGAGAGGAACAGAATTTTTCTCTAAAACAAATTCAGGAAACAGTGGGTAATCATCCGATTCGCATAGCTGCGAAAGCAGAGGTCAAATATAGTAAGGAGGATTGTTTTCTTCTTTTGCGTAACTTTAGCAGTTCTAGCATGGATCTGGCAAAATATTATACTATGATTGCTGCACAGGGCGATTACTCTTTGTGGGTGAGCAATCACGGCTTTTTGATGGCAAAAGCAATGGAATGCGGAATTGGGACATTAAATTCAGGTGAAAGATTTCCAGCGGCGCTGTTTCGGCAGGATGAGTCTATGGACGAAAATGAGATTGGACCTTTAAAGAGCGGAACTTACGAGGCGTCTATTACAATAGAAGGCTTGGAAGAAGAAGAACAGGAGCAAATTGTGCTTCAGATTGTTCAGAGGAAGAGTGAAAAAGAAATCAATGAAGATATAGACGAAGTCATGAAGATGCAGATAGGAACAGGAGAATTGCCGCCGGAAGCTATGGAAAACTCTAATGAAAGAAAGAGGCTTCGGGAAATACTAGGAACAGAATTTGTTTTGGAATCTTATGAATTTCTTCCCAGTATTCACAAGAGGAGTGGGCAATATAATGTGACGGTCACTTTTACTGTGGAGACGACCGCTGAGAAAATTTCATTAAAAACGGTAAAAAATAAGAACAGTAAAATTCGTGCGAGTATAGAATGGATTCAAAAAACAAGTTAAACGAAGCAGGAGATAAGTGTGGAGATGAAAAGAAGAAAGATCGTTTTGATTGGCCCAGTGTATCCTTATAAAGGAGGAATTGCACAATATACAGGTTCTATGTATCGGGCACTTTCGAAGAAATATCAGGTTGAAATGGTATCCTATAGTATGCAATATCCTAAATTACTGTTTAAAAGAGAGCAAAAGGATTACGCAAATAAAGAGTGTGAAATAGCAGGTACCAAATATTGGATTCATACGGCCAATCCGTTTAACTGGATCAGATCGGCACAAAGGATTAAAAGTCTCCGGCCGGATTTGATTATTCTCCAGTGGTGGCATCCTTACTTTTCTCCATGCTATTGGACTATGATGAAGATACTCCGGAAGTTTCCGATCTTGGTAGTGTGTCATAACGTATTTCCGCATGAGAGATTTCCGCTGGACCGAAAGTTGACAAAGATGGTCTTAAAGCAGGGAAACCAGTTTTTAGTTCACTCTGGAGTGGATGAGGCAGATTTAAAGACAATTTTGGCTCAACCTTGCTACCGAAGAACAGTTTTACCTGTAACGAACGATTTCAAAATTTGTCCAATGACGAAAGAGGAAGCCAGAAAAAAACTGGAGTTAGGAGAACAGGAGAAGATTTTACTGTTTTTTGGTTTTGTAAGAGAATATAAAGGATTGAAGCATTTACTAGACGCCATGCCTAAGATCACAGAGGTATATCCAGATACAAAACTTCTCATTGTTGGGGACTTTGGACAGGATAAAGAGGAGTATTTAGAAAAGATCAGAAATTACAAATTAGAGGATTTTATTTCTATTTATGAGGGATATATCCCGGATCGGGAGGTTGGAAAGTATTTCGCAGCTTGTGATTTGGTGGTATTGCCCTATGAGTCGGCTACGCAGAGTGGGATTGTTCCAATTGCCTATGATTTTGAGAAGCCTGTTGTTGTCACGAATGTAGGGGGGCTTCCGGATGTAGTAAAGGATCAGAAAACAGGATTTATTGTGGAAAGCAAGCGGCCAGATCTCATTGCAAAGGCAGTCATAGATTTCTACAGACTTCATAAGGAAGAAGAATTTGTGGAAAACGTGAAAAAAGAGGCCTATCGTTTTTCCTGGGATAGAATGGTAGAAGTGATAGAATCATTTGAAGGTTGAAAGTAGAGAATATGGACACATCGATTATCTGCATATTAAATTATAACGATTGGAAGACAAGCGCCCGTCTGGTGGACAGTATAGTAGATTACCGCCTGTTTAAAAGAATCCTTGTCATAGACAATTGTTCCAAGGATGACTCTTATGTCCAGCTAATGGATCGATATGGGAATATAGATCATATTGATATATTACGCTCTCCGCAAAATGGGGGGTACGCCATGGGAAATAATTTTGGAATCCGTTATGGGATTAAGAAATACGATCCTGATTATATTTTTGTTGCCAATCCAGACGTTCTTTTCGAAGAGCATGTGGCATCCCGCATGGTTGAGACGCTAAAGAGGGACGAAAGTTGGGGAGTCGTGGCTCCACTTGTCAGGAAAGGGTATAACGTCTGGAAGCAGCCTGGATTTGTGGGAAGCTTAAAAGCAATGCTTTTAGTAAGCTTTCATATTGAGAAAAAGAGAATTAAGAAAGCTTTGCAAAAAAAGCATGGGATTCAAGAAGCAGGCGTGGTGGAGGGATCCTTTTTCGCAATAAGGCGAAAAGCCTTTGAGAAAGTAAAAGGCTTTGACGAGGAGACTTTTTTATATTGCGAAGAAAATATTTTGGGGTATCGGATGAAACAGGCCGGATATCGGACAGCAGTATTGGCGGATGAAACTTATGAACATCTTCATTCACAGAGTATTCGAAAAGAATATCGTTCAAAGAGAAGAGCGTTTCACAATTTTTATAACAGTTTTTCGTACTATTTAGATGAATATGTAAAGGCGAATAGGCTACAGATGTTAATGTTTCAAGCTGCATATGGGATTGGCTATTTGGAAAGGGCGCTCTACGATTTAATAAAAAGAAAGTGATAAAATGCAGACCGAAAGTCTGCTGAGGAAAAAATGATGAATGCAGGTGGAATCGTGTTATACAATCCTAGCAAAGAGCGGTTAAAACAGAATATAGACGCTGCTTTGCCTCAAGTGGATTTTTTGGTTTTAGTAGACAATGGATCAAAAAATTTTGATGAAATCAGAATATTGTTCAGAGGATATGAGAATCTATGTTTTATAAAAAATTCCCGAAATCGGGGAATTGCGGCTGCTTTGAATCAGATTGTCCTTTGCGCAAAAGAAAAAGGTGCTGACTGGGTCCTTATGCTGGATCAGGATTCTGTATGTCAGCCAGGGCTGGTGGAGCATTATGAGAAATATAAACAGATTGACAGAGTGGGTATGATGACCTGTAAGATTATAGACAGAAACATCAACAGAAGTTTTGAAGTTGGCAAGAAAGAGGAAGAGTCATACGAAATTCAAGATGTCGAGAGATGTATTACCTCAGGCAGCTATATGAATATAGAGGCTTGTATAAAATCGGGAATGTTTGACGAGCCAATGTTTATTGATTATGTGGATTATGATATGTGTTTTTCTATGCGGGAATGTGGATATCGCATTATAAAATGTAATTTTGACGGTTTGTTACATGAATTGGGAAATACGGTAGTGAAAAAGGTTTTAGGTGTGGAATTTATTGTGACAAATCATAGTCCTCTCCGCAGATATTATTTTTCAAGAAACATTATCTACTGTCTTAGAAAACATAAGAAAATAATGCCCAAGTGGAAGTTTTTATATAAGAATTATATCAGAATACTCATTGCACTGTTATATGAAGATCAGAAATGGGAGAAACTAAAAAGTGCCGTTCGAGGTATCAGGGATGGCTACCGAATGCCGGTTGCGTCTAGATTACAGGAGAAATGAGATGGAAGAGAGCAAAAAAGAAATCATTGCTGCAGTGGTTGTGACTTATAACAGGAAAGAGTGTCTAAAGAAAAATATCGCATGCCTGTTAAGACAGAGTAAAAGACCGGATCGAATTTATATTATTGACAATGCGAGTACGGACGGTACAGAAAGCATAGTGAAAGAGTTTTCTGACAGGGAGATTCAATATGTCTGTCTTGCAGAAAATATGGGAGGCTCCGGTGGCTTTTCCACAGGGGTGCAAATGGCCTATCAAGATGGAGCAGATGCTATCTGGGGAATGGATGATGATGCCTATCCCAGGAAGGAGGCGCTTCAGGAATTGTTGAAGGTTCATGAGAAATTTGGGGAAAAGGTGTGTCTGTGGTCAAATTGCAATAAGGATAGTGATTTTTATGGTGAGCATAAAATCGTTTCGGATTGGATGTTTGTAGGTTTTTTTGTTACTAGGGCTGTTATTGAACAAGTAGGATTTCCGAGAAATGATATGTTTATCTATTATGATGATAGTGAGTATGCAGGGAGAATTCAAGCCAGTGGTTACACGATCCGTAAGGTTCGGGATTCTGTGATTGACCACCAAGATGCTCCATCCAAGTGCTATGGTGTGATCAAACTTGGAAAAAAAGTGATTCGGGTTATGGCGTTGCCAAATCAGCCATGGAGATTATACTATTTAATCAGAAACCGTATTTATTTAAATAGAAAGCCGTGGAAGAAAAAGATAAAGACATTATTTGGTCCCGTGCTTAGAGGATTTTTTAAAGTTTTAATCTTTCAGCCTAGAAACATAGGGGTTTTCTGTAAGGCGGTGACACACGGAATACGCGGCAAATTGGGAAAGGTGATGGTGCCATAATGACATTTATACAAGAAAAAAAAAGCCCGAAAGTGACGATCATCACAGTATGCTATCAATCAGAGGACACGATAAGAAATACGCTTTGCTCAGTTTTGGAACAGGACTATGATCAAATCGAATATATCGTTAAAGATGGGGGCTCCAGTGACAGAACGAATGAAATTATACAAAGCTTTACCGATAAGTTTCAGAAGAAGGGCATTGAGTTTTCTCATATTGTAGAAAAAGACCGTGGAATCTACCATGCTATGAATGAGGCTACCAGGCGGTGTACAGGAGATTGGATTCTATATTTGAACTCGGATGATTGTTTTTATAGCAAGGACGTGATCTCTGGGAATCTGAAATGGTTTCGAGACAAGGAAATAGCTGTGGTATATGGGGACTCTGTAAGCGTATATAAAGGCAGAAAAAAGCGAATGGAGCATGATCACAATGAGTTGATAAATGGTATGTCACTTTGTCATCAGGCGTGTTTTATTCGTGCAGATTTAATGCGCAAATATTTATACAAAGAAACTTATCGAATTGGCGCAGATTACGATTTTTTTTTGAAGCTATATTTGCAGGGAAAGAAATTTCAAAAATCCGGGCGCATTTTTTGTCTATACTCAAAGGAAGGGCTTTCAAGTACAGATTTAGTTTATTCTTATCAGGAATTTTTGAAGATTCGCGAAGCGAATGGATTGCCAAATCCAAGTAAGAAGGTTATTTTGTATCGTACATGGAAACGACGGATCTTATGCGCATTGCATTTGCAGCGTCTGCTGTAAACTTAAATTTATAATGCGTAGCTTTTGCTAATATACAAAGTTTAGGAGATGTAAGATGGAAAGCATGTTACATAACAAGGTGGACAAACAAATCTATTATTTGCTGGGCGGAAGCATTTTATTGTTTGCCATCACCGTATTTTTATATCATTATTATCCTGTGCCAAACATATTGATGGATGAATATGGTTATTGGAGTGTGGGGGCATACTTCGCAGGAAAAGATTGGTCTGCACTCAACGCAATCACTTCCTATTACGCATATGGATACGGTTTATTGTTATCCTTATTTATTAGAATCGCGCCATCCCCAGAATTTTGCTACCAGATGGCCCTGTGCTTTAACGGTATGCTGGTGGTTGGAAGCTTTCTGGTGGGATATGCTACGACATGTAGACTGTTTAAGCGAGCAGACAGAAGGTATATGGCGGCAGTTCATATGATCATCTCATTATATCCCAGTTTTTTATTTAATGCACAGATTGCATGGAGTGAAACTCTGTTGGTATTCCTATTTTGGGTTGTAGTCTATTTGATTCTCAGAATAGTGGAGAGACCCCAAATTCATTTTAGCCTTGCGGTAGTATTTGTGGCTGTATACATGTATACAGTACATCAAAGATCACTTGGTATTTTGCTTTCTGTCTTATTTCTTCTGACCTATTTAGCTTTGAGAAAGAGACTTCCTTTTTGGCAGTTTTTGACTGTTGGTATTTTTTTTGTATTGCTTTATATTTTGCAGTCAGAAATCAAAGAGATTGTACAAAATGAAGTTTGGCCTGCCACGGATGCGTCACGACTTGCCGTCAACGATTTCTCAGGGCAGACCGGAAAATTGCAGGCGCTGTTTACAGCAGAAGGATTTGGAAACCTGCTATATAACGTTTTAGGGCGTCTGTTGTATTTTGGCATTTCTTCCGCACTCATATTGTATGTCAGCCTGGGACGATTGACTACCAGTATGGTCCGCCACATAAAAGCGCTTTTTGTCAGAGAACAGGAAGCAGAATTCGAAAGGAATATCCTTTCTATTTTTCTTTTGATGAGCTTTTTGAGCACGCTTATGATTGCGTCTATATATATGTTATATCCCGAGAGGGTAGATCAACTATTTTACGGACGGTATATTGAGGGAACTATAGCGCCTATATTGGCAGTGGAATTGTGTTCTTTAATATCAGGAGAATACCGACATAAGAAGAAATATCTGGCGGTATACCTTTTTGGAATGGTAGTAGTTGCAGTGGCGTTGTTCCTGCGCTTAAATACCGGTCAATTGTCAGACTTTTTTATTTCATGCAGTAATGCTATGGCCAGATTTTTCTTTGATGATAATACGAATCTGTATTTTTTCCTATTTTCTGCCATTGCGGTGTCGGTACTGGTAGGTGGGGTGGTACTGGTAGGAATTAATGATAATAAGAAAAGAAGCATGGCAGGAGCCGGACTTATACTTATCTTATATTGGTTCTTACTTGGAAACTATTCTGTTGAAAAAGAAATGGACATGTATGTAGGCAGGAAAGCTGCCGCTATCAATATTGCGGATACCATGAAGGAAGAGGGAGTTGAGGAGATTTATTATTATAATGATTCCATAGAGGGTAGCGAGCAATTGGTAGCCATGATTCAATTTTTACTTCCGGATAAGACGATTCGCTTTTTAAGTAAAGAAGAAATTCCGGAGGGAATAGGATCTAAGGCCCGAGTATTGGTGGCGACAGGTTCCGTTTATCTGAATGATTTTATGGAAGAACAGTATAAAATTGTATATGGGAATCAATATCTACAGATTTTAAAGTATGGGAATACAGAAAACAGTTTTCAATCTGGAGGTAATACATGAAAAAAACACTATTATTCAGGGTTGACGGTGGAAGGCAATGGATCGGAGGATTGTATTATTGTAAGAATATTCTTTACTCTGTCGCGCAAAACCAGGATTTGTTGGAAAAATATCGGATCCATATTTACGTTTCTAAGGAAAATCGAGAAATTTTTTCCGAATTTGAAAAGCAGATGAGGTTATCTATTTTGCCGGAGAACAAAAAGCTACAGAACCTTCTGTTGTTATGCAAGACACTGTGGCCCGGGACTGCATACGTCTATTATGTACTTTCCGCTAAATATGATAAGCTTATTGGAAAGAAGAGTATCTATTGGATACCGGATTTTCAATACCTACATTATCCTCAGTACTTTACAGAGGAAGATAAGAGAGAAAAAAATGGTAAATATGAAGTAATTGCTCAGAGTAAAGGAAAGCTGGTATTAAGCAGCCAGGACTGCTTAAAAGATTTTCTCAGCCTTCATCCCGATTGCAAAATAAAATGCGCAGTTGTGCCGTTTGTATCTTATATTGAAAAAGAGCTAAGAGAGATCGATACAAAGATAGAGTCAGATATCCTAAAAAAGTACGGCCTGCATAAGGGAAACTACTTATATATTCCTAATCAGTTCTGGCAGCATAAAAATCATGTGGTCGTTTTGAAAGCCATGAAAGAATTGAAACATATGGGTGAGTTGGAAAAGTTCCGATTTGTTTTTACCGGTGAGATGTTGGACGACCGAAATCCTTCTTATATAAAAGAAATTAAAAAATATATGGAGGACCCTGAAATTGCAGATCATATTTTAAATTTAGGGTTTTTAGGCAGAAGAGAACAACTTGTGATAATGAAGAATGCGAAGATGCTGATTCAGCCATCCTTATTTGAGGGATGGGGGACTGTACTTGAGGATGCCAAGGTATTGGATAAGCTGGTTGTATTATCTGATATTCCTGTTCATCGAGAACAGATGAACGAAAATTGTATGTTGTTTCGTCCAACTGATAAGCGCTCTCTGGCCGAAACAATTTTAGAAATGAGTAAAAGAACGCATGAAGATCATTTAGAGCAGGGTTTGGCGAATATTAAAGAAAGAGCCTTCGAATATGGGAATAAGCTGGCTAGTCTATTATTACATGATTAGCAATGCGTACCATTGGAGGGGAATGGAAATATGGAGCCCTCTGTTACCTGAGGCGTGATGTTTCCTGGAAAATATATTGGATAGAGATAGTTAAGGAAGTAGATTGGTAGGATGAGGATGAAAAAAGCAGAAAGAAGAAGCAGGCTACAATACTCTATGTTAAATACCATGACGGCATGGACAGATCAGGTTTTAAACCTGATCCTGCGATTTGTGTCCAGAACGGTGTTTATTTGGTGTCTGGATGTGGAATACTTGGGAGTAAACGGATTATTTAGTAACATCCTGACACTTCTGTCTCTAGCTGAGCTTGGCGTAGGAACTGCCATAACATTTAGTATGTACCGTCCGATTGCAGAAAAAAAAGAGGATGAGGTCATTGCACTTTTACAGCTGTATAAAAAAACGTATATTACCATTGGGCTGGTAATGTTGATTATAGGTGCTTCAATTACACCTGTGCTGGATTGGTTTATCAAAGACATGCCAGACATTCCAGAGATTTCTGCGATTTATTTGCTGTATCTATTGAATTCCGTAATATCTTATTTTTTTTCTTATCGGATATCGTTCATTATAGCGAATCAGAGACGTTATATTGTTAATATAGTACATTCGCTGACGCAGCTTTTTGTAATTGGTATTCAGGTAGTCATTTTGCTGCTGACGAAAAACTTTATTTTGTATCTGGTCGTACAGATTATTGGAACTTTCCTGGAGAATGTTATAGAATCACAAATCGTAGTCAGAGAATATCCGTTTGTGAAAACAAAGAAAAAGTATCAATTGGATCGCACGACTTTTCACTCTATTGTGAAAAACATTGGAGCAATGGTACTTCACAGATTTGGAAGCGTAGCCGTATTTGCTACAGATAATATGATATTATCCAAAATGATTGGCTTGGTTAGTGTTGGAATCTATTCCAATTATTCTTTGGTTGTAACCTCGCTGACGAATATTACGCGGCAGTTTTTTATATCTATAACATCCAGTGTAGGAAACTTAAACGTAGAAAAGCAGGGAAAGGATCTAAAAGAGACATTTGGAAAAGTGTTTTTCTTTGGAGCATGGATGTATGCCTTTTGCTCTATTTGCTGTCTCGTGCTGTTTAATTCCTTTATTGAGCTTTGGATTGGCAAAGATTATTTATTGGAGATGCCAGTGGTCTTTGTGATAGTATTTAATTTCTTCCTGACAGGAATGCGTCAAGCTGGGGGAACTTTTATCGAAGCACTGGGACTGTTTTGGTATAATCGATTTGCCCCCCTGATAGAAGCTCCTCTTAACTTAATTTCCTCTATTATTTTTGTAAAGTGTTTTGGAATGATTGGTGTGTTCCTGGGAACCGCATTAAGTACGCTTTGCGTATGTATGTTAAGTGAACCTTACGTACTTTATAAATACGGACTCAAACGCCCGCTAAGGACTTACTATATAATGTATGTAAAGTATACCGCTGCAGTATTCCTCATTGGCGCGATTACTATGGTGCTGTGTAGTGTGGGAATTTTGGGAAGAGGAGGAATAGGAAGCTTTATTTTAAAGATGTTAATTTGCGCTGTGGTTCCTAATGTTCTCTGGTATCTTCTGTTTCGAAAAACAGAAGAGTGCGTGTACTTTGTGAATTTGTTTAAAGGTATCCTGGATAAGATGGGAAAAAAATTTGTAAGGGGTTAAGCAAAAATGAAGTTAAGTGTGATTATACCCATGTTTAATGCAGCCTCTAGTATAGATAGATGTCTGCAGAGCGTATTGAGTTTGAAAGAATCGGACATGGAGATTTTAGTGATAGATGATGGATCCACGGATACGGGAAGAATACTCTGTGATAAAATATTTCAAAAGGATTTTAGAGGAAGAGTTATCAGACAGGCAAATGCAGGGCCATCCGCAGCCAGAAATCATGGAATTTCTATGGCAGAAGGAGAATATCTGATGTTTTTGGATGCGGATGACTATGTAGAGCCGGAAAGCCTGAAAAAAATGTTGGAAAGGCTGGACAGAGAAAAAAATATTGATATACTTATTGGTAAAGCCACTCATTTTCAGGAAGGGGGAGAGGCGCTGGAGGAGGCTTGCATGTTGAAGGAACAGATGATTTTACATGTGAATGGGGAACAGGCCTATGGAATTTTGAGTAGGGATACCGGATTATTTTTATGGGCGCCTTGGCGTGGGATTTATCGTAAGGCACTTTTTGAAAAACCAGCTTTGCGCTTTCCGGAACACATGGCATTGGGGGAAGACCTTGTAACGATTCCCAGCCTTTATTTGCGTGCTAAAGTTGTTCGTGTTTGTAATGAAACGTTTTATTTCTACCAAGTGGGCCAGGATAAATCATTAAGTAAGAAAAAGAATATAAAGCAGTTAAAAAGCTGCCTTAGTGCGATCGAACTGTGGTATCAACGTTTTCAGGAAAGGGAATATGATCCAGTTTTTGAGGAGATTTTAAAAAATCAAATGGCAGATATTTATTATGGGCTCTTAAGTTATCCTGCTTACATGAAGCGAAAAGAAGTGAGAGAGGCTCTGCAACTGCTGAAGAAAGACCAATGGGTTCTGGATGGACTGGAAACGTCCAAGAAGGCAATACAAGTGCAAATTAACAGACTCGGATTGAAAACATATTGCAGATTAAAAAGGATGAAAGTTTTCCTGAAAAGAGGAGATTAATGATAGAAAGGATGGAATTATGAGAAAAGTCATTATTACGGGGGTCAATGGCTTTATCGGCTCTCACCTGTGTAAACAATTTTGTGAAGCCGGAGTAGAGGTTGAGGGATGGGATTTAGGATATCAATGCAGATTTGATATCCCTTATTATAGAGTAGACTTGTGTGATTATACGCAGGTGCTATCCAGCTTAGAAAAAACGAATGCGGATGCTTTCATACACTGTGCCGGATGTGCAGATGTGGGAAAGTCCGTGAAGGATCCGCATATGGATTTTGAGGGGAATACGAAGGCGGTTCACAATTTACTTTTCGCATTAAAGAGCCTTGGCAAAAACCAGTTGAAGATTTTGACCATATCCAGCGCGGCTGTATATGGCAATCCAAGTCAGCTTCCAATCTGTGAAAGCGCAGAATTGAAACCAGTATCACCCTATGCGTTGCATAAGGAGATGGCGGAGCGCATCTGCGCATATTTTATAGAAAACTACGAGTTTGACATTAAGATACTTCGCATTTTTTCTGCCTATGGTCCAGGACTTAAAAAGCAGATTTTTTGGGATATGTATCAAAAACTGCAAAGCAAGGGAGAATTGCCTATGTTCGGGACTGGAAGAGAGAGTCGTGATTATATTTATATTGATGATATCTGTCAGGCAATTCGTTTGATTATGGAGAGGTCACCAAGGGATGAACATATCTATAACATTGCAAATGGGAAAGAAGTTACGATCCGCCAAGTGGCAACGGAATTTGCAAAAAAAGTGGGGAAGGATGAAAGTATTGTTTCCTTCTGCGGAACAGTCCGGGAGGGCGAACCCATTAATTGGAGAGCCGATGTCTCAAAGCTCCAAAAGCTGGGCTATCATCAGACAGTTAGTCTGGAAGATGGAATTGAAAAATATCTTCAATGGGTGAGGCAACAGTAGAAAGAGGCAAAGGAGAGACGGCGAATGAAAATCGTCAGAATGTTAAAAACGTGGGAAAAGAACAACTATTTAAAAAAAGTGAAAGATTCTTTACAACTTAGTTCGAATTCCTACTACGGAAATAATTTTCAGGTAGAGTTTCGCAATCGAAAAAAGGGTAGGACGTATTTGGCTGTGGGAGATCAGAGTATCATTGACGGAACCTTTATTTTTGAAAGGGAAAGTGGGTATGTATCTATAGGTGAGCGGGTGCATATTGGAAGCAGTACCTTTATTTCCATATCCGAGATTCGTATTGGAAACGATGTCACGATTGCGTGGGACTGTGTGTTTTATGACCATAACTCCCATCCTGTACCCTGGGATGAAAGAAAGCAGGATACCATTATCGAACTTCAGGATTTGAGGCAATATGGAGATATGATCAGAAACAAAAACTGGGATCATGTTATTTCGAGGCCAATTGTGATAAAGGATAAGGCTTGGATAGGATTCGGGGCCACGATTCTGAAAGGAGTCACAATCGGTGAAGGAGCAGTGGTTGCGGCAAAAAGTGTAGTGGTGAAAGATATAGAGCCTTATACAGTGGTTGGCGGAAATCCAGCTCAGGTAATTAAGAGATTAGATGTCAAGTAGTGGGGTTATTAGATGGATAGAGTATTAATTTTTGGTATTGCCGGATTTGTGGGAGAATATCTTGCAAAGGAGTTTCAGAATCAAGGATATAAGGTTTTTGGAAGTGATAAGGTAGATCCTGGGAAAAAACTGGATGCAGTAACATGTTGCCAGGCAGATTTATTGAATCAGGGGGAAGTCTGTGAGGTGATATGTAAGGTTAAGCCAGATATCATTGTAAATCTGGCGGCAGTCAGCTCTGTAGGATATTCCTGGGATATTCCACAGCTTACGATAGATGTTAATGTGAATGGTACTTTGAATATTTTGGAGACGGTAAGGAAGTATTATAGGGAGACAAAAGTATTGTTGATTGGCTCCAGTGAGGAATATGCCAGTAGTTTTGAGCCATTAAAAGAAGAAAGCCCTCTAGATGGGAGTAGCCCTTATGGGATATCAAAAATTGCTCAGGAAAATTTTTCCAGACTGTACCGGGAGCGGTACGGCTTGCATATATACGAAGTGAGGGCATTCAACCATACAGGAGTAGGACAGGCAGAGAATTTTGTGCTTCCAAATTTCTGTAAACAGGTGGCACAGATTGAAAAGTCCGGTAAAGAGGGGATTATTTGGGTAGGAAATCTAAGCGCATACAGGGATTTTGGAAATGTGAAAGATATCGTGCGAGCTTATCGTATGATTGTGGAGCAGGAAAAACCAGAGCTTTATCATGTGGGTACGGGAGTATGCCATAGTATCAAAGAATTATTGGAATATATTATTTCCCTGAGCAGTCAGAAGATTCAGGTTTGCGTAGATCAAGCGAGAGTACGGCCTGTGGAAAATCCATATATTCGATGTGATTATAGCAAAATTCGAAAAGAATTAGGCTGGGAACCCCAATATACTATAGAAGAGACATTGAAAGAGCTGTATGAATATTATCTGGAACATGATTAAAGAAAGTGGGCCTGAGTCTACTTGGAAGGGAGCAAAACTATGTATGATTATCTGATTGTAGGAGCAGGACTGTATGGAGCGGTTTTTGCACAGGAGGCAAGAAAAAAAGGGAAGACTTGTTTAATGATAGAAAAACGTTCGCACATTGGGGGGAATATCTATACGGAGGAGATAGAAGGAATCCAGGTTCATAAGTATGGAGCACATATTTTTCATACTTCCAATAAAGAAGTATGGGATTATGTAAATCAATTTGCAGAATTTAACCATTATATCAATTCTCCTGTGGCTATCTATAAGGAGGAATTGTATAATCTCCCATTCAATATGAATACTTTCAGCAAGATGTGGGGAATTAAGACTCCTGCTCAGGCAAAAGCCAAGATTCAAGAACAGATTGACAGTTTGCAAATTACAAACCCGCAAAATCTGGAAGAACAAGCTCTATCTTTAGCTGGAAAAGATGTTTATGAGAAACTAATTAAGGGATATACAGAAAAGCAGTGGGGAAGAGATTGTAAAGATTTACCCGCTTTTATTATTAAACGTCTTCCGTTTCGCTTTACGTTCGATAACAATTATTTTAACGATCGTTATCAGGGAATTCCCGTTGGCGGATACACAAAGATGGTAGAGAGAATGTTGGAAGGAACAGAAGTAAAATTAAATACAGATTATTTTTCTGATAGAAGGAACTGGGATAAGAAGGCAAAGAAAGTCGTTTTTACCGGTATGTTGGATGAATTTTTCGATTTTTGTTTAGGAGTTTTGGAGTATCGCTCTTTGCGATTTGAAACAAAGGTGTTAGATTGCGAGAACTATCAGGGAAATGCAGTTGTTAATTATACAGATCGTAAAGTACCATATACAAGAATCATAGAACATAAACATTTTGAGTTTGGTAACCAACCTAAGACGGTGATTTCCAAAGAATATCCGAGTGAATGGAAGAAAGGAGAGGAGCCTTATTATCCGATTAATGACGATCGAAATAATAAATTATATGAAAAATATAAAAAACTGGGTGAGGCAGAAGGACAGGTGATATTTGGAGGCCGACTGGGAGAGTATAGGTATTATGATATGGATAAGGTAATTGAATCTGCGCTAAGGATGTCGAGAAAAGAATTATAAGAATCTATACATCTAAGATAAAGGAGAGTCAGAAAAGAATTTATGAAAAAGAAAAAGATAGTATGGGTTGTTACGGTTTTCATTGTAATGCATCTTATAGGCTTGATTGGCTTAGGAACCCAGAAGGTTAATTATCACGTGGATGAGCTTCTCACGTATGGATTGTCCAATCATCCCGGCTCTATACACCTTTCTTTTGAAGATGGAAAAAGGTATCAAGGAATCGGAGCATTTCAGGATTATTTGACAGCTAAGCCTGGGAATTTATTTGACTATAACAATGTGTGGGAGAATCAGAAAATGGATGTACATCCTCCATTTTATTATTGTATTATTCACACTATTTCTTCTTTAACTCCTGGAACATTCAGTAAATGGATTGGATTAATCCCCAATTTTATTTGTATGGTCTTTATTGATGTGTTTTTGTTTTTGGCAGCTCGCCGTATACTGAAAAGTTGGAAAAGCGGAGTTCTTGTTATGGCGGTTAACGGGGTATCGTTGATATGTCTTAATATGATGATGTTTATACGGATGTATGCCTTACTTACGGCATGTGTACTGGCTATAGGAGCTTTGCATGTGGCCTACTTCAGAAAAAAGAAACTGGATGTAAAGTTTTATATTAGCTTGCTTGTAGGAACGGTATTGGGCGTCATGACGCAGTACTATTTTTTGATCTTTTTATTTTTTCTCTGCCTCTATTTTGGATTACGCTTACTATTTCAAAAGAGATGGAAAGATGCGATGGGATACGCAGGAACTTTGGTTTTGGCAGGAGCGTTCTCCATTTGTACATTTCCAGATATGCTGGAGCAGATATTTGGCTCTGGGCAGAGGGGAAAAGAAGCCTTTTCCAATTTTAGGCTGTTGGAGGGGTATTATGAGAATTTAAAGCAATACTACCATATTTTAAGTGATCAGTTATTTGGCGGAGAGTTTTTTGCAGTGCTGCTTTTGATAGGTGTCTTAGTGTTTCTGGCGTCAGGAAATGATAAAAAATGGAAAAGAGTGGCTAATCATGAGTTGACAATGTTGGCGGTAGCTGTTGTAGGGTATGTGATACTGATTTCTAAAATAGCTCCATATCAGACGGATCGCTATGTAATGCCAGTTTCTCCGTACATATTATTGATCGTAATTAGCGTTTTGTATAAGCTTATGGAGAAGTCCTATGGAAAAGAAAAGCGGATAAAAATCGGTTGCTGTATTGTTGGTGTATTTTTGATATTTTCAATATTGGCACAAAATCGATTGGGAGTGTTTTATATTTATAAAGATACAAAAAAGCAGTTAGATATTGCACAAGCTCATCGGGAGAATTCCGTACTGTATGTGTATGATATACCATGGAAAGCTTTGCCGAACGTTGAAGAGTTGAAGCAGTATCGAGATTATCGATTTACAAAAGAGGAAAATTTAGGACGCGTATTGGAACAGATGGATGAGAAAAGGTTTGTTCTTTATCTTACTAAGAATTTTAATCAGGAAGAAATGATTCAAAGGATTATGGATGAAAAAGAAACCTTATATTCCTGCGAAATGATCTATTCCAAAGACTATGCAAATGTCTATGTTCTAGAGAAACAAATGTGACGGCATAGGGAGAAAGAATGCGATAGAAAGGACAGCATGAATGAGCACTTTATCAGTCGTAATACCTTCTTACAATGAGGAAAGAATGATTCCAAAAACAGCCGAAACGATCAGCGCATTGCTGAGACGGGAAAAGATTCCTTATCAGTTAATTTTCGTGGATGATGGTTCCAAAGACGATACATGGAAGGAGATTGAGGAGGTTGCCGTAAAGGATGAGTATATCACAGGTATTCACTTTTCCAGAAACTTTGGCAAAGAATCTGCCATCTTTGCAGGCCTTGCCAGCGCCAGAGGGGATTGCTGTGCGGTGATGGATTGTGATTTACAGCATCCTCCAGAAACCCTTGTGCAGATGTATCGCCTGTGGGAACAGGGGTATGAGGTAGTAGAGGGAGTCAAGAGAAGCAGAGGTAAGGAAAACCCGCTGCACCGGGCCAGCGCCGGCTTATTTTATAAGTTGATTTCCAAAGCAGTAAAAATAGATATGTCCAGGGCGTCAGATTTTAAGTTAATGGATAAAAAGGCAGTGGATGCCCTTTTAAATATGCCAGAGAGAAATGCTTTTTTCAGAGCGCTTTCCTCCTGGGTTGGCTATGAATCGGCTACCGTAGAATTTGATGTGCAGGAGCGCACAGAGGGGGAGTCTAAATGGTCAGCCTGGTCTCTGATAAAGTATGCGGTGACAAATATTGCGGCTTTCTCGGCAGTTCCCATGCAATTGGTTACCATTGCGGGACTATTTGTGTTTCTGATGGGATTGGTCGTTGGTATTCAGACGTTGGTGAAATATTTCAGTGGTCATGCTGTGGAGGGATTTACCACTGTGATCTTGCTGATTCTCTTTGTAGGAAGCGTTATTATGATCAGTCTTGGAATCATTGGATATTATATCTCAAAGATTTATGAAGAAGTAAAGGGAAGGCCGCGGTATCTGATTTCTAAAAAAATTCACTAAAAAGACAAAGCCTAGGACAGACATGCTCAGGGACATAGACGGTTTTTTCAGAAGAGGGTTCTGGAAAAACCGTCTATGTCCTTTCCGGCAGATCAACGGTGTATTCCGTTTAGAATCTCTTCCGCCCAGTTATGCAGGCTGTAAGTAGTACCGTCAAATAGCTTAAGCAAAACGCCGTAAGGTTCTGTCTCACAGGCAAAAGCGTTGGCCTCATCCGTGTCTACGTGCATGGCAAGTGCATAATTTTTATTTACGCGAACCACCACATCTGCGTAAATCAGGGCCCGGTGGTAGCTTTCCGTGATAACAAACACATTGTCATTGTCTTTTACATGAAAAAGAAGTGCCTGCTGGGGCGTCATATGGATATGGCGTTTGGCTACGATTACGCCCTCCTGTAAACAGACAGTCCCGCAGGGCCCCATAAGTGTACAGCCAGGCGTACCCTTGAGATCCCCGGATTGGCGAATGATAGCGGGAATTCCCAGCTTTCTCGCATCCGTTACGGAGACCTCCACCTGAGTAGAATCCCGAAAGGGACCCAGAATCACCACATTTTCAAAAGATCCTCCGGGGCCTGAAACGATAATGCGTTGTCTGGCCGCAAATTGTCCCGGTTGGCTTAAGGCCTTGGATGGAATTAACTCCGCTTCCGGCCCAAACAGTGTTTCAAAATCCTTTCTGGTGATATGCACATGGCGGGCAGATGTCTCAATGGGTATTTTTAAACTGTTCATGGATACTTCCCCCTTGGTAAAACATCCTGATGTTCTACATAATGAAATATAATATTTATATTTTAGCAAAAATTTTGACGATATTCAATGAAAAAGAAGAATTCGACTTGTAAGAAATGACGAGATTGTTTATGATAGAGAAAAGAGAATATTAAGGACCGAAGGGAGGAGAAAAAAATGAGATAGGGCGATAGCCGTAACTTTTGTTATGGGCCAACAGGATACCGGAAGAGGATGAAAATCAAAAAATACAAATTCTAGAGAAAACAATTACGTTAAAAGTGAGGAAGCGACATGAAGATGCGGATAAAAAAGTATATTGCAATGATTCTTTCAGTTTGCTGTCTGATTGGCGGGATACCTGTGACAGCAGCGCAAACCGCCTGCGCAACTTACAGAGGGAGCAATGTGGAAGGGCAAAATTATGACAGATGGTCTTCTACCATAAAGTCTTATCTGTCATCCTGCGGCGATGGGACTTTCATGCGTGTGCAATATGTCAGCAGTGAAAAAAAGGTGCTAGTGGAATATTATGATGAAAAGTTTAATTTGGACTCATCCAGAAGCCGCTTTTTGCCAGAAGAGTTGCCACTTTTTGGCGGTTTTTATGAGACCGGTTCCTACTATTTCCTGGTGACTGGTCAGGAAAATCCAGAAGAATCCGCGGATGTGGAAGTATTTCGGATTACCAAGTATGACAAGCAATGGAATCGGCTTGGTTCCGCCGGCTTGTATGACTGTAATACCACGGTGCCTTTTGAGGCAGGATCCCTGCGCATGGAAGACGCGGGAAAATATCTGTTGATACGAACCAGCCATGAGATGTATAAAACAACAGATGGCTACAATCATCAGGCGAATGTAACTATCCAGCTGGATATGGAATCTATGACCATTACGGATTCTTATACAAAGATTATGAATGACCGCTATGGTTATGTGAGCCACTCTTTTAACCAGTTTATTAAAGTGGAGGACAACAGAATTGTGTCACTGGATCATGGAGATGCCAATCCCCGTTCGCTGGCTTTGCTAAAGTACCAGACAGATGTCTCCACAGGGAAATTTGTCCCTGGATATACGAATGGTTGCGAACTGGTGCCGGTGCTTTCGTTTCCGGGAGCAAGCGGAAACAATACAACAGGGGCTGCCGTAGGGGGATTTGAACTCTCAGATACGTCTTATCTGGTGGCAGGTCACTCAGTGGTTCAGGACGAAAGCAATTTGACCAGATCTACCAGAAATGTATTTGTGGCAGCTGTGGATAAGTCCACCTCAGAAGTGACTGTGAATTGGCTCACTGCATACGGTGAGGGAGATGGAACCACTTCCACTCCGCAGATGGTCAAGGTATCCGATCAGGAATTTATGGTGCTGTGGTCCAGAAATGGTAGTGTTTATTACACGATCGTAGACGGTCAGGGCAGACAGACCACCAAGACTTACAGCTATGCGGGAGGCCTTTCCGATTGTGTTCCCATCCTTGTAAATCAGAAGGTAATCTGGTATACCTGGAAGGATGGAACGGTAGTTTTCTATGAGATTCCCCTGAATGCATTGGAGCAGGCAAGTTTTACGGTTCGTGAGAATGGACATCAATATAAGAACCAAGGCGTTGTGGATGGATATGCAAATCTGGTCTGCACAAAATGCGGCGATCAAAAGAAAGTAGCTGTGGCAACTTCCATTACTTGTTTGTGGAATGAAACAGGAGGAAATGGAAAGTATCACAGTTCCTTTCCCAGAACAAAAGAGGTGGGGGAGAAGATTTATTATTGGATACAACATACTCCCAGTGGAGCAGACGCGGAGATGGAGGTGATCAGCTCCAATCCGCAGATCGTCTCTGTGACGAGTACCAGTTCGAAAATGGGTTATCTGACTATGAATCAGGAGGGCAGCGTTACTCTGACGGTTCATCCCAAGTTCAATCCGGAGCTGTCCATGAGCTATTCTCTTACGGTAGAGGAAAAGGTGCCATTGGCAGTATCTTCTTTCGAAGTTTCTCCGGCAGACCAACAATATGTGAGTTCCGGCGTGATGTTAAAAGCCCAGGCAGTGGGAGGCACCGGAAACTATCAGTATCGGTTTTCCATGCTGGATGAATCTCAGAGAGTTACCGTGCTTCAGGAGTACGGAATCTCCGACACCTGCCAGTGGATTCCGGAGACGGCGGGCAAGGTGTCATTGAAAGTAGAGGTTAAGGACGGTGAGGGCCAGACAGCGGAACAGATTCTGGAGGGATATCAGGTGCGGAAACTTCCGGCCGTACAGATGGATGAAATCACAAAGACCTATCACTATACGACGGGGACAGACAGCGATCAGATTGATCTTTATGGGTATCTGCCCTGGATGATTCAGGACATATCTTGTCAGAAAGAAATACAGGATCCTTATGGAATTCTGGAACAGGTATCGATAGGGCAGGATGGCCTTCTTACCTATCAGGTCAAGGATACAGGAAACGCCGGAGAGGAAGCCTGGATTCACGTCGTGGTCTCTTCTTCCAATTACGAGAACCTGGAAGTGAATGTGCATATTATTCTCTCAGAGAAAGAAACGGTTCACCTGAAGGAAGGAACCGATGTGACGATAGAAGGAAGTCCTGCTCTTACATACGGACAAAAGTTGTCAGAGCTGTCCTTTGCAGCAAGTGCGGTGTTTGTGGACAGCAGAGGGACTGAGGTAGAGGGTATCCTCACATGGAAAGCCCCGGAAACTGTTCCGGCAGTTGGCACGGAGTTTGCTGAATGGATTTTTATCCCATCAGATACGACAATTTATGAGATATGCCCAGGGAAGATTTCCATTCAGGTGGAACCGGCTCCCACAGCGCCTAACATGCCGCAAAGTGTCCTCTCAGTGGGATATGACGTGACGCAGGTTGGCCAAATCATATTGCCGGAGGGGTGGTCCTGGGATCTGAAGGGAACAGATGGAAAATTGGAGGTTGGAAAGACCATACAAGTGAGGGCAGTCTACCGGGATACAGAGAATTATCAGGTTTCCTCCCTAAACATTTCCATTACCAGAAGACCCCACGAAAACCATCAATATGTTTCCGAGGTGACAAAGCAGCCAACGGTCTATGAACCAGGTATTCGTACGTATACGTGTCGTATCTGTGGCGCGCAGTATACGGAAGAAATCGCAAAGCTTCCGTCGCCGGAAGAAGGAAAGCCGGATAAAGCGCCTGGAAAGCAACCGGATCAGTCTGACGGACAGATAGATGCCGGGAAAGTATCCCAAGACAAGGCAAAGACGGTAAAAAAGAATAAAAAGAAAACCATTGGAGGGGTGATCTATAAGGTTACGAAAGCCGGAAGCAGTAAGAAGGCAGAGGTGGCAGTGATTGGCGTTTCCGCCAAGAAGAAGAAAACCATTACAATACCGGCAACGGTGCGCATCAATGAAGTAACCTGTAAAGTGACAAGTATAGGGAAGAAAGCCTTTCAAGGATGCGGCAGGATCAGGAAGATAACCATAAAAACCAAGACATTGAAAGCAGTGGGAAAACAGGCGATAAAAGGAATCCATAAAAAGGCGGTAATCAAGGTACCAAAGGCCAAATATAAGGCATATAAAAAGTTGTTTCGGGCAAAGACAGGATTTCAAAAGACTATGAAACTGAAAAAGTAAAGAAGTATCCTGCCACAAAAAGCTCCCGGAAGATCAAGAAAAATCTTCCGGGAGCTCTTATATTTATTTGGATGACCGGAAAGTTGCGGATAAGGGACCGTTTAGGCGTTTTCCTTTCACATTCCGATAAGCGCGGATTCGATAGTAATAAGTTCTGTTTTTGGGCGTTTTGTCCGTGTACTGAGTGGTGCCCTTTCCAACTCGCGCAACCAGCTCAAATCCGTAGGTCTTTTTATTACTGCGATAGATTCCATAACCGTGGATCCCGCCCACTTTTTTCCAGGTTAATCGGATTTTGTGGCGGCCTTTCGACTTGGCGGAAATAATCACGGGTTTTCCGGGTCTCATCCGAAGGGATTTTGTAGCGGAGAAGTAGCTGTATACCGTTCCTTCTTCTCCTTTTCCATAAGCCCGAACTTTGTAGTAGTAAGTCTCACCGGGAAGTCTCTGACGATCTGTATAGGAGCAGGATTTGACCTTGGCAATTCGTTGATAAGAACCGTTTTTGTCTGTGCTGCGGTAGAGTTCATATCCTGAGGCATTTTCACTGGCGTTCCATGTGATTTTCGATTTGGTACAGGAAACCGCTTTTAAGGAACGGAATTTAGGCTTTGTAAGGTCAGAGGATATGATATCAATTTTCGTAGGCTCATCGCTGGTATCTGTGGTAAAGGCCTTAATCCGTGCAGTGGCACTTTCGCAAAATACATTCAAGTCTTCCCAGGCGCTATCTGAGCCGGCACGTACGAAGCTCTGGTTATTTTTCGAGTTGGATACGAATTTGATCTGGTTTACTGTGGAGTCTAGATCAATAAAGCTTTCGATTCTGCCCCCGTTTGCCGAACGCAACGTAATCACAACCGCAAAGGTATCGCCCTGCTCAAACACAGGCTGATTTGCCAGAGGAATCGTATAATAACCGCTGTAAGTGGTACGACCAGTCTGGGGAGAGGAAAAAACAGGGGAGCCGCTGGTAGGAGAACCTGCTTTTGGATCCTTATAAATCTGAATGCTGTAGTTGACATTCTGGGTCACAAGGGCAAAAGAAACCGCCTCCAGCCGTTCGTTGCCCCCGGGATTCCCCTTTACGGTATAAACATTGGAGAGGGAACCTCCAGAGCTGATCTTTAAGGTTTCAATGCTGCAGGAGCCGTCGTATTGGTAGTTGTGGTCATAGTTATCTGCGGATTCCAGATCAAAAGCATAGGAGAGAGCATCCCTGGAGTTTCGGCCTCCCAAAACGGCATCTTCGTAGGAGATATAAAGGTATCCCTCATCTCCCTCGTCAGTTCCATAACTGTTTTTGGCAATCCAGGCCCCATCCTCGGAGGGCTGAATATTGAAATTTTCTTTTGGGTAATCATCGTCCCATCCGACCAGAGTGACAATGTGGTTATTAATGTAGTAGCTATACTCGGCCTCCGGACTGTTGTACGCACCGGTCTCTTCATTTAAATAGTCTCCCTGATAATACATGGCCGAGGAGACGGCACCGTACTGCATAATGAGATTTTTTACACTTTTCCGGTCCTTACTGTTGACAAACCGGGCATTCTGAAGATGGGCCGCATCTTGATAGGCCAGTTTTTTCTTTAAGGAAAGGGTTGCCGTATTCTGGTAGGGAACTTTTTTCTCCAGAGCAGGTCCGGTCCATTTCGCAAGGGCAAACATGGTAAAAAGATTATTGCCGCCGGCGTCCATATAGAGCTGCCCGGTCTGATTTACCACCTTATCCCCTTTGGTGTTCTTCAGGGGGTCCACGACGGTATTATAAAAGAAATAAGCAAAGTGCAACTCTGATAAATCAATGGACTCGTCTGCAATTCCCTTTCGGATCATAGAAGCCTCCCCTGCGGACAGAGCAGCAAAGGCCCAGCAAGTCCCAAAGGGCTCCTGATTTTTAACGGGAGTAATATAACCATAGTCTCTGGAATCATAGGAGGAGGGAAGAGCACTTGCCTTGGAGAGAAGAGAAGTCTCTGGTACCTCCTGATAGTCAGGAATCCTAAGAAGCTTGGTCAGGGGAGGGACTGTGAGTTGGTTTTTTGCAGCCCCAACTGTTTCCGGTCTGCCAAGAGACAGACAGAAAGCCCCAAGCAGAATCAGGAGAAAAACAAAAGCCCTTCCGGCCCTTCTCCTATTTGGGGAGAAGGGCCAAAAGAAGCCGGAAAAAAATGCATCAGCGATGCGGTTAATCATAAAATAGCGCCTCTTTCCGTAACTAAAACAAGGTTTTTGGGTAAACGCCGGTTTCCACCAGGCGGCGGATGGATTGAACTACAAATTCCTTATCCTCTTTGTACGTAACACCGAACCATTTGTCATGGCTTTCCAGAACCTTTACCTGCGCAGCCCCCTCATGAATCATCTGATCCACCACAGTAGGCAGCAGGTACTCGCTTTTTAGGTCTTCCGGCTCCAGGGAGGAGAGAAATAACTCAAATCCTTTTTCCAGTTTATCCAGGATGACCGGGGTAAAACCCCACATATTCATAGAAACATGACTGTTTGCATCAATGGGAACCGTGGCTCCGTCAGCCCCGGCAATGGCGGCTCCGCCAGAGGTTTTGATAATATTGGAGGTTTCCTTCACAGAAGCCAGATTCCCTGCTGTATCCACCTGGCAGACACCTCTTGTCACGCTTCCGTTTTCACTTAAGGTATTGCCCAGAATAAAGCCGGCCATACAAAACCTGGCGGGATCTTCTGAGGAACGCTCCTCCACTAAGTAATCATGAATTTTTTTGAAACCTTCTTTTCCATAGTAGTCATCTGCGTTGATGACGGCAAAGGGTGTGTGAACCACATCCTTGCAGCAGAGAATGGCATGTCCGGTTCCCCATGGCTTTGTGCGTCCTTCCGGTTTCTGAAAGCCTGCCGGAAGCTTATCTAGTTCCTGATAGGCATAGCTTACAGAAACCACCTTTTCGATTCGGTTTCCGATGACTTCTTTAAAATCGTGCTCCAGTTCACTGCGGATAATAAAGACAATATGGTTGAAACCGGCTTCTAATGCGTCATATATGGAATAGTCCATAATGATCTCTCCATTTGGACCAACGGGGGCCAATTGTTTAATTCCACCCCCGAACCGGCTTCCGATTCCGGCAGCCATAATGACAAGAGTTGTCTCTTTCATAAATGCTATTTCCTCCTAACTTGATATAAAATCATTATAACACAAATACTATAAAAAGTCATGAAATACTTGGAAATTTAGCAATATGGTAAAACAGAACCGGAAACAGAACCGGACTCAAACAAAATTCATAAAGAAAGGCGTCGGATCATTGGTCTCTAAGGAGATTTGTAAAGATTTCCTGGTTTCCACGTAAATATCTTGCGGCTGTGTGGGAATAATGATATAATCAGTAAAAGTATGCGAAAATATCATCGGGAGGAAAGGAAATGAGAACTTACCTAGTGACAGGTGGAGCCGGTTTTATTGGTTCCAACTATATTCATTACATGTTTCGCAAATATGACAATGAAATCCGTATTATCAACGTGGATTGTCTGACGTATGCGGGCAATCTGGAGAACTTAAAGGACATTGAAAACAGGGACAATTATACCTTCATTAAGTCTAATATCTGCGACGCAGATGCTATGATGAAGATTTTTGAAGAAAATGACATTGACCGCGTGGTACACTTCGCAGCAGAAAGCCATGTGGATCGCAGCATTAAGAACCCGGACGTGTTTGTTAAGACCAACGTGTTGGGAACCCTGAATATGCTGAATGCAGCCAAGGCGGCCTGGGAGCTCCCGGACGGAAGCTTTCAAGAGGGAAAGAAGTTTCTTCACGTATCCACGGATGAGGTGTACGGCTCTTTGGAAAACCCGGACGAGTTTTTTTATGAGACTACGCCCTATGATCCCCACAGTCCCTATTCGGCCAGCAAGGCATCCTCAGATATGCTGGTGAAGGCTTATATGGATACTTATCGTTTCCCGGCCAATATCACCAACTGCAGCAACAATTACGGGCCCTATCAGTTTCCGGAAAAACTGATTCCCCTGATTATCAACAATGCTTTACAGGGAAAGAAGCTGCCGGTATATGGAGACGGGAAGAATGTCAGAGACTGGCTGTATGTGGAAGACCACGCCAAGGGCATTGATATGGTGCAGGAGAAAGGAAGGCTGTTTGAAACTTACAACATTGGCGGCCATAATGAAAAACAGAATATTGAGATTATCCATATTATTTTGGATACGTTAAAAGAGATGCTGCCAGAGAGCGATCCCAGAAGAGCTTTGGTCAGCGAGGATTTGATTACCTATGTAGAGGATCGCAAAGGACATGACAGGCGTTATGCCATTGCACCGGATAAGATCAAGTCTGAGGTGGGATGGTATCCGGAGACAAAGTTTGAGGACGGCATTAAACGGACCATTCGCTGGTTCTTTGAGCATGAAGATTGGATGAAACGGGTGACAAGCGGAGATTATCAGAAGTATTACGAAGAAATGTACAACAACAAATAAAAAAGCACAGCAGTGCCGCAGGGCACTGCTCCTTTGCGTTCATATAGGAGGAAAAGATGAAGGGAATTATTTTAGCGGGCGGCTCTGGTACCAGGCTGTATCCCCTGACCAAGGCCATCTCCAAGCAGATTATGCCAGTGTATGACAAGCCAATGATTTACTATCCCCTGTCGATTTTGATGCTGGCGGGGATACAGGATATCCTGATTATTTCCACGCCCAGAGACCTTCCGGTCTTTGAGGAATTGTTTGGGACGGGAGAGCAGCTTGGACTTCGCATGTCTTACGCGGTACAGGAGACTCCAAGAGGGTTGGCAGATGCCTTTTTGGTGGGTGAAAAGTTTATTGGGGACGACCGGGTTGCCCTGATTCTCGGCGATAATATTTTTTATGGACAGAGCTTTTCCAAAGTGTTAAAACGGGCTGCGGAGAGGGAGAAAGGTGCCACAATCTTTGGTTACTACGTAAAAGATCCCAGAGAGTATGGAGTGGTGGAATTTGATGAGACCGGAAAGGCTTTATCTATTGAAGAAAAGCCGGAAAAACCAAAATCCAACTATGCGGTCCCGGGACTGTACTTTTATGATAACGATGTGGTGGAGATTGCCAAGCACGTAGAACCATCCGCCAGAGGGGAAATTGAGATTACCAGCGTAAACAATGAGTATCTGCGCCGCGGTACCCTGCAGGTGGAGACATTGGGAAGAGGTTTTGCCTGGCTGGATACGGGCAATCACGACATGCTGTTAGACGCGGCGGATTTCGTTTCAGCTTTTCAAAAACGCCAGGGACTGTATATTTCCTGTATAGAGGAAATTGCCTATCGGAGAGGTTTCATCACAAGGGATCAGCTTTTAGAGTTGGCTCAGCCGCTGATGAAGACGGCCTATGGACAGTATCTGGTGGATATTGCCAACGGACTTTAATCAAGAAGAAGAGGAAGAGGAGCAAAAGATGGGTAAGATAACAGTAGAAACATGTGAAATCGAAGGATTAAAGGTCATTACGCCTACCGTGTTTGGGGATGAGAGAGGCTATTTTATGGAGACCTACAACTATAATGACTATAAAGATGCCGGCATTGATATGGAGTTTGTCCAGGACAATCAGTCATCTTCCAAGAAAGGTGTGCTAAGAGGTCTTCACTTTCAGATCCAATATCCCCAGGATAAGCTGGTGCGGGTGGTTTCCGGGAAGGTTTTTGACGTGGCTGTGGATTTGCGGGAGGGTTCTGCTACCTATGGAAAATGGTTTGGCGTGATTTTGTCCGCAGAGAATAAAAAACAGTTTTTTATTCCCAAGAATTTTGCCCACGGCTTTCTGGTGCTTTCCGAGAGCGCAGAGTTTGCCTATAAATGTACCGATTTTTATCATCCAAACGACGAGGGCGGTTTAGCCTGGAATGATCCGGACATTGGCATCGCCTGGCCTATTGAGGAGGGCATGGAGCTGACCATTTCCGAAAAGGATCAGAAATGGGGAAGCCTGAAAGACTGGAAGAAATAGACGGGAGTGTACCATGTTGGATAAAGTGTTGGAGATACCACAGGAAATCATAAAGAGCCGCAGGCTAGTCTGGTCTCTGGCAAAAAATGATTTTAAGAGCCGCTTTGCCGGCTCTTATCTTGGCATTGTCTGGGCGCTGGTTCAGCCTATCGTGACTGTTTTGGTCTACTGGTTTGTGTTCCAGGTGGGACTTCGTCAGACTGCCACGTATGGGGATAACTGCCCCTTTGTGCTCTGGATGCTGGCTGGTCTGGTGCCCTGGTTTTACTTTCAGGAGACCATGCTCACAGGGTGCGGGGTGCTCTCGGAATACAGTTACCTGGTAAAAAAGGTGGTATTTAAAATTGAAATTCTGCCTGCGGTGAAAATCCTCTCATCTCTGTTTATTCATCTTTTTTTTGTGGGAATTGCGCTGTTGCTGTTTTTGATTTACGGAAAGCTGTCTCCGGCCTACGCATGGCAGGTGTTTTATTATACCTTTTGCATGATGGCACTGGTTCTTGGCATTTCCTACGCCACCAGTGCTGTGAACGTGTTTTTTCGGGACTTGATGCAGATCATCAACATTGCCATGCAGGTGGGAGTCTGGGTGACCCCTATTATGTGGAATATGGCGGATTTGAACCTTCCCAGAGCGTTGACTGTAATTTTAAAGCTAAACCCCATGTATTACATTTGCTATGGCTACCGGGATGCCCTGGTCTATAAGGTGAATTTTTGGGAGAGGCCTGAGCTGACCATCTATTTTTGGGTATTCACCCTGCTTTGTTTCCTGATCGGAACCAACGTATTTAAGCGGCTGAGGGTGCATTTTGCGGATATACTTTAGAAATGGGGATTACTATGAGCGAAATTGCAATTCAAGTGGACGACGTATCCAAAGTATATAAATTATACGATAAACCTATGGATCGGTTGAGAGAATCTTTGGGATTAACGAGAAAAAAGCGATATCGGGAACACAGAGCCCTGGATCACATCAGTTTCGATGTGTTCAAAGGGGAGACGGTGGGGATCATTGGGACAAACGGAGCGGGCAAGTCTACGATTTTAAAGATCATTACCGGCGTGCTGAACAGTACCCATGGTCAGGTAAAGGTAAATGGAAGGATTTCCGCTCTGCTGGAGCTGGGGGCAGGTTTTAATTCCGAGTACACAGGAGTTGAAAATGTATACTTAAACGGTATGATGATTGGCTTTTCCAGAGAGGAAATTGACGCAAAGTTACAAGATATCCTGGATTTTGCCGATATCGGGGACTTTGTCAACCAGCCTGTCAAGACGTATTCCAGCGGTATGTTTGTACGGCTGGCTTTTGCCGTAGCAATCAATATTGAACCGGAAATTTTGATCGTAGACGAGGCGCTTTCCGTGGGAGATGTATTTTTTCAAGCCAAGTGCTATCGAAAGTTTGAAGAATTTAAGCAGATGGGAAAGACGATCCTGTTTGTCAGCCATGATTTAAACGCCATCAGTAAGTACTGTGACCGTGTGATTCTTTTAAATAAAGGGAAGCGGGAAGCACAGGGAGATCCCAAGGAGATGGTGGATCTGTATAAACAACTGATGGTCAATCAAACAGCAACCACAGACGCTTCCAGGGCTGCTGAGGCGGGAAGAGAGGGCGTACCCGAAGATTGGTACGGTATTTTTGACATGAATCCCAATGTTCAGGAATATGGAGATAAAAAGGCTGTGATGACGGCGTTTCAGATTCTGGATGAGAGAGGGCTTCATACAAACACGGTGGAAAAAGGAAAAGAGTTTACCATGCAGGTGCGTGTTCAATATCTGGAGGATGTGGATGATCCCATTTATGCATTTAGCCTGAAAAACTTAAGGGGCACGGAGATCACAGGCACAAACACCATGTATGAGAAGATCACCATTCAGCCCAGAAAAAAGGGACAGGTGGATATTGTGTCTTACAAACAGAGAATGGACATGCAGGGAGGAGAATATCTGATTTCCTTTGGCTGTACCGGCTATGAAAGCGGAGAATTTGTGGTGCATCACAGGTTGTACGATGTGGGCAGTATTGTGGTGGTATCGGCCAAGAATACTACGGGATTTTACGATATGAATTCTGAGATTACCATAGAAGAAGAAAGGGCGTAAGAATGCAGGAACGGATAGGAAAGGTTTTGCTGGACTATGAAAGCTATCCCGGGGAGGATCTGTACAGCGATGGAGAGATTGAAGATGAATTGCTTGACATAGCGAAAAACTGCCGGGAGGAGCAGCTGGATCAGGTGGTGGCCCGGAAAAAGAGCTGGCCGGTGCTGTATCATTTTTCCCATGTCCGGGGGAATATTTTACAGTGGCTCCCCATGAAGGGAGATGAGCGGGTGCTTGAGATTGGGTCAGGCTGCGGGGCGATCACCGGTACCTTGGCTTCCAAGGCAGGGTCTGTAACCTGTATTGACTTGTCAAAAAAGAGAAGTCTGGTAAATGCTTACCGAAACAGCCAGAGGGACAACCTTCAGATTTATGTGGGAAATTTTCAGGATATTGAAAAGCGCCTCACAGAGAAATACGATCTGATTACGCTGATCGGCGTGTTTGAGTACGCCCAGGGTTATATTGACACAGATAATCCCTATGTGGATTTTCTGAAAAAAATCAAGAAGCATCTTGCTGCGGGTGGCAGGATCGTGGTGGCTATTGAAAACCGTTTGGGCATGAAATACTGGGCGGGGGCCACTGAGGATCATGTGGGAAAGCTTTTTGAGGGCATTGAGGGATACCCGTCAACCAGCTATGCTAAGACCTTTTCCAGACCAAGGTTAAATCAGATCATAGAAGAAGCCGGGTTTGGAGAGTATGAGTACTACTATCCCTATCCGGATTATAAACTGCCTATGGAGATTTATTCGGATCGTTATCTGCCAAAGTCCGGTCAGCTAAACCAGAATATACAAAATTTCGACCGTGCAAGGATTTCTCTGTTTCAGGAGGAGCGAGCCTTTGATTCTATGGTTCAGGATGAACTGTTTCCTCTTTATTCTAATTCCTTTCTGGTTATTTTGAAACAGGGCTGGGAGGATTCAGAGGCAAAGATATGCTATTCTAAGTATTCCAATGAGAGAGACGGAAGGTTTTGTATCCGGACAGATATCTGTGAAGGGCCCCAAAAGAGGCGATGGGTGCGAAAGGCGTCCTTGGAGGAAACGTCCGGGTGTTTTTTAAAAAGCTTGATAGATAAAAGGAAGCGTTTAAGCGCTCTTTTTACGGATACGCCCTACCATTTTAACAAGTGCAAAGAAGCGTCCGGGGAAATCTGCCTGGAGTACTTAAAGGGAGATTCTCTGGAAGTAATGCTGGACAGAAGGTTGGAGGCCGGGGACATCCAAGAGATGAAAGCACTTATGAGCGCTTATTTTGCTCCTATGTTACAGCACAAAAAGCTGGAGCAATTTCAAAAGACAGAGGCGTTTGAACGGGTGTTCGGGCCTGCCGAAGGCCTGTCTGAGATGGCCGCGCTGCCGGAGACAGATATTGACATGATTTTTTCCAATGCCGTAGCAAGCGGAGAGGGGTGGGAGTTGATTGATTATGAGTGGACTTTTTTCTTTCCGGTTCCTGTAAAATATGTGGTGTATCGTTGCCTGCTTTATTATATTCGGGGAAACGCCAAAAGACTGTGTCTCGAAGGGGAAGATCTTTACGGCTATTTTGGCATCACAGAAGAGGAACAAAGAATTTTTGAGCGTATGGAGTCCTATTTTCAAAAATATATTCTTGGGGCACATATCCCCATCCGTATGCTGTATGAAGAGATCTCCCAAGGGGTTGTCTACATGGAACCGGTGATCCGGAATGCGTTTGAGAACCGCAGAAAGCGCAGGATGCAGGTGTTTTACAACTTCGGGGACGGGTACGGGGAGGCAGATTCCAGAAGCTTCGCCATGGAAGAGGGGACGGTATCGGTGGAAATCCCCATCCCTTCCCGGGTAAAGAGTCTGCGCATTGATCCTTGCAGCGAGAGCAGTCTGCTGCACCTGAAAAAAATACAGGGAGACGGAAAGACGCTTGCGTTCACCTGCAACGGGATTTGCGTAGGGCAGGATCTGTACGCCTTTGAGACGGAGGATCCTCAGCTGGAGATTTCTCAGATTGACCCTGATATCAGGAAAGTATATCTGGAATTTCAGGTGGAATTTCTAAAAGGGATTGCTCTGGACGTGGTGTTGTCCCAGCACAATACCATTGTAAATGAGCGGGAGAAGATCCGGCAAATGGAAGGGACAAAAGCCTGGAAGCTCAATAAGCAGCTTCGCAGAATCACCGGGCGGAGGTAGAAAAATGGAAAACGAAAGCATTGCGTATCATGTGGACAAAGTTGCCACTTCTTTTGGAAACATTCTGATCCAGGGATGGGCTATTGACCGGGAAGGCAAGAATGAGATCTTTGTGGAAGATACCAAAGGGGAGAAGCTGGTGATTTACACCGAAAGGCTGGTGCGAAAGGATGTCAACCAGGTTTACGGGCTGGAGAAGGACTGCCAGTCAGGATTCCATGTGGTGGTGGACATGGGCAACATCACCACGCGAAAGATTCGTCTGGTGTTCGCAAACGGCGCAGAGAAAAAAAGTTATGAGGTGGACCTTCATAAAAACCGGCTTCAGAACCGGCTTCGCAGAAGACTTTTAAAGGATGAGACCATTCCCATGGACTATGATGAATGGGTGCGGGAACAAGCGCCAAAGGTACGGGAGCGGATTTCTCAGAGACGGGAACACTTTGCCTGGGAACCTTTGTTTAGCGTAGTGATTCCTCTGTATAATACGCCGATTCCGTTTTTGAAAAAGATCGTGGACTCAGTTCTGGGACAGACTTACCGAAAGGTGGAACTGTGCCTGGCGGACGGCAGCACCAGCGACGAGGCGGAGCGGTATCTGAAGAGCCGTTACCGGAGGGAAAGACGTATGAAATATATGCGTCTTCGGGAAAACCGTGGGATTTCCGTCAACACCAACCGGGCTATTGCTATGGCCACCGGAGATTTTATCGTTTTTGCCGACCATGATGATACACTGACGATAGACGCGTTTTACGAAATGGTAAAGGCTTTGAACCGGGATCCGAAAATTGAAATCCTCTATTCCGATGAAGATAAGGTGAACAAGACGGATACGAATTATTTTGGCCCTCATTTAAAGACCGTGTTTGACATGGATCTGCTGCGGTGTAATAATTATATCTGCCACATCTTTGCTGTGAAAAGAGAGGTTCTGGATCGGGTGGGGCTGCTGCGCAGGGAGTATGACGGTGCGCAGGATTATGATTTTGTGTTGCGCTGCTGCGAGCAATCCCAGCATATTTATCACATTCCCAAGGTCTTGTATCACTGGAGGGTGCACCCCCAGTCCACAGCCGGAAATCCGGCCAGCAAGATGTATGCCTTTGAGGCGGGAAGAAGGGCGGTGGAGGATCACTATCGACGTATGGGAGTGGAGGCCACTGTGGAGAGTACAAAGATGCTGGGGCGTTACAGAACCAGGCGGGCGGTGATTGGAAAGCCACTGGTTTCTGTTTTGATTCCAAATATGGATCACGTCCAGGAGTTAAAGACATGTCTGAATTCGCTGTTTTCCAAGACGTCATATGACAATTATGAGGTTTTGATTATAGAAAATAACAGTACGGAGCCGGAGACCTTTGCCTATTATGAGGCGCTGCAAAGGGAACATGAAAGGGTGCGTATTATCCGATGGGAAAAGGCGTTTCACTATGCGGCTATGCACAACCGGGCAGTGATGGAGGCGAAAGGAGAATACCTGCTGTTTTTAAATAACGATGTGGAGATTCGAAACGCCGGCTGGATGGAGGAGATGTTGAGCCACTGCCAGAGAGAGGAAGTGGGGGCCGTTGGAGCCAAACTGTATTACCCGGATGGGACGATTCAGCACGCAGGTGTCGTTATCGGTTTTGGAGGTGTGGCCGGGCATCTGTTCGCAGGCACTGGAGGAGATCAGGAGGGCTATATGGCAGCCCTGGTTTCCGTTCGTCAGGTCAGCGCTGTAACGGCTGCCTGCATGATGACGAAAAAGACCTTATACCGTCAGGTAAACGGTATGGACGAAAGCTTCCAGGTGGCTTATAACGATGTGGATTACTGCTTAAAGCTTCGGGCCATGGAAAAGGAAATCGTGTTTACCCCCTACGCCAGGCTGACACACTTCGAATCCAAAAGCCGTGGGCTGGAAGATACGCCCCAGAAGAAAAAGAGGCTGATGCGGGAAGCGAAGCACTTTGCGGCCAAGTGGCCGGACATTCTGAAAAACGGAGATCCCTTCTTTAATCAAAATCTTTTTGAGATCGTTCCGGAGTACAGAAATATGAAATACGATGAAACTTTTTGGGATAGATGGAGTGAACAAGGATGAATGGAAAGTTTAACCGGGAGAGAGTCCGGTTTCATGTCTATCAGCCAAATGTACTGGTGATCCAGGGATGGTTTGAAAATGACAGGGAGGGCAAAGAGACGTTTTCTGCCCAGATAGATGGGAGAGAGGTACCTTTGAAAGTCACTACCCAGCAGGGGATCGAAGTGCGAAAAAAGTATTTGCGCTATAAAGCGGACATTGATGTGGAATATTTCCTTTGGATCTCTCTGAAAGAAGAGGGCAAGAAGCTTAAGGTTTACCATAGGGGGGCAGAAGGAGACGTACTCCTCTATAGAAGCAATCTTTCTTCTATAAAAAAGAAAAGAGGAAACCTTCCATCCTGGACAGAAGCCTTGATGCCGAAAGGAGAGAGCCTGGTACTGCGCGGATGGTATGTCAGTAACCACAAGGCGCGTATGGGACTTTATACGCGTGCAAAAGAAAGGATACCAGCGACGGTGTCCTACGGCCCGAGGCAGGATGTAAAGGGAGACTTTCCGGAGGCAAAGCCGGAGGATATTTACGGTTATGAAATCACGTTTCAAAGACCGAAGGAGGATCGTCTATGGCTGGTGATCCGCAGCCCTCAAGCCCATACAGTGACAAGTTTTTCAGTGGAGAAGAAGTTGAAAAATAAGAAGGGACTGGGAAATGCTTTGCAAAGAGGTCTGCTTTATTTTAAGAGAAAAGGAATGAAGCAGCTTGTAAAGAGAGTGGCCGTGGAGGTGCTCCATCAGGATGAGATCAGTTATGAGCGCTTTCGAAAGAAGCATGAGCCTAACCAGGCCCAGCTAAAGGCCCAGAGAGCAGAGCGATTTGCCTGGGAGCCGAAGTTTTCCATTGTCGTGCCCCTCTATCGGACAAAACCGGAGTTTTTAAAAGCTCTGGTTGCATCTGTACAGGCGCAGACTTACGGAAAGTGGGAGCTGTGGTTGTCCGACGGAAGCGGGGCAGATTCCCCTTTGCGGGATCTGCTGGGAAAGCTGAAAGGAAAGGAAGAGCGCATTAGGGTGCTTCCCCATGAAAAGCCGCTGAGGATTGCGGAAAATACTAACGCGGCCATAAAAAAAGCGGAGGGGGATTTTCTGGTATTTGCCGATCATGACGATCTGCTGGCACCAAACGCCCTGTATGAGTGCGTCAGGATTCTTAATCAGCAGGGCGATCTGGATTTGATTTACAGCGACGAGGACAAGGTGAGCATGGATGGGAAGAAATACTTTCAGCCCCATTTCAAATCTGACTATAATCCGGATTTGCTTTGCAGTATGAATTATATTAACCATCTGTGTGTGGTGCGCCGATCCTTACAAAAAAAGGTGGGATGGTTAGACCCTGCCTTTGACGGAGCGCAGGACTATGATTTTATTCTCCGCTGCACGGAGGCCACCCAAAAGATTGGCCATATCCCCCAGGTTCTATATCACTGGAGGGCACATCTGGATTCCACGGCAGAGAATCCGGAGAGTAAGCAGTATGCTTTTGAGGCAGGCATGAGAGCCATACAGGCCCACTATGACCGGAGGGGAATCCGTGCAAAGGTGCGGCAGGGAGAATATCCAGGATTGTATATTTCAGAGTATGAGGTGGTGGGAGATCCTCTGGTTTCCATTATCATTCCCAACAAGGATCATATTCGGGATTTGGATACCTGTATCTCTTCCATTGAAGAAAAGTCGGATTATCGAAATTATGAGTATGTGATTGTGGAAAACAACAGTACGGAACAGGAAACCTTTGCCTATTACCAAAAACTAGAAGCTGAAAATCCCAGGGTCCGAGTGATCTGCTATCAGGGGACTTTCAATTATTCAGATATTAACAATTTTGGAGTGTCTCATGCAAAGGGCGATTATTACTGGTTCTTGAATAACGATACCCAAATCATTCGCCCAGACTGCATCCGGCAGCTTTTGGGCTACTGTATGAGGGAAGATGTGGGGATTGTGGGTTCTAGACTCTATTACGAGGACGGAGTAATCCAGCACGCAGGAGTGGTGCTGGGATTTGGCGGAATTGCGGGTCATGCCTTTATCGGCAGCAAACCGGGGGAAAACGGCTATTTTTCCAGGATCATCTGCGCTCAGGATTACAGCGCGGTGACAGCCGCTTCTATGATGGTGGACGCTCAGATTTTCCACCAGGTGGGGGGATTTACCAAGGAACTGCGGGTGGCTTTTAACGACATTGATTTTTGTATGAAAGTGCGCAGCCTTGGTAAGCTGATTGTGTATAACCCTTACGCTGAACTGTACCATTTTGAGTCCAAATCCAGGGGACTAGAGGATACCCAGGAAAAGATCGAACGATTCAACCAGGAGATGGCAAAGTTTTTAGACCACTGGTCTGATCAGGTGAAAAAGGGGGATCCCTACTACAATCCGAACCTGACGCTGGATAAGGCGGATTTTTCCATGAAGGTTTAATTGGGAGGAAAGACGAGATGCAAAAGACGGACAGAAGGCTACAGTGGATTCTGTGTCTGGCGATCCTGGCAGGCTGCCTGTATATCTTTCACACATATCTATTCGGGCAGGAGTTGTTTGTATTCGGGGATGACGGGTCAGATACGCAGGAACAGTATCTGATGCAGTACAATACCATTGTCAATCATATAAGAGCCGGGGATTTTTGCTTCTGGGACTTTCATTACGGTTTGGGTACCAACCTGTTTATGCTGAACCTGGCGGATCCCTTTCTGATGCTGCTGTATGCGGCGGGCGTAGTGTTTGGACCGGAGCATCTTCCTTTTTATCTCGTTTACTATCATATCATAAAGATCCTGCTGGCAGGCTGGATTTGCTACCGTTATCTGTCCTGCTTTCCACTTTCGGAGAGGGTGAAGGGGCTTTGCGCCTTGATTTACGCCTTCAGCGGCTACCTTTTGGTGTGGGGGCAGCACTATCAGTTTAGCACTGCGGTGATTTTCTATCCTCTGATTTTATGGATGATTGAAAAGGAACTGCGAAATTGGAGATGGGGCCTGGGACTTACCTTAGCCTGTGGGGTCTCTGTGCTTTCCAGCCTGTATCTGTCCTATATGACGCTGCTGGCAGCGGGAATCTATGTGTGCTTTCGGATTTTGTGGATGGAGAAAAAAGGCATCCGGGAGGGAGTATGTTGTCTTTTTAAAACAGCGGGCTTTATGCTGCTGGGAGTCGGTATGGGCTGCGTGATGCTGCTGCCCTCCGCAGCCGTGATTTTCGGTGTTACCAGCCGGGTGGAGCAAGAGGGAAGCCTGTTGGTACGTCTGGGCGCGATGCTGAATTTTTACGAACCGGAATATTATATCACCCTCCTTGGCCGTTTTCTCTCCAGTAACCTACAGGGCAATGGAGCCACCTGGTTTGGCAATAACAACTATTACGAAGCACCTAACGTGTATTGTACGGCGCTGTTTGTGATCTTGGGATTTCAGTATGTGGCCGGCTTTCGCAGACAACAAGTCTCCGGGCGCAAAAAAAGGATTCAGGTAGCTGTGGGAATTCTGGTGCTCATGTTGTTGACGGTCAGACTGGGAAGTGCAGCTTTTAATGGGTTTGCGTATCCTTTTTCCAGACACACCTTTGTGCTGCTTCCGGTGTTCCTTCTGATGATGGCATTTACGCTGGAGCGGATCCGAAGGGAGCGAAAGGTCTCTATTCCCGCGCTGGTATCCGCGCTTGCTGTCATAGGCTTTGGATATGTGGCCGGAGCTGCGGCAGCGCCTACAGAAGAGCTAAAACGAGGGCTGCTGGTATTGCTTTGCATGGCAGGAATCATGGGAGCCGCTTTGTTTTGGTATGGAAGAAAGAAAGGGAAGCAGGGTGCCTATCTGTGTCTGAGCCTTGCAGTTATGGTTTCTTTGTTTTGTGACGGGGCCGGGGTTAATCAGAATCGGGTGACCCTCAGAAAAGATGCGGACTCTTATTTTGATCAACTATACCGGGATTCCATTCAGGAGGCACAGGCGTGGCTGGAAGAAAAAGATCCGGAATTTTTTCGGACAGAGAAGATGTTTAATATCGGCTCCCTGTGTATGGATTCTCTGGCCCAGGGCTATAATCCTGTCAGCAGCTATAATTCCATGGTAAACGGCCATGTCCTGGAATTTGCAAAACAGATTTGGCCGGGCATTCTGTTTGTGGATGAGAACCATTTTTATTTTCAAAATGTCAAGCAGGATGTGACCAAAATGACCCTGCTGGGTGTAAAATACCTGTTGGCCCGGGAGAATAATTTGGATATTCCCGGTTTTGAAAAAATCCGGGAATTTGATCAGCTGTCTGTATACGAAAATCAGGACAACGCATCCGCGGGGAAATTTTATACGGCTTCTATAACACAGAAAGCTTATGAAGAAAACCGGGACAGTCTGGATTCCAATCAGCTTCTGACCCAGGCGGTAATCCTTCCCCAGGAGGGAACTTTGGATCAAACAGAGGAGCTGTTAACTGCCTGCGCCAGGGAAGTTATAGGCGGGGCCGTAAAAAAGGCGGAGTGGAAGGTTTCTCAAAAAGAACAGCTTAACATTCCGGTAAAGAGAAAAGCTCTGGCAGGTTATGAACAGATCTGTGTTTCTTTTTTACTGAGCGCAGACCGGGATACCCATGTGGGTGTCACTGCCGGGGAGAGCGGCTTTTATGAGACTGTGATTCAGGAGGGAGAAGAAACCTACGTGGAGCTGACCCTTCCGGCAGGAACCAAAAAGATTCAGATCGCATTCCGGGCAGGAAAGGTAAACGCTTCAGTAAGGAACCTTCAGGTATATGGAAACAAAAGTCTGCCGACTTATTCGGAGGACAGCCAGGTAAAGGTATATCGGCAGGAAAAGGATAATCTCCTTACCGGAAGCTTGCAGGCTGCGGAAGATGGCATTGTGTTGCTGGCTGTACCCTATGAGCAGGGCTGGAGCCTGAAGGTAGATGGAAAAGAGACGGAGATTTTACAGGCTGACTATGGACTCACCGGTTTTTACGTTCAGGCAGGGGCACATAGCTTTACACTGAAGTTTACCCCGCCGCTGTTAAAAGCTGGCTTAGGATTAAGCCTTGGAAGCCTGGCCGCATATCTGCTTTTGGCCGCATGGGTATGCTATACCAGAAGAGCGATAAGAGACGAGGAAGTATCATGAAGTTAGCAAGTGTAATCCGGCGCATGACGCCGTACAATATTAAAAAAGGATTTTTGTATCTGCGTCACTTTGGAATCCGGGGATTTGCCGTAAAGCTGACGGAACGTCTGGAGGAGGGGGACGTGGATTACCAGGAATGGTTAAGGAAGCGGGCGCTCACAACGGAGGAGCGAAAGCGGCAGAAGGAACGGGAGTGGAAGCACCCTGTGACCATCAGTGTATTAGTGCCTCTCTATCGGACGCCGGAGCTATACCTGCGTCAAATGATCGAGTCGGTGCAGGCCCAGACCTATCCGTTCTGGGAGCTTTGTATCGCGGACGGAAGTCAGGACGGTGGTGTCTGCAGGGCTGTGGTGGAAGAATACACAGGGAAAGATTCCAGGATCCGTTATCAGGAGCTTTCGAAAAACGCAGGCATTTCCGGAAACACCAACGCCGCTATGCAGATGGCCCGGGGAGCGTTTCTGACTTTCTTTGACCACGATGACCTGTTAGCGGAAAATGCTTTGTATGAGGTGGCTCTGGCTATAGAAAAGCATCCGGAGGCAGACGTACTGTATACGGATGAGGACAAGGTGACCTCGGATTTAAAGGAGTACTTCCAGCCCCACTTTAAGCCGGATTTTAATCCAGATCTTCTTTGCTCAAACAATTATATCTGCCATCTTCTGACTGTGCGGGCGGCCCTTGCCAGGAAGGTGGGAGGATTGCGCGGAGAATTTGACGGAGCCCAGGATCACGATTTTATCTTTCGGTGTACGGAGCAGGCCGAAAAGGTGGTGCATATCCCAAAGATTTTATATCACTGGAGGATTCACAAAGGATCCACGGCAGACAATCCTATGGGTAAGCAGTATGCGGTGCTGGCCGGAGTGCGGGCTGTGGAGGCGCATATGAAGCGTGTTGGCCTAAACGGTACGGTGGAACCTCTGAAAGATCTGGGATTTTACCGGATCCGGTATCAGGTACAGGGCAATCCTATGGTATCTATTGTTATTCCCAACAAGGATGAAAAAGAGACTCTTGAGCGCTGCTTAGAGTCTATACGGGGACTTACCACCTATGACCATTATGAGATTCTAATTGTGGAAAACAACAGTGTCACCCAGGAAATTCGAGAATACTATGATTCCCTGAAAAGGTGGAAAAACATCCGTATCCTGGAGTGGGAGAAGCCGTTTAACTACTCGGCCATCAATAATTTTGGAATAGAGCATGCAAAAGGGGAGTATGTGATCTGTCTGAATAATGATATCACAGTGATTACGCCGGATTGGATCCAGGGGCTTTTATCCAATTGCCAGCGTCCCCAGGTAGGTATCACCGGCGCCAGACTGTATTTTCCGGACAACACCATTCAGCATGCAGGGATTGTGCTGGGAATTGGAGGCGTGGCCGGGAGCCTGTTTGTGGGAATGGACAGAAGAAGGACCGGGTACATGCATAAGGCAGTGATTCAGCAGGATTTAAGCGCCGTAACGGCAGCCTGTCTGATGATACGAAAAGAAATCTGGCAGCAGGCCGGAGGTTTTACTGAGCAGTTGGCGGTTGCCTTTAATGACGTGGATCTGTGCCTGAAGGTGCGGGAGCTTGGATATCTGGTGGTGTACAATCCGGATGTGGAGATGTATCACTATGAGTCCAGAACCAGGGGAGCAGAGGATACGGAAGAAAAGCGCAGAAGATTTCAGAGGGAAATTGAGTATATGAGAACTCGCTGGATCAAATACTTACAGGGCGGGGATCCTTATTATAATTGCAATCTGTCCCTGAAACAATGGGACTATTCCATCAGACCATAAGAGAGGAGAAAGAACGATGAAGGTACTGGTAACAGGCTATAAAGGACAATTGGGATTCGATGTGGTAAACGAACTGAAAAAAAGAGGCCATGAGGCCATCGGAGTGGATATCCAGGAGATGGATATTACGGATAAAGCTTCTGTGGAGAGCGTGATCACTGAGACGGCACCGGACGCAGTGATCCACTGCGCCGCCTATACAGCAGTGGATGCGGCTGAAGAGCAGGAGGAGCTTTGCAGGAAGGTCAATGCCCTGGGCACGGAGTATATTGCAAAGGTCTGCGGCCGGTTGGACATCAAGATGATGTATATCAGCACGGATTACGTGTTTAACGGGCAGGGCGAGCGCCCTTGGGAACCAGACGATCCCAGAGAGCCTATGAATGTATACGGGCAGACTAAGTACGAGGGAGAATTGGCCGTGGAGAAATATGTAAAGAAGTTCTTTCTGGTTCGTATTGCGTGGGTATTTGGCGTGAACGGGAAAAACTTTATCAAGACTATGTTGCGTCTGGGGGAAGAAAAAGGGGCTGTGGGAGTGGTAGCTGATCAGGTAGGATCTCCCACTTATACTTATGATCTGGCCAGACTGCTGGTGGACATGATCGAGACGGAACAGTACGGACGCTATCATGCCACCAACGAAGGGCTGTGTAGCTGGTATGAGTTCGCAGTCGAAATTTTCCGCCAGGCGGGAATGAACCAGGTGCAGGTGACGCCTCTGACCAGCGATCAATTTCCGGCGAAAGCAAAACGTCCGATGAACAGCAGAATGAGCAAGGAAAAACTGGATGAGAAAGGTTTTCAGAGGATGCCGTCCTGGCAGGATGCTCTCTCAAGATATCTGAAAGCGATCGGAAAAAAAGCGGAGTGAACCCTATGATTCATTTTAATTTACCGCCCTTTACGGGCAGAGAACTGAAATATATGGAACAAGCGGTCAGGCTGGGTAAAATCAGTGGAGACGGAACCTTTACCAGACAGTGCTCCAGATGGATGGAAGAACAGTTTCATGTGGCCCATGTACTGTTGACCACTTCCTGTACCCATGCCCTGGAGATGGCGGCAATCTTGGCCGGTATCCGGCCAGGAGACGAGGTGATACTGCCCTCCTATACGTTCGTATCTACGGCAGATGCTTTTGTTCAGAGGGGAGCCCGGCTGGTCTTTGTGGACATCCGACCGGATACCCTCAATATAGACGAAAAGTTGATTGAGGATGCCATTACGGAAAAAACCAGGGCCATTGTCCCGGTACACTATGCCGGGATTGCCTGTGCTATGGATGAGATTATGGAGATTGGGGCCAGGCATGGTCTGAAAGTGATTGAGGATGCGGCCCAGGGCGTGAATGCTTTCTATAAAGGGAAGGCCCTGGGAACCATTGGGGATTTTGGCTGCTACAGTTTTCATGAGACTAAGAATTATTCCATGGGAGAGGGGGGCGGACTTGCGTTTCAGTCCGATACCTTTATGGAAGCGGCGGAGATTTTGAGAGAGAAGGGAACCAACCGGAGTAAATTCTTCCGGGGAGAGATAGATAAATACACCTGGGTAGATTACGGATCTTCGTATCTTCCCAGCGATATCAACGCGGCCTATTTGTGGGCTCAACTGGAGCGTGCCGATGAGATTTTACAGGATCGGTTGGCATCCTTTACTTTTTATCATCAGGCCCTTGAAAACCTGTCTGACCAGGGATACATAGAGAGACCATTCCTCCCAGCTTATGCAAAAGGCAATGGACATATGTACTATATAAAAGTGAAAGACCTGGAGACAAGAGCCAGCCTGATTTCTTATCTAAAAGAGAGAGGGATTCATACGGTATTTCACTATGTGCCGCTCCATACGGCTCCTGCCGGGAAAAAGTTCGGGCGCTTTTTTGGGGAGGATCGCTATACCACGAAAGAGAGCGAACGGCTGCTGCGTCTGCCCATGTACTATGGACTATCCAGAAACGACCAGGAAAGCGTAGTGGAGGCCATAGAGAGATTTTTCCAGAGTCATTGAGAAAGGAAGCAGGAAGGAGAGCTGTATGTGTGAAGTATCGATTGTGATACCAAATTATAATGGGAAAGCTTATCTGAAAGACTGTTTAGATTCCCTCCTGTGTCAAACCGAAAAGGATCTGGATATTGTGGTGGTGGACAACGGTTCCTCAGATGGGAGTGTTCTCTATGTAAAATCGGAGTATCCTGGGGTACGGATTTTAGAGCTTGGAAAAAACTATGGTTTTTGCCGGGCAGTCAATGAGGGGATTCAGGCTTCCGACTCACCGTATGTGATTTTGTTAAATAACGATACGAAGGCTGAGCCAGGCTTTGTGCAGGAATTGCTGCTTGGCATAAAGAGACACCCCAAGGCCTTTTCCTGCGCCTCCCGTATGGTAAAAATGAAGGAGCCTGCTAAGTTGGATGACGGCGGCGATTATTATTGTGCTCTGGGATGGGTATTTGCTTATGGAAAAGACAAGCCTGTGGAATACTATCTGCAGGAACGCAAAATTTTTTCCGCATGTGCCGGGGCTGCCATTTACCGCAGAGCGGTTTTTAAGGTGATTGGATATTTTGACGAACGCCATTTTGCCTATCTGGAGGACCTGGATATGGGATACCGGGCGAAGATTTTCGGATATGAGAACTGGTTTTTACCAAAAGCTGTGGTGCACCATGTGGGAAGCGGCACCTCTGGTTCCCGCTACAATGCATTTAAAGTCAGCCATTCTTCCAGAAACAACATTTATGTGATCTATAAGAACATGCCGCTACTTCAGATGGTGTTAAACCTCCCTTTTTTGTTGGTGGGTTTTTTGACAAAGCTGATTTTTTTTGCCAGAAGGGGCTTTGGCAGAGAATATTTCAAAGGCATTTTAAAAGGATTTAGCATGGCAGAGCAGGATAAAAAAGTCAGATTTCAAAAGAAAAATTTTGGAAATTACTGTAAAATTCAGCTGGAACTTTGGGCGAATCTGCTCAAACTATTTCGAACCCCTTAATGTGTTGTCATTTTAAGAAAAAATTTAGTTGCCCTTTAAAGCCATATATTGTATGATAAGACGATGGATTGATTGGAGAGTGATGGATTTGATTAAGGATAATCAAACATTTTTCAACCGGTTACACGTGGTGATAGATGCCTGTGTAATCTCAGTCTCCTATGTCGTGTCCTGGGCGATTCAGTTTACGTTTTTTGTGCCGGAAACAACGGGAAGATTGTCTTTTGAAACCTACATGCAGGCGTTACTTTTCGTTGTGCCGGCCATGTTGATTTTGTACTATGCTTTCAGCCTGTATACGCCGAAAAGAGTACAGGGAAGAAGGTTGGAGATCAGTAATATTTTTAAAGCGAACACGCTGATGCTGCTCACCTTCATGTTTGTGCTATATCTGCTACACCTGGACGACTTCTCGCGTCCCATGCTGTTTATGTTCTATGGCATCAACATTCTGGCAGAAATTCTGGTGCGGATCCTGATTCGGATGGCTCTGATGAATATCCGGCGTAAGGGGATGAACCTGAAGCATGTGTTGCTGGTGGGCTACAGCCGGGCGGCGGAAGAGTATATTGACCGGATTCGTATGAACCCCCAATGGGGATATCTGATCCGGGGGGTATTGGATGACAAAGTGGAGCGGGGAACCACCTACAGAGGCATCAAGGTGATTGGACGGATCGACAATTTACTGGTGATTTTGCCGGAAAACAGGCTGGATGAGATTGTCATCACACTGGGGCTGAATGAGTATTATAAGCTGGAGAAAATTGTTGCTCTCTGTGAGAAGTCCGGAGTGCATACAAAATTTGTACCGGATTATAATAACATTATACCCACGAAGCCCTATACGGAGGATTTATTAGGGCTTCCGGTGATTAACATCCGCCATGTTCCGCTGAGCAACACGTTTAATATGATGGTAAAGCGGGTAATGGATTTAGTAGGGGCTTCTCTGGCACTGATTCTGTTTTCGCCGGTGATGCTGCTTGCCGCTATTGCGGTTAAGCTCACATCTCCCGGTCCTTTGATTTTTAAACAGGAACGGGTGGGGTTGAATAAGAGACCCTTTATGATGTATAAGTTCCGTTCCATGGAAGTGCAAAAGGAATCCGAGGAGAAAGCAGGTTGGACCGTTAAGAACGATCCGAGAGTGACCGGGTTTGGAAAGTTTATGAGAAGAACCAGTATTGATGAGCTCCCACAGCTTTTTAATGTGTTAAAGGGAGATATGAGTCTGGTGGGGCCTAGGCCGGAGCGTCCACAGTTTGTGGAAAAGTTTCGGGAGGAGATCCCCCGCTACATGGTGAAGCACCAGGTGCGTCCCGGGATGACAGGATGGGCCCAGGTCAGTGGCTATAGAGGGGACACTTCCATTAAAAGGCGGATTGAATTTGACCTGTATTATATTGAAAACTGGACGGTCGGTTTTGATATTAAGATATTAATTCTGACCTTCTTTAAAGGTTTTATTAACAAAAACGCATATTAGAAAAAGGGGTACATTATGTCAGAAAGAAGAAAGAACAGGGGAAATCAGAGTCCTTCCAATGACAGGCGCAGCCGTCAGAGACCGGGAAATATCGGCAGATACGGCCAGAGTCCTTATCAGCAGGGCGGATATGGCCAGGGGTATTACAGCCAAGGACCTTATCAGCAGGGAGCTTATCAGCAAGGGCCTTATAGCCAAAGACAAGGCTATTCGGGACAGCAGGGTGGTTACTATGAAGATCCCCGTGAACCAGGAGGACGCAGAAAGAAGAGAAAGAATAAAAGAAAGGTGATTTTCGCCATTGAAATCATAGTTCTTCTGATTCTGGCTGCCGGGTTGTTTGCCGCCGCCAAATTGGGGAAGATTCAGAGAACCGAGATCTCCAAGGATGATATTGTGGTCAATGACTCCCTTTCCCCCCAGGAGCAGGAAGTGCTGGACGGTTACACCAATATTGCTCTGTACGGAGTGGACTCCAGAGAGGGAAATCTGGAGCTGGATGCTCACAGCGATGCGCTGATGATTGCCAGCATCAACAATAAGACAAAGGATATTAAGCTGGTATCTGTCTACCGGGACACGTATTTGGATAACACCAACGGAGAATACCGCAAGGCCACGGAGTGCTATTATTTCGGAGGCCCAAAGAGATCGATGGCTATGCTGAACGTGAATCTGGACCTGGATATTCAGGATTTTGTGACCGTGGACTTCAACGTGGTAGCGGAAGTGGTAGATGAGCTGGGAGGTATTGAAATTGACGTTCAGGAGGATGAGATTACCCATCTGAATAACTATCAGGTGGAAGGCTCTCAGGTAACTGGAAAGGAAATCGTTCCGGTGACTTCTGCGGGAATGCAGACATTGAATGGACTTCAGACACTATCTTATTGCCGAATCCGGTATACGACGGGAAGCGATTATAAACGAACCGAACGTCAGAGAACGGTTTTGGAGCAAATACTCAAAAAAGCAAAATCTACAGACTTGTTGACGTTAAATTCGATTATTGATAAAGTGTCAGGAAGCATTCTGACCAGTCTGAGCACCACGGAGATGTTGGGGCTGGCAAAGGATATCGCCTCCTACAATCTGGTGGATACCACCGGTTTCCCCTTTGAGGTGCAGACCGCCAATATTTCCGCAGGGGACTGCGTAATCCCGGTGAATTTGGAGCAGAATGTGCTTCAGCTTCATCAGTGGCTGTTTGGCAGTGAGGAATATACGCCATCGGATAAGGTAAAGGAAATTAGTAATAAGATTATCAATGAGACAGGGATTCAGTAGAGATGAAACCATACACAGTAGATGTGATCATTCCGACGTATAAACCGGATGATAAATTTGACAGGCTGATGAAGATGCTGGGAGAACAGACCTATCCCATTAGCAGGATCCTGATTATGAATACGGAGGAGCCCTTCTTCCCGAAGAAGGGCTACGGGGATCTTACGGGGGTGGAAATACGGCATCTGAGACGCAGCGAGTTTGACCACGGCGGCACTAGAGATAGGGCCGCCTCCTTTTCGAATGCGGATCTTTTATGTTACTTTACCCAAGATGCGGTACCTGAGAATGGGGAGGTAATCCGACAGCTGGTGGAGGCATTTCAAAACCCAAAAGTTTGGGCCGCTTATGCAAGACAGCTTCCGGCGCCGGACTGCGGCATTGTGGAGAAGTATACCAGAACCTTTAATTATCCGCCCGCTTCCAGCATTAAGTCAGCAGATGACTTAAAGGATTATGGCATTAAGACCTTTTTTTGCTCCAATGTCTGCGCGATGTACCGGGCGGATATGTACCGAAAACTGGGTGGATTTGAGAAACGTACCATATTTAATGAGGATATGATCTTCGCTGGCAAGATTATTCAAAACGGGGGGAGCATTGCCTATGTGGCGCAGGCACGCGTCATACATTCCCATAACTACAGCGGGATACAACAACTTAGAAGAAATTTCGATCTGGCGGTCTCCCAGGCAGATCACCCGGAAATCTTCCAGATGGCCAGGTCGGAGAGTGAGGGCATAAGGCTGGTAAAAAAGACCGCTGGTTATCTGTGCAGAAGTAAAAAACCCTGGATGATTCCCCATCTGATCCTACAGTCCGGATTCAAGTTTTTGGGATATCAGCTTGGGAAAAGGTATCAGAAATTGCCGAAATCCTGGGTACGAAAACTGAGTGCCAGCAGCGCCTACTGGGATTTCAAATAATTTTAAAGAATAGAACACAGATTAAACACAATTGACTGTTAGACTATTTCCATACAAAAGGGAAAATCCGAGGAGGTAGTTTTGGATGTATGACGAAATAAATAACAGTCAGGGAAACGGTGAAAATCCACAGGAGACAACGCCGAGCCCCGCAGATTCTGATATAAAGGAGACTATGCAACAGTCAGAAGAGGACGCGGTACCTTCAGAAGAAACACAAGAGGCATCCGTTTACCGGCAGAATCAGGAAGAACAGACAGAGGAAGCGTCGGAGCCGAAACAGGAACAAGTGGTTCAGCAGGCTCCTTCTTTTTATCATTACAGTTATGGCCAAAGCAACCAGGCTCAGCAGGGTCCCCAAAAGGAAGAGGGGGAGGAGCAAAAAAGAAGCGCAAAGGGAAAACATGCAAACGGGATACTTCCGAAGTTGGCAGTCAGCGCGGCAGTGGCGCTGGTCTTTGGCGTGGTAGGAGGCGCGGCCTTCCAGGCCACCAATTATGTGGGAGGGAAGATGATGCCTCCCCAGGAAACAGAGGCGCGTATTGAATCGGCAGGTGTGGTGGGAAGCCAGACTTCTTCCACGGAGGCGGATTCGTCAGTCCCCGTATCTGCTCCCACGTACGGCGCAGATATTTCCCAGGTGGCGGAAAACTCTATGTCTTCTATTGTAGCGATCACTACCATTAGCGTGCAGCAGGTGCAGAGTATGTTTTTCGGAACCCAGGAACAGACCGAGGAGGGAAGCGGCTCCGGCATTATTGTGGATCAGAATGATTCGGAGCTTTTGATTGCCACCAACAACCATGTGGTAGAGGGGGCGCAGAATTTAAGTGTTTGCTTCACTGTGGAGGTAGAGAACCAGGAAGATCTGGTGGTAGAGGGCCAGATTAAGGGAACAGACCCGGAGCATGATCTGGCAATCGTGGCTGTAAAGCTGAACGATATACCGGAATCTGTAAAGACTAAGATCAAAGTGATCGAGATGGGCGACTCAGATCAGCTAAAGGTGGGTCAGCAGGTGGTTGCCATCGGAAATGCATTGGGCTATGGTCAATCCGTAACGGTGGGTTATGTCAGCGCCTTGAATCGTGAGGTAACCGTGGATGACGTAACAAACAGCCTGATTCAGACGGACGCGGCTATTAACTTTGGAAATAGCGGAGGCGCTCTTTTGAACACCAATGGTCAGCTTATCGGCATCAATTCTGTGAAGGCAGCCGCCGAGGGTGTGGAAGGCATGGGATATGCCATTCCCATTAATACGGCAACGCCGATTTTGAGCGATTTGATGAATCGTACCACCAGGACGAAGGTGGATACCGATAAGAAAGGATACATGGGCGTTACGTTGGCGGATGTATCCGATGAGGCAAAGGAAGTGTACAATATGCCTTCAGGAGCCTTTGTCTACTCTGTGGAAGAGGGATCCGCAGCGGAAAAGGCCGGCTTTAAGAAGGGGGATATCATTACCAAGTTCGATGGCGTAACCATTGGTTCCAGAGACGAGATGCTCTCCCGGATGGAATACTATGAGGCGGGAGAAACCGTAGATGTGGTACTTTCCTCTGCCAACAGCGGGGAGTATGAGGAGCGAACCGTTAGTATTACTCTGGCATCCCAGGACGATGCCCAGACTTCTACACAGAGTGAATCTCAGAGTGAAAGCGAATCGGAGGAACAAAATCCAAGTCAGGGAGGAGATTCCGTAACTCCCTTCCAGGATCTGTTTCCGGAGGAATATTTTGGACAATAGAGGAGAGAGAACAGGGCGCAACTTCAAAGGTTGCGCCCTGTTCTGGCATATGTCCCATCTGATTTTACCGTGTTTTATAAAATCTTTACTTGTGCGAAAAACTGTTCTGGGATATAATCTAGCCATAGGTATTTTTGGGAAAAGAGGATAGGACATGACAGACGAAAAAGAATACGAGCAAAATAGTTTAGATAGAGAAAAGCAAAATGACGGGCAAAGTATACAGCCCGATGCGACAGAAGACAAAAAGGACGGAAAGAAAGAACCCGAGGAGTACGAGCAGGTCTGTTTCATATGCAGAAGACCGGAGAGCAAGGCAGGGAAGATGGTTTCCCTTCCCAACCACATCTCCATTTGTTCCGAATGTATGCAGAAGGCCTTTGACTCCATGAACAATGGAAATCTTCCCTATGGGGATCTGATGAATATGACCAATATGCCAAACATCAGTATGATTCACCTGGGAGACTTAAACGAGCAGATACCGAAACGTCAGAAAATTAAAAAGAAAAAGCAAGAGTCCCAGGTAAAACCCCAGTTTAATGTAAAAGATATCCCTGCGCCCCATAAGATCAAAGCCAGTCTGGACGAGTATATCATTGGGCAGGAAAAGGCAAAAAAAGTCATTTCCGTCGCAGTCTACAATCACTATAAACGAGTGGCTACCAACTCTATGGATGATATAGAGATTGAAAAATCAAATATGCTTATGATCGGGCCGACCGGAAGTGGAAAGACCTATCTGGTGAAAACCTTGGCAAGATTGCTGGATGTACCTCTGGCTATTGCGGATGCCACCTCCCTGACAGAGGCAGGTTATATTGGAGATGATATCGAAAGCGTGGTTTCAAAGCTGCTGGCTGCGGCGGGAAACGACGTGGAGAAAGCGGAGAGAGGGATCATCTTTATCGATGAGATTGACAAGATCGCCAAGAAAAAGAATACCAATCAGAGAGATGTGAGTGGAGAATCCGTTCAGCAGGGGATGTTAAAACTTTTGGAGGGCAGTGAGGTGGAGGTTCCTGTGGGAGCCAGCAGCAAGAACGCCATGGTTCCGCTGACTACCGTAAACACAAAGAATATCCTGTTTATCTGTGGAGGGGCATTTCCGGGACTGGAGGACATCATCAAAGAGCGGCTTAATAAGCAGTCTTCCATTGGTTTTAAGGCAGACTTAAAGGATAAGTATGACAACGAACCAAATCTTTTAGAAAAGGTTACCCTGGAGGATATCCGCAAATTTGGGATGATTCCGGAGTTTATCGGGCGTCTCCCAGTGGTGTTTACTCTGCAGCAGCTGACGCAGGATATGCTGGTTCAGATCCTGCGGGAGCCGAAAAATGCAATTCTCAAACAGTATCAGAAGCTTCTGGCTTTAGATGAGGTGAGATTGGAATTTGACGATGGGGCATTAGAGGCCATTGCCAAAAAGGCTTTGGAAAAGAAGACAGGGGCCAGGGCGCTGCGGGCGATTATAGAGGAGTTTATGCTGGATATTATGTATGAGATTCCGAAAGACGAAAATATTGGAATGGTTACGATTACACGGGAATATATTGAACATAAAGGCGGCCCTCTGATTCAGATGAGGGGCGTTATGAGTCTGGAGGGATAGGAATGGTATATCTGCTTCTATCCGCCAGTATCTGCGGTTTAGATCTCTGGATCAAAAGGTGGGTGGAAAGCAGAGACGAAGAATGCTTCCCCATAAAGATCCTGGGAGGCCGAATATGGGTCAGGAAGTCCCACAACAGAGGGGGCGCGTTTAACATCCTGGAGGGAAGACAGAAGCTGGTGAGAAGAGTTTCTGTCTTTTTGCTGCTTGCCAGCGGGGCAGGTTATCTGCTCTTGCTTGCTCATAAGGGACTTGGACTCTTAAAAACCGGATGGGCGCTTTTTATGGGAGGAGCTGCCAGTAACGTATGGGATCGCTTAAGACGGAAGTACGTGGTAGATTACTTCAGTTTTCATGTGAAATGGAAAAAATTGCGCAGTATTGTGTTTAATCTGGGAGATTTGTTTCTGTTCCTTGGGGCATTCCTTGTAATTTTATGGAATCTGCGCCGCAAAAGTTGACATACCTTGTCAAAGATGATATTGTAATAGATAATGCGTAAGAATAGGTATAGATTAGGTAGAGGTCAGGAGAGAACATTTATGGATCAAGTACAAGAAGAACTGTTTACGAAACAGCTGCTGGGTTTGGTAGATCTGGCAAAAACCAAAAAAAATGTGCTGCAGTATGGAGAAATCAATGATGCGTTCAAGGGCCTTGAGCTTACCGAGGATAAGATGGATCTGGTCATTGAGTATCTGGAGAAGAATAATATTGACATTCTGCAGACCGGAGTGGATGATGAGAATGGGGCAGATCTTCTGATAGAGAGTGACGATGATATCATTCTGGATGAGGAAGAGGAAGTGGAGATCATCGACGATGTGGACGTTTTGGAGGGTGTGAGCACGGAAGATCCCGTCCGCATGTACTTAAAAGAGATTGGAAATGTACCTCTTCTCTCTACGGATGAGGAGGTGGAATTGGCCAAGCGTGTGGAGGAAGGCGATGAAGAAGCCAAGAAAGCGCTGACCGAAGCCAATCTCCGTCTGGTGGTGAGTATCGCCAAAAAGTATGTGGGCAGAGGAATGCCTTTTCTGGATCTGATTCAGGAAGGAAACATGGGACTGATGAAAGCCGTGGATAAATTTGACTATACCAAAGGCTATAAGTTCAGTACCTATGCCACCTGGTGGATTCGTCAGGCGATCACCAGGGGAATCGCGGATACGGGAAGAACCATCCGCGTACCAGTACATATGGTGGAAACCATCAATAAGACCCTTCGTATGACCAGAACTCTGTTGCAGGAGCTGGGTCGGGAACCCACCCCTGAAGAGGTGGCGGAACGCCTGGGAGTGCCTGTGGCCAGGGTGCGAGAGGTTCTGAAAATTTCCAGAGATCCGGTTTCTTTGGATACCCCCATCGGGGAAGAAGATGACAGTCACCTGGGAGATTTTATTGAGGACGATTCCGCTTTGTCTCCCTCTGATTCCGCAGCCTTTTCCATGTTGCGGGAAGAACTGAGCACGGCTTTGGAATCTCTTACAGACAGGGAACGCCAGGTGGTGCGTCTCCGATTTGGATTGGAGGATGGAAGAGCGAGAACTCTGGAAGAAGTGGGGAAAGAGTTTAATGTGACCAGAGAGCGTATCCGACAGATTGAGGCGAAAGCTCTGCGAAAGCTCCGCCATCCTTCCAGGAGTAAGAGGCTGAAGGACTTTCTGATTTAAGGAAAGACCGGGGGTGGTTTCTAGAGGGAATATACAAGGATACCACAGACAATGAGAAGATTACCGAGGAGTTTTCCTTTGGTAATCTTTTCTTTTAGCCAGAAATGGGACATGAGAAGCACGAATACATAGGTGAAGGAATCGATAATAGAACCATACCGGTAAGGCACCTGAGTATAGGCATAAGTATTTGCCAGAAGGACCAGAGCAAAGATGACATAGGCCGTGATGACTCTCCAGTTGAAAAATTCCAGAAAAGAATTGGCGTGAGGTCTGTTTGCACTTTGCTTTAACAGGGTCTGAGACAGGGCCGAAAAAAAGGTACATCCAAACATCAAAAACATAAAAATTCTACTCATACTTTTGCACCACCAATACTCCGATAAATACAATCAGCATTCCCAGAACATGATTCCAGGAAAGACGTTCGTGAAAAATGACTACAGCCCAGATCTGGGACCAGATCAGATAAACGCTGCGGTGCGCATAGGCTGTGGAAAGGGAAAATTTTTTGATGGAATGCTGCCAGGCTATGGCATACAGCCCACAGTTTGCCATCATGAAAAAAAGAAATAAGTACAGGAGAGGAGAAGACAGGCCGTGCCGGTTATATTGGATCGAGGCCAGCTTTGAGAAAACTCCGGTAAAAGAAAATAATAAAATATTTAAATGTAATAATAAAAAAGGCTTTATTCGTTCCATAATTGCTCCAATGTTTCACCATCTATTTTGAGGTGCCCGCGTATCTGGGAAAGGGTTTCGTCCAGCTTTGAGACCTGATCGGTGGCCATGATGACCTGGCCGATGCGGTCTGTTCCGTCACAGACAGCGGGGAGTAAATCTCCAATTTTGTAATCTAAGGATACCTCTGTGCCCTGACGGCGAAGCCCGTCCAAAAAGGCTAGATTCACATGAGTGAGTATACCGGCTTTGGGTGTAAACAGAAGCTTTGCCATGGCAGGGCAGGTGCCTTTGTGAGAAAAATCCACGGGAAGGCCCAGGGCGCAGCGAATAATCTGCTCATAATAGTCACATCCCAGATACATAGAAATCAGCTCCGGAATACAGGTGGCCCCTGCACGGCCGCCCATCTCCAGAATCAGGGCTTTTCCATCTCGGGTAATGAGCACGTCTGCGTTGAAAGGGCCCTGATCCAGGCCTACAGCCCGGGCAGCCGTCAAAATCTGTCTTCGGATATCTTCCAGAATCCGGGGAGAGCATTGATAGGGAAACCGGTGGCCCTCAGGCAGAGAAATCCCTTTGTCTGTCCGGTATACGAACTTATCATGAGGAAGCAGAAGAGCAAGCTGTCCATGGGAGAAAAAACCGTCCACCCCAATCTCATGAGCGGCGATAAACTGTTCCACCAATACGTAATCTGTCTTGGTCACCTGGAGGGCGTTTTGATAGGCTTTTAAAAGCTGCTGTTTGTCATCAGCTCTGGTGACGCCACGACTTCCGGAACTGTCCACGGCTTTCACAATCACAGGGGCAGACAACTGATCAAAGGCCGAGATGGCCTGTTCTTTAGAAGAGACGCGGATGGCACGGGGAGTCTGTACGCCTCCCCGCACAAAGGCGTCTTTCATCAGGAATTTATCTGTGAGAAGTCTGGCAGTTTCCAGAGACAGACCGGGCAGGGAGAGATGGCGGCATAAAAATCCCATGGAGTAGATGGCCACATCGGTTCCGGAGGTACAGATCCCATCGATGCCCTCCTTTGCGGCGGCATCTTTAAGCTTCGCAGCATCTCTGGTGTCGATAAGCCAGGCACGGTCTGCGAGAGAAAGTCCGGGATAGGGGCCTGGATAGCTGGCGGCAATGGTGTAAAGCCCCATTTCTTTGGCCCTTTTAATAAGAGGAACCTGGTAAATACCGGCTCCTAAAATCAATAGCTTCTTTTTCATGATTTATCCCCCTGCTGTTCCGGAATGTTTACGGTGCTGCGGATAATATACTGAGGCGTGTTGTTGATACACAACAAGATTTTCCCCAAGTATTCTCCCATGATGCCAAGACCCAGCAGTACAAACCCAAAAAACAGACACATGGCACACATGATAGATGCCCATCCCATCTGGGAGCTGGGAGAGATGAGCTGCCGAAAAAAGGTCAAAATGGCCCCCAAAAATCCGCTGGCGGAGAGAAGCAATCCCAGCACGGAAGAAATGCGCAGGGGAATGACAGAAAAATTCCAGTATGCCATCCAAAGCCGCACCAGCTTGCGAAAGGTATAATTGGAGCTTCCCTGTTCCCGTTTATGATGCTCAATGGTGACATTTGCAATCTGATCCGTTACACGGTAAAAGATGGCATCCACATAAGGGTTATAGTTGGTGTATTGAATGACTTCATTCCGTACAGCTCTGGTAATTACCCAGTAGTTGCTGGACTCGATTTCCTTTGGACGTCCCAGGAGAATCCTGGAAGTAACTTTATTAAATTCACTGGTCAGATTCTTGAAAAAAGAATTTTTTCGTTTTCGGTATTGGCCATAGACCAGATCGTACCCTTCCTGGATCTTGTCCAAAAGTTTATACATCTGAGAAGGGTGGGTTTGTAAATCATCATCCATACCCACAATCAGATCCCCGGAAGCATAGTGAAGCCCGGCCATAATGGCATTGTGCTGTCCGAAATTTTTGGCGAGATTGATGCCCCGCACAAAGGGATATTTTTCGGCCAGCTTTCGGATAGCCGGATACGTCTGATCCTTTGAACAGTCATTAACCAGGATAAATTCGTACTCATAGCGGCCAAGCTTTTCAAATTCCTGGATGGTCAGATCCACCACCTGGCCGATGGATTTTTCGGAGTTGTAACAGGGAATTACAATAGAAACTAACATGGCAGACTCCTTTGGATATCTTAAACTTCAATTACATAAATCTAAATAATGAGTATAGCACACTATTGCAGCAGGAACAAGTGGGGAGGATTTTGTATTTTTATGTCAAAATCAGCGGAATTATGCATAACGGCTGTTGACAAGATAGCCGATAGGTGATAAATTTAGCTGGATAAGATACTGTGAAAGAAACAGGAAAGAGGAGGAAGATCCATGAGCAGGAATTGGAAAAAGATAATGAGTGTGATATTAGCCGCAGGTATGATGGTATCCATGGCCGCATGCGGAAGCAAGCCGGCCGAAACCGAAGTCACAGAGGCACAGAGCGCACAGGCGGATGAAAAGACGGATAGTCAGGCCGCGGGCGGTACGTTGGTGATGGCTACCAACGCAGAGTTTCCGCCCTACGAGTACCGGGAAGGAGACGAGATCGTAGGAATTGATGTGGATATGGCCAGAGCGGTTGCGGAAAAGCTGGGCATGACTCTGGAAGTGGAAGATATGGCTTTTGATTCCATTCTAGTTGCTGTACAGTCCGGAAAAGCGGATATGGGAGTGGCTGGTATGACCGTTACGGAAGATCGTCTGAAGAACTGTAACTTCAGCGATACCTATGCGGAAGCTGCCCAGGTTATTATTGTAAAGGAAGACAGTGAAATTGCCACCCCGGATGATCTGGTGGGGAAGACCGTAGGCGTGCAGCTGGGCACAACGGGAGACATCTATGCCGAAGATATTGAGGACGGAACCGTGGAGCGTTACAACAAGGGCTTCGAGGCAGTACAGTCACTGCTCCAGGACAAGATCGACGCAGTGATCATCGACCGGGAGCCGGCAAAGGTATTCGTCAGCCAGAATGAGGGCTTAAAGATTCTCGATGAGGCTTTTACCGAGGAAGAATACGCCATCGCCATGGCAAAGGACAACGACGAACTGTTAGAAAAGGTAAACGGGGCCCTGGCGGAGCTGAAGGAATCCGGAGAGCTTCAGGAGATTATTGACAAATACATCACTGCAGAGTAAAAGGATGAAGGACTATGGCAGAGAAGCTTTATCAGAATTTTATTGAGGATGACCGCTACATGTACCTGGTGAACGGTCTGAAGACCACACTGACGGTAACGTTGTTTGCCGTTCTGATTGGGATCGTGCTGGGATTTCTGGTGGCCGTCATTCGCGCTACCTATAATAAGACGAAAAAGCTGAAGATTCTTAATTTCATTTGCAATGTGTATCTGACCGTGATTCGGGGAACACCGGTGGTATTGCAACTGATGATTATCTATTATGTAGTCTTTTCCTCTGTAAATATCAGCAAGACTTTGGTGGCAATCTTGGCCTTTGGTATCAATTCCGGAGCCTACGTGGCAGAGATCATCCGGGGCGGTATTGAGTCTATTGACAATGGGCAGATGGAAGCGGGCAGAAGCCTTGGTTTTAGTTATGTGCAGACCATGCGCTACATTATTCTCCCCCAGGTGTTTCGGAATGTACTGCCGTCTCTGGCAAACGAGTTTATCGTACTCTTAAAGGAGACCTCTGTGGCGGGTTACATAGCCCTGGAAGATTTAACCAAAGGAGGAGACATTATCCGAAGCAGAACCTTTGAGGCTATGCTGCCCCTGTTTGCGGTGGCCATTATTTATCTGGTTCTGGTTATGATATTTACAAAACTGGTACAGTTGTTGGAGAGGAGGCTGCGAAACAGTGAGCGATAAGACGGAAAGCAGAGTGCTGATTCAGGTGCAGGATTTAAAGAAATCCTTTGACAAGGGCACTGTTCACGCCTTAAACGGAGTCACCACGGACATCAAAAGAGGGGAAGTGGTCTTTGTCGTAGGCCCCTCGGGTTCAGGAAAGAGTACGTTTTTGCGCTGCTTAAACCGCCTGGAGGATCCCACCTCCGGCCGGATTATTTTTGACGGCGCAGACTTGATGGATGCCAAGACGGACATAAACAGACATCGACAGAAAATGGGAATGGTTTTTCAGCATTTTAACCTGTTTCCCCATATGACAGTCCTGAAAAATATGACCCTTGCGCCTATGAAGCTTCAAAAGAGGAGCAAGGAGGATGCGGAGAAACAGGCCATGGAGCTCCTGGAGCGGGTAGGGTTGGCAGACCGGGCTATGGCCTATCCCAATCAGCTATCCGGTGGACAGAAGCAGAGGATTGCCATAGTCAGGGCGCTCTGTATGAATCCGGAAGTGATGCTTTTTGATGAGCCCACCTCGGCGCTGGATCCGGAGATGGTGGGAGAAGTATTAAGAGTGATGGGGGAACTGGCCAAGGAGCATATGACCATGGTGGTGGTTACCCATGAGATGGGCTTTGCCAGAGAGGTGGCAGATCGGGTCATCTTTATGGCAGAAGGAAAGATTGTGGAGCAGAATCCTCCCAAGGAGTTTTTCGAGCATCCGCAGACAGACCGGTTAAAGAGTTTCCTAAGCAAAGTGCTGTGATAAGTGTGGGGACAGTGTTCATGAACACTGTCCCGTCTTGTTCTTACACGGATTTTGGAAGATATTGCGAAAAAATTTACTTGCATATTGCGGGCACTATATTATAATGTAACTGTTCGAAACAGAAAACAAAAGCAAAGCGGTGACAGAATTGAACTACGAGGAAGCAGTGGAATACATTTTCAGTGTTCCCAAATTTACGAAAAAGAATAAGATTGAAAATACAGTGGAGCTGATGGAACGCCTGGGCAGACCGGAACGGGGGATGAAGATCATCCATGTGGCCGGCACCAACGGGAAGGGTTCCGTCTGTGCGTTTCTCTCAGAGATCCTGGAGCAGGCGGGGAAAAACGTGGGCTTGTTTACCTCCCCTCACCTGGTAAAGATTAATGAGCGGTTTCAAATCAACAATGTACCGATCTCGGATTCGGCGTTTTTGGATGCCTACCGGGAGGTTCACGGTGCCATAGAGGCAATGACAAAAGACGGGTTTGCTCATCCCACTTATTTCGAATTGCTGTTTGCCACAGCTATGGTGGCCTTTCGCAATGCGAAGATAGAGTATGCGGTGTTGGAGACCGGACTCGGAGGAAGACTGGATGCCACAAATATGGTGGAGCATCCCCTGGCCGTGGTGCTTACCTCCATCAGTCTGGATCACACGGAAATCCTGGGGGATACCATAGAGAAGATTGCCTGGGAAAAAGCGGGAATCATCAAACCAGGTGTTCCGGTGATCTATGACGGCAGAAATCGGGAAGCAGAGAAGGTGATTCAGAAAAGGGCCAGGGAGTTGTCCGCGCCCTTGTATCCCCTTTATCAGGAAAGCTATCAGATTCTGGAGACAGGAAGAGATTCTTTAATGTTTTCCCTGAATTGGGGATCCTATCATCATGAGCTGGTAAAGGTTCCCTTCCCTGCCATCTATCAGGCTGTCAACGGAACACTGGCTTTGATGGCGGTGGATGTGATGGATACAGAAAGGGAGATCCCCGTGGAAAAACGCATTCAGGCAGTCAAAAGGACCAGGTGGCAGGGAAGAATGGAGACCGTTCTGCCAGGGATCATTTTGGATGGGGCCCACAATGCGGCGGGAGTGGAGGAATTTATCAGGACCGCCAGTCGGGCAGAAGAGGAAGGACCTGTGGTGCTGTTATTTTCGGCAGTTTTGGAGAAAAATTACGAAACCATGATTGAGAGTATCTGTACTGGCATCCAGCTTCGGTCCATAGTCGTTACGGAGGTGGGCCAGGATCGAAAGGTATCCGCTGGGAAGCTGGCAGAGATTTTTCAAAGATACACAAAGGCTCCCGTTCAGGCGATCCCAGAGGTTTCTTTAGCCTTTGAAGAAGCCAGAAAGGAAAAGGAGAACGGGACATTATTCTGCGTTGGCTCCCTTTATCTGGTGGGAGAGATCAAGCGTATACTGGAGGAGAGATAAATGATTAATTACGAAGAAGAGCTGAAAAAATTTCATCCGTGTCTGGATGTGAACGAGGCGGAGGATGCCATTTACACCAGAGATTTGACGGACATTACCGATATTTTGAAAGAACTGATACAGGAAGAAAAGAACAAGAAAAGATAAGGGGTTACTATGAATTGTATTTATTGCGGTACGCCGCTGGCAGGTATTGACTACTGTACCGGGTGCGGCGCTGATATTACGCTGCAAAAGCGCATCGGCCGTATTTCCAATCTTCTTTACAACGAAGGGCTGGAGAAAGCCACGGTGCGGGATTTGTCAGGGGCTATTGTGTGCCTGAAGCGAAGTCTGAAGTTTAACAAGGAAAATGTGGATGCCAGAAACCTGCTGGGCTTGGTCTATTTTGAGACGGGAGAGGTGGTATCCGCCCTGAGTGAGTGGGTCATTAGTAAAAATATGAATGTGCCTCAGAATGCGGCGGATTTTTATATTGAACAGCTTCAGTCCAATAAGAACAAACTGGATACCATTAACCAAACCATACGCAAGTATAACCAGGCTTTGATCTACTGCCGACAGGATAATGACGATATGGCGGTGATCCAGCTCAAGAAGGTACTGGCGCAAAATCCCAAGTTTATCAAAGCCTACCATCTTCTCTCTTTGCTGTACTTAAAGCAGCAGGAATACGAGAAGGCCAGAAAGCTTCTGAGAAAAGCAGCCTATATCGACACCACCAATACCACAACGCTGCGCTATCTGAAGGAAGTGGAGAATGCCACGGGAATCAGTACCAGTCTGGATGTTAAGCGAAAAAAAAGGTATGCAAAAGAAAAGGTAAACAAGCTGACCGGAACGATGACCTACATGAACGGCAACGAAATGATCATTCAGCCCACGACCTTTCGGGACAGCTCTACTGTGGCCACCTTTTTGAATATCCTTCTGGGGTTGATTTTAGGAGGGGCTATCGTCTATTTCCTGATTGTGCCCGGAACTAAGCAAAGTATTCATGAGAGCGCGAATCAGCAGGTAACGGCCGCTAATTCCAAGATGGCTGCGGAGGCGGCCAGAGTTCAGGGGCTGCAGGAAGAGATTGAGGGCTATCAGGCCAAGGTGCAGGAAGCAGAGGATACGATGGATGAGGCGGACCGGAAGGCCGAGTCTTACGATGAGATTTTGAAGGCGGCTAAGCTGTATTTGGACGGGGACCAGACTGGAGTTGCCGAGTCTCTGGCATCTATAGATCAGGACACGATGACCGGGGCAGGAAAGGAGTTATACGACGCGTTAAGCGAGGCTGTGGGTGACGCAGTTTACCAGGCAGCCCGGGGAGTTGCGGACACAGCTTATTTGCAGGGGGATTATGATACGGCTATAGAAAATTATTTAAAGGCGCTGGATGCGAAAGAGGATGATTATGAGGCCATGCTGTATCTGGGATTTTCCTATTATAGACAGGGGGATACTGGGAAGTCCAATGAGATCTTCCGGGAAATTGTTCAGAAATTTCCGGCACAGGCAGCCGCAGTGCAGGGATATATTACGGAGGAGGAGACAGGAGACAGAACATCTTTGGAGACAAATGAGAGTGAGACTGGAGATGAACAGGAGACAGAAGAGAGCGAAACGGGAGACGGCCAGGGAAATGGGACCACTCAGACAGAAGGGGGAACTGGCTCCCCGGATCAGACGACCGCTCCAGGGGTGGACAGGACTCTGTCTTCCCCCGGTAATGGAACCGATCAGGGGCGTACAGCTCAGTAAATATGTTACAATAGGAATTGCGAAGAAGATACCACCGAGAAACCTCCAAACAGGGGACGCATGCAAAAGCGTGCGTCCCCTTTGGCATCTTTGATGGAACCTGGAAAAAGAGCGGGACGGCGGATTGGAGGGTAAGGCGGAAAGAAAAAAGGGGAGAAAGGGGATTGCATGCATGGAGAGCTATTTTAAAATTTCTGGAACGAACCTGACCATTGTGGTGCCTGCGGAATTAGATCACCACAATGCACAGCAGATTAAAAGCGGGGCGGATCAGATTCTTCAAAATCATAACATACGCAGCATTACTTTTGATTTTGGCAAGACAAACTTTATGGACAGTTCAGGGATTGGCATGATTATGGGTCGGTATAAAAACATTCGGTTTACCGGGGGAACTGTGATCGCGATCCGGGCCAATGAACAGATCCGAAGAATACTTACACTGTCAGGCGTCTACAAAGTGATTGACATCTACGAGGGGCTGCCGCAGCAGTCAAAACTATATTAAAGGGGGAGCATTATGAGCAATGCGAATGAAATGAAACTGGAGTTTGACAGCAGATCCTGCAATGAGGGGTTCGCCAGGGTGTCCGTGGCGGCGTTTATGACACAGCTGAATCCCACATTGGAGGAAGTGGCGGACGTAAAGACAGCTTTATCGGAGGCGGTGACCAATTCGGTGGTGCACGCCTATGAGGGCAGGATAGAAAAGATTACGGTACAGTGCAGAATTGAAGGGCAAACGCTTTTTATGGAAGTCATGGACTACGGATGCGGGATTGAGGATATTGAAAAGGCCATGGAGCCTTTGTTTACCACAAAACCGGAGACGGAACGCTCGGGCATGGGATTCGCGTTTATGGAAGCGTTTATGGATGAAGTAAAGGTGGAATCTGAGCCGGGCAAGGGAACTGTAGTATCTATGAAAAAGGAGATCGGAAAGACCACCAATAAATTCGAGCAGTGAAAGGAAGGCTATGGATCGTACCCTGACATTACTGGAGATGTCGCACAAGGGGGATAAGCAGGCAAGAGAAACACTGGTAGAAGAAAACATGGGGCTGGTCTACTCCACGGTAAAGAGATTTGCCGGCAGGGGCTACGATGTGGAGGATCTGGTGCAGATTGGCTGTATCGGGCTGCTAAAGGCCATTGATAAATTTGATCTGGGATTTGAGGTAAAGTTTTCCACCTATGCGGTTCCCATGATCGCGGGAGAAATCAAACGTTTTTTGAGAGATGACGGGATGATCAAGGTCAGCAGAACCTTAAAAGAGACTGCTGCCAAAGCCTATATGGCAAAGGAGGCTTTGGAAAAAAAACACGGAAGGGAGGCAACCCTGGAAGAAATTTCAAAGGAAATTGGAGCAGCCAGAGAGGATATTGTATTGGCTATGGAGTCCTCCGCAGAGGTGGAATCCCTCTATAAAACCATCTATCAGGGAAATGGAAACGCCATCAGCCTGATCGATAAGCTGGAGTGGGAGGCAAATCCCAATGAGGCCCTTTTGGATCATATTGTCCTGGATGAGCTTTTAGGAAAGCTTGGAAACGACGAACGTACCCTGATTCGGCTTCGCTACTTTGAAGATAAAACCCAGGTGCAGGTGGCCGCCGTGATGGGGATGACCCAAGTGCAGGTATCCCGTTTTGAAAAAAAAATATTGCAGAAGCTGCGGGGGAGGTTTTCATAGCTTCCCCGTATATTTTTGAAAAAAAACAGGATACTAGTACCGTATCAATGAGGAAAAACAGAAGAATGGGAGGCAGTGCAAATGCGAAAAAGGAAAATAACCACCTGTATGATTCTGATTCTGATGGCAGCGGCGCTGACCGGTTTTATGCTTTATACAGCCTATGTGAAGGAGCAACAGCAGGCAAAACGGGGAACTTTGGTACGCCGGGCAACTGCAGTTCGGGAAGTGGCGAAGCTATGAGCAACGATACCTTATATATCAAGATCGACCGGAATGTGGAAGTACATGATAAGCGGGTGGTCCTTGGAGATATTGCGCAACTGATTTGTACAGATCAGAATGTGGAAAACAAGCTTCGTACTATGAAAATAGAAGGAGCTACAGACGGAAAACCGGGACGCCATGCCATGTCTCTGATGGAGATTATTGCCCAGATCCAAAAGGAATATCCCAATCTGGAAGTCAACAACATCGGGGAATATGACTTTATTGTTACCTATCCTAAAAAGAAAAGCCCTGGAGTCTGGACGAGCTGGACAAAAACCATACTCGTATGTTTGATTGCCTTTTTTGGCGCGGCTTTTACCATCATGACTTTTAATAACGATGTGGATTTGCCAAAGCTGTTTGGTCAGGTATATAAGCAGGTGACAGGGAGTACTTCCGACGGCTTTACGATTTTGGAACTTATGTATTCCATTGGAGTGGGGCTGGGCATTCTCATCTTTTTTAACCATTTCGCAGGCAGGAAGCTGACCCATGACCCCACGCCTATGGAGGTGGAGATGCGTGCTTATGAGGATGAGGTGGACACGGCATTGATTGAGGCCGGGAGACATGCGAAGGGAAGGAAAGGATAGTGGAGGAAGTATGGAGCAGATACTGTTAGGAGTGGTGGGGATTAGCAGTGGTTTTATCGTGGCCGGAGGAGTGATTGCCCTGATCGTGGGGCTGGGGGTGATCACCAGATATGCTGGCATTACCCATACAGGAAAGCATGTTCTTTTATACGAGGATGCGATACTGTTGGGAGCAATATTCGGAAACCTGTTGACCATTCACAGTCTGGAGGTCCCTCTTGGACAGGTGGGGGTAGCTGTGATGGGACTGTTTTTTGGAATCTTCGTGGGGGGATGGATCCTGGCTTTGGCGGAGGTGGTCAACATCTTTCCGATTTTTGCCAGAAGAATTGGTCTGACCAAAGGAATGAGTATCATTATTATCTGCATAGCCGCAGGAAAACTGACAGGGAGTCTTCTGCATTTTTTCATGCGGTGGTAGAAAGGAGAAACAGAAGGGAATATGGCAGATGTTTTAAAGGAACAGAAAAATCAGAAATACAACGAATATGTCAAGCAGGTAACGCCCACCCACAGCCTGCCTATGAATATGGCCAAGGCCTTTTTGACAGGAGGTCTGATTTGCCTGCTGGGACAATTCATCTTAAACTGTGCAACAGATGTGCTGAAATTGGATCAGGAGACGGCGGCAAGCTGGTGTTCTTTACTGTTAATTTTAACCAGTGTGATTCTAACTGGCGTTAATATTTACCCGAAGTTGGCTAAGTTTGGAGGCGCGGGGACCCTTGTGCCTATCACGGGCTTTGCCAATTCCGTGGCGGCTCCTGCCATCGAATTTCAAAAGGAGGGGCAGGTATTCGGAATCGGATGTAAAATTTTTACCATTGCCGGACCGGTGATTTTATATGGTATTTTCAGCTCCTGGATTCTAGGCTTTCTTTACTGGATTTTAAAGATCACAAAGGTACTTTAGCGGTCTGCCCTCCGGGCTGCTATCTTAAAAAAGAGCTTGACGGTAGAGAGGATTCCACCTATAGTTATAGGATGCAGTATGGATGTAAAAAGGAGAGAAACTGTCATGAAGTATTACTTTGCGCCTATGGAGGGAATCACAGGATATTTATACCGCAATGCCCATCACGATTACTTTCCGGGAATAGACCGGTATATGACGCCCTTTTTGGCGCCAAATCAGAAAACCTGTTTTCGAACCAGGGAGAGAGAAGACATCCTTCCGGAACATAACCGAGGGATGGATGTCATTCCCCAGATTCTTACCAACAAGACCGAAGAGTTTCTAAAAGCGTCAGGTCAGCTTAAGGAGTATGGTTACCGGGAAGTAAACCTGAATTTGGGTTGTCCGTCCAGAACGGTGGCATCCAAATGCAGGGGAGCAGGATTTTTAGCTGTTCCGGAGGAATTGGACCGATTTTTGGATGAAATTTTTGAGAAGGCAAATATGGAGATCTCGATTAAGACCAGAATCGGAAAGGACAGGGGTGAGGAATTTGCCCATCTGATAGAGATTTATAACCAGTATCCCGTCAAGGAGTTAATCATCCATCCAAGGGTGCAGAAGGATTTTTACAGAAACGCCCCCAATCTGGATGTCTTTGCTCAGGGCCTTGCCCGGTGCAAATGTCCTGTCTGTTACAACGGGGATTTAAAGACGGTAAAAGATGTGGAAGAATTTCGGAAGCGATTTCCTAAGGTAGACCGTATCATGATAGGAAGGGGAATGCTTGCCAATCCGGGATTGGTGGGAGAGCTTCAGGGGAAAGAACCCATGGATAAACAAAGGCTGCGCAACTTTCATGACCGGATTTATCGGGACTATCAAGGACTGCTGTTTGGAGAAAAGAATGTATTGTTTAAAATGAAAGAGCTGTGGTCTTACCTCATAGAAAGCTTTGAGGACGCTGAAAAAGAGGCAAAAAAGATACGAAAGGCTCAGAGACTTAGGGAGTATGAGGAAGCTGTGGAAGCTTTATTTTCCAGAAAGAGGCTGATCATGAAGCGGGACTTTGCTGTGTTTTCGGTTTGACAAAAGCGAAAGCGCATGTCATAATGGTGCTACGGAAAAACTTCTAATTCGGGAGTGTATTTCCGAATCCGACACACAAAGGAGGAGTTTCTATGAATTTAGTGATCACAATGAGCCGTCGTTTCGGGACAGGGGCCAGCATTATTGCCAGTGAGCTTTCTAAGCGGCTTCAGATACCGGTTTACGATAAGGCCTATATAGAGCAGGAAAGCCATGATACAGATTATGAGTCTGAATCAGAGGTCATCCGCAAGCTGGCAGAAGAACCCTGTATTATTCTGGGACGCTGTGCATCGGAGATATTGCAGGATATGCCGAATGCATTTAATATCTATGTTTTTGCGGAAAAAGAAGACCGTATCCGCAGGATTATGGATCTGGAAGCTCTTTCTTATGAAGAAGCCAGAAAAAAAGTGGAACAGACGGATGAAGAGCGGGCAGAATACTACCACAGGAACACAGGAAAGGCCTGGGGGGATGTGAATAACTATCACATGATTCTGGATACATCCAAGCTGGGAATTGAAAACTGCGCGGATATCCTGATGCGTTACTTCGAGAAAAAGGAATACATATAGGAGAATTTTTAAGATCATTTTTTCACAATTTGAACATAGAAAAATCACAATTTCCTGCTATGTTAAAGATAGATTAAAAGAAAGGCACCAGGAGAAAAATCCGGGGGATATCCGGAAGCTCCGGAGGTTTGACATATGAGGGAATTAAAAGAGACATGGTATCAGATTCTGTTGGAATTGATTCTGATTTTGATGACAGGAGTTTTTCTGCTTCGGTATGAAAGTATCCAGGATAAACAGACATTTTTGGTTTTATATGTGATTGTGATTTTGAATGTGGTAGTGTTTCGGCTATTCGGAAAAAGAAAACGGACGGAAACCTACACGGAAGAAGAATAGAACACTTACAGACAGAAAAGCGCGGGCGGCCCAAAAAGCCGCCCAATTTTTATGGAATTGTGATATACTAACCCCAGAGTATATGCGAAAGGAGAACACAAGATGAACAATTTTGAGTACTTTACCCCCACCAGAGTGTTATTTGGAAAGGATACCCAAAAAGAAGTGGCGCGTCTTGTCCGGGAAGAAGGGGGAAAGAAGGTCCTGCTGCATTATGGGGGAAACAGCGCAAAGCGCTCCGGACTGCTGGATGAGATTGGAAATCTTCTGAAGGAGGATGGAATTCCCTATGCGATGTTAGGAGGCGTGGTTCCCAATCCCCGTCTGTCCAAGGTACAGGAAGGAATTGAACTGTGTAAAAAAGAAGGCGTGGATTTTATTCTGGCAGTGGGTGGAGGCAGTGTGATCGACTCTGCCAAAGCCATCGGATACGGCGTGGCAAACGAGGGAGATGTATGGGATTTCTATGAAAAGAAGAGAGAACCTAAGGCCTGCCTTCCGGTAGGAGCTGTACTGACTATTGCCGCGGCGGGGAGCGAGATGAGTAATTCCTCTGTTATCACCAAAGAGGAGGGATGGTTAAAAAGAGGATACCGAAATGATATTTGCCGCTGTAAATTTGCAGTGATGAATCCCCAGTTGACCATGACTCTGCCGGAGTACCAGACAGAAAGCGGCTGTGTGGATATTATGATGCATACCATGGAGCGGTATTTCAATCAGGTGGAAAATATGGAACTGACAGATGCCATAAGCGAAGGCTTGCTGAGAACGGTGATGAAACATGCCAGATTCCTGTTGGATGAGCCGAAGAATTACGAGTCCAGGGCAGAGATTATGTGGGCGGGAAGCCTTTCCCATAACGGACTAACCGGTTGCGGTACAGATGGAGGAGACTGGGCTTCCCATCAGCTGGAGCATGAGTTGGGCGGTATGTTTGACGTGGCTCATGGGGCCGGACTGGCGGCCATCTGGGGAAGTTGGGCCAGATATGTATTCCGGAACCGTTTAGACCGCTTTGTACGTTTTGCCGTCAAGGTAATGGGCGTAGAGGAAGGCCCGGAGCCGGAAAAGACGGCCTTGGATGGGATTGAAGCTATGGAGGCTTTTTTCCGCTCTGTGCGCATGCCAACCTCTCTAAAAGAACTGGGGGTAGAGCCCAGCGAAGAGCAGATAGCCAAGCTGGCAGAAAAATGCAGCTTTTTTGGAAAGCGTACCATTGGTATTGTAAAGAAGCTGAATCAGGATGATATGCAAGCGATCTACCGGGCAGCCAGATAGGAGGGCGGACTTATGAGCGGCTATATCATGGCATTTGACCAGGGAACCACCAGTTCCAGGTGCATCTTGTTTGATCGGGCAGGGAACCTTTGCAGTGTGGCCCAAAAGGAGTTTACTCAATATTTTCCGAAATCTGGATGGGTGGAACACGACCCTGTGGAAATCTGGTCCTCTCAAATGAGTGTGGCTGCTGAGGCCATGAGCAAGATCGGGGCAAAGGCAAAAGACATTCGGGCTATTGGGATTACCAACCAGAGGGAGACCACGATCGTGTGGGAGAAAAAGACCGGGAAACCCATTTATCCGGCTATTGTGTGGCAGTGCCGCCGGACGGCAAAAAGAATTGAGGCGTTAAAGAGGGAAGGATTTGATAAGATTCTTCAGAGGCGGACGGGGCTGATTCCAGACGCTTACTTTTCTGCCACCAAGCTGGAGTGGATTTTGGACCATGTGGAGGGAGCCAGGAATCGGGCAGAAAGGGGAGAGCTTTTGTTTGGCACGGTGGATACCTGGCTGATCTGGAATCTGACCGGCGGGGAAGCGCATGTGACGGATGAGACGAACGCGTCCAGAACCATGCTCTATGATATCCACAGGCTTCAGTGGGACGAAGAAATTTTGGCTAAGTTTCGTATTCCCAAAGTTATGTTGCCCCAGGTAAAGTCTTCCAGCTGTATTTACGGATATACCAAAAGCGCCGTGATCGGGGAGGGAATCCCCATTGCAGGAGCCGCGGGAGATCAGCAGGCCGCGCTTTTTGGCCAGTGCTGCCATAGGGGCGGGGAAGTGAAAAATACTTACGGGACCGGATGTTTTTTGCTGATGCATACGGCAGATCAGGCGGTGGAATCCAAACATGGCCTTTTGACCACCCTGGCTGCGAGGGCGGGAGAGCCCCCACAGTACGCTTTGGAGGGAAGCGTGTTTGTTGCCGGGGCATCTATTCAGTGGCTTAGAGACGAACTTCGTATGATTCACTCGGCTGCTCAGACAGAAGAATATTGTACGAGAGTGAAGGATGCGGGAGGAGTGTATGTGGTGCCAGCCTTTACCGGTCTCGGGGCTCCCTACTGGGAACCCTATGCCAGAGGGACAATCGTAGGTCTGACCAGAGGGACCAGCAAGGAGCATTTGATCCGTGCTACAGTGGAATCCCTAGCTTATCAGGTGGCAGATGTGATCTGGGCTATGGAGCAAGATTCCGGGATGCGGTTAAAGTCTCTGAAGGTGGACGGGGGAGCCTGCGCAAACAATTTTTTAATGCAATTTCAGTCTGACCTTTTGCAGGCGGCAGTGGAGCGCCCCAAATGTATTGAGACTACAGCCATGGGAGCCGCTTATCTGGCAGGACTGGCTGTGGGATATTGGAGGGATCTGGAAGAGATTCGAAACAAAGGCTCTCTGGAAAGGCGCTTTAAACCTCAGATGGGAAACGAGCAAAGGGAGCGTCTTTTGGAGGGCTGGCGCCGGGCTATGAATTGTGCTCTGGTATGGGCAAAAGATGGGCAGGAGTCAGAATCGTAAAAAATAGAACAAAATAGTAAAAAAATGAACAATGGAACTTTTATCTGAAATTTTCTGTAAATAAATTCCAAAAAAATCATAATAACACAGCAAGATCTTCTGTTTTTTGCTTGCCTGCCTCGTGATATAATTTGTATATGCGAAAATAGGGATAATCATCTAAAAAGGAGGATAGGCAGGAATGAAAAAACAAAGAAGAGGTTTATGGAAACCAAGTATGGCCGGACTGCTAAGTCTGGCTGTAGCCTGTACCTCCATCCCGGTTACCGGGTTGGAGGCACGGGCGGCAGGGGAAGGAGTTGAGGTGTCTTATGAGGACATTCTTCCCTACTATAATGTGGATTGCGGAGATTTCGACGTGACCACAGCGCCGGTGGAAGAAGATTTTGGTACCTTCCAAAGTGTGACAGAACAGGTATATGGAGAAGACCCAGAAACTGGGAAGAAATGGGGAATTGTAGACAATTATGAGGCCCAGGCCCCAGAATCTAATTTGAAGGGAAGCGGAACGGGGGGAGTAGATACGGACTGGACCTGGCCCCATGAAAACGGAGGTCATTCGGTTTCATCCCCAAACAGTGATACAAATCGCTATACAAAGAATCAGTGGGAAGAGAGCGCTCATTTTGGAAATACCAGAAAATTGGACTACGCCTTTGAGCTTCCCGCAGGAACTTACCAGGTAGAAGTGCTCTGTACAGATCCGTGGGGAGTATCTAAGAATCCTTCTTTGGTCTTCAATGAAGGAAAAGAGTCCCAGGTAAATGTAGGTACCTGTGTTCCCGGTACTCCAAAGACAGGAACCATTACTCTGGACGAAGCTGGAGAATTGACCGTGAATTTAAGGGGGACCGGCGATGATACAAAAGCTGTCAACGTATCTTACATCGTGATCTCCGATGCAGAATACGGAAATCTGTACAGGGATTATTGGAACGTATCTCTGGATAGTACTACGGTTCGGGGAGATTTTACATTGGCGCAAGCTACAGGCGAAAACAGTATTATCTGGGAATCTGATAACGAAGAAGTAATCCGTATCGATGGGTCAAATGCCATAGTTACCCGTACAGAAGAGGATCAGAAGGTAAATTTGACAGCTACCATATCCAACGGAACCTATTATGTAAAAAAGACATTTCCCGTGACTGTGAAGTCTGTTAACGCAGCGTTGAGCAATGTGGAAATGTATGATTTTGACAACGAAAAAGTGGAAGTAACGGATGAGTACTACAACAACTCTTTTGACAAAGAGGTAGAATATCTGGTTTCCCTGGACACAGACAGGCTTTTGGCAGGATTTCGGGAGACGGCAGCTTACGCGGCGGGATATGATGCCGGGCAGCGTCAGGAGTTTATGAGAAATTCCACCAGATATGGAGGCTGGGAGAGTGATCGAATTGGAGGTCATACTCTGGGACACTATATGTCCTCCCTGGCACATGCATATGCGAATCCAGAAGCAACACAGGAGCAGAAACAGGCAATCTTAGACAAGATTAACGCTTGCGCGGACGGACTAAGAGAGTGTCAGAAATTGGCAAAGGATAGCGCCTACTGCCAGGATGGCTTTTTATTCGGGGCTATTATAGATAACGGCGGTACCGTGCAACTGGAATATCAGTTTGACCGCTTAGAGGGTAAGAGCAGTATTGGCGGGGACTGGGTTCCTTGGTATACCATGCATAAAATTCTGGCCGGTCTGGTGGATGTGGTCAAATATACGGGAAACCAGAATGCTATGGATACAGCCGTGGATCTGGGACTTTGGGTCTACAACCGGGTAAATTCTTGGGATACAGCCATGAAAAACCGGGTATTGGGAGTTGAGTACGGCGGTATGAACGACGCCCTGTATGATCTGTATGCATTGGTAGAAAAGGATGATGATTACCGCCAGTATGGGGATGAGATTTTAAGGGCGGCAGAGCAGTTTGATGAGATCAATCTGTTTGAACAAGTGAAAAACGGCGGGGCCAATATATTAAACGGAAGACATGCAAATACCACAATCCCCAAATTCGTCGGAGCCTTGAAGCGCTATACGGTATTAGGAGAAGATGAGGAAGAGTATCTGAAATACGCAGAAGCATTCTGGAATATGGTGATTGAACATCATACCTATATCACAGGAGGAAACAGTGAGAACGAGCATTTCGGTGCGGATGATATTCTCTACGGAGAGGAAACCACGGTAAACTGTGAGACCTGTAACACCTACAACATGCTGAAGCTGACCAGAGAGTTGTTTAAGGCCACGGGAGATGTAAAGTACGCTGATTATTATGAAAATACTCTGATAAACGCCATTATGTCCTCCCAGAATCCAGAGACAGGTATGAGCATGTACTTTCAGCCCATGGCAACGGGCTATCATAAGGTATTCGGACATCCTGACACGGATTTTTGGTGCTGCACCGGAAGCGGCATGGAGAATTTCACCAAACTAAATGATAGTATTTATTTCCATATGGATGATACGGTCCTCGTGAATCAATACTTGAGTTCTATTTTGACCTGGGAGGACAAGAATGTAAAGATCACCCAGGAGTCTGGTATTCAGACCATTGCTTCCGATCAGGCCGTCTTCCGGATTGAGTCCCTGGACGGAGAAGAAGCACAGGTAAATCTGGCTCTTCGGATTCCTGACTGGGTGACAGATCAGGGAAATCAGGTGACGGTAACGGTAAATGGGGAACCGGTAGAGGTGCTTTCCTACTTTGATTTTGAAGGAAAAGAGGCTTATAAACAGGCTGCCAATCAGGAGCGTTATGTATTTCTGACGGTAAACAGCGGGGATACGGTAACCATTCAGACACCTATGGAGACCGTAGCCCACAACCTGCCAGACAGTAAGGATACATATGCATTTAAATACGGCCCGGTTGTATTAAGCGCGAAATTGGGAAGCAATCCTGCCTACCAGACGGAAGCCTCCCATGGAGTTTCCGTGAGAAGATCTTCCACCAGCGCCGTATCCAGCGATCAGTTGGGAATCTATGGGGCAGAGAGCGTGGACGAATTCATGGAAAATATCAATGACCATATGGTAAGGGGAAATGGAAATGTGTTTACGCTCCAAGGTGTGAACTGTAACTATGATTTTGTTCCGCACTACAGCCAGTATACCGACAATTATGGTATTTATTGGACCTACTATGTAGGAGAGCGGGATTCCGAGTCCATCATCAGGGACAAGGACACGAACCGGAAAAACAGAGTCACCATTGACAGCGTTCAGGCGGGGTATGGACAGTACGAGCCTGGCCTGGATCCGGCCACCGGACATGTGGGAAGCTCCACGGAACATACCCGCTATGCAACGGCAGGGGGCTACTTTGAATATGAGATGAAAGTGGATCAGGAAGAACCCAATTACCTGATGCTGACGCTTCGCAGAGAGGATAACGGAAAACCGCTATATGTCACGGTAGACGGAGAAGAGATTTTTGGAAGCGAAGCATTAGACAGCAATTCGGAAGAGGCTATTCAGGGAATGCTCTCTGACAGTGACTTTGAGAAATATTATCAGGTAAGAGTTCAGATCCCGGATTCTGCCATGGAGACGGCATACAAAAACAGCGAGGGCGAAGATGTGGTTCGGTTCCGGTTTGCGGGAACGGAAGATCAGGATTCAGCTTGCCTGTACAATTGGTCTTACTGTGTAAGAGGATATCGCACAGAAAACAGTCTGACGGGATTACAGGTGGAAGGAGAAAACGTATCTCTTTCACAGGATGGCTATGAGATGACGTTGCCTGTGGAGCAAGCCTCTTTCCAGATCAATGCCATGATTGAAGATGCGGCAGGATATGTAGCGGTCAATGGAAGGGCTATTGAAGAGGGAGCGGATTCTCAGATCGAGTTGACAGATTACATAGGAGATTATGAGATCACCGTATATGCGGAAAATTTTGAACCGGTAGATTCCTTTATCCTTCATGTGGAACAGGATGTTTCGGATGTTGATTTGAGCGGACATATAAAACGCTACTATTCTTTTGATAAGTCTCTGGGAGACGCTTTAACCGTGCAGAAAGCTACGATTCCCTCTCCTGTTGACAAAAAGGTATCCTATGTGGACGGAGCAACCAAGGATTCCCAAGAGGCGATCTATTTGGACGGCACCTTTGGTTTGCGCATGGGAAGTGCGAATGATTTAGGCGAGAGCTATACGATCTCTTACTGGATGAAACCAGATGCGCTTGGAAAAGATGTAGATCCCACGTTCTGTGCGGGCGTGTTTGATCCGGAATACTGGTTTAGCGCTACCTTTGACGGAAAACTTTGGTCCTACAAAAATGGTTATATCGCCTCAGGAGCTTCCAATGCCTACCGAAGTGGTGAGTGGCAGTATGTGACGATTGTAGTGGACGGCAGCCAGAAAGGAAGTAAGGAGGGCACTGTGAAGGGAACCCTTTACGTAAACGGCGAGCAGGTAGCCAAGGGAGATGTGGCAGGCGGTGTGATGACAAACGAAAATGCCCTTCTTTACTTTGGAGTAAATCGCTGGGACAGCTATTTTAAAGGTTCCCTGGATGATCTGATGATGCTTGATGTGGCTCTGAGCCAGAGAGAAGTCCGGGCATTTATGGACGGAACCATTCAGACAGATGGAACGGGAATCAGCCAGGAAGAACAAGAACTGAGACTGGCAAAACAAGCGTTGCAGAGGGAGATTCAGAAAGCCGAAAGCTATGCGGAAGATGAGTATACAGAAGCGTCTTATCAGAGGCTGAAGGAAGCGCTGGAGACAGCCCGGAGCGCATACGAGAATGAAGGTGCAACGCTGGAACAGCTAAAAGCAGCAAAGAATGCCTTGTCAGAAGCGATTCAGGTATTAGTAACAAAAGAAGAGGCAGCCATTCTTCAGGCAAAAGCAGCTTTATATGAAAAGATTCGGGAAGCAGAAAGGTATGGAAAGGCTGATTATACGGAACTCTCTTACCAGACTCTGCAGGACGCCTTGGAAGCAGCCCGGAACGTATACGAAAGTGAAAACGCAACGCTAAGTCAGGTGACGGACGCAGAGGCGGTTCTGGCAGCAGCCATCGAGGCATTGGTACCTGTAGAGAATGAAGGGGATGAGACAAGCCAGCAAATCGCAGCAGCCAAGGCGTCCCTTCAGGCGAAAATCAATCAGGCTGCGGCTTACCGGGAAAGCGATTATACCGCCCAGTCCTACAGCGCATTGCGTACAGCCCTGGAGGCAGCCAGAAATGTGGTGAACAATGCAGGAGCAACTCTGGATCAGATCAACGCAGCCTCAGCAGCCATTGACAGTGCCGTGAAGAATCTGCAGAAAGCGGTTGTCTCAGAGGAAAAGCCAGTATCCTACAAGGGAAAGACGGTAAAAGTAGGAAATTACAAGTTTAAGATCACGAAGCACAGCGACAAGGCGAAGGAAGCGGCTTTTGTGGGCGTTGTGAAGAAGAAAGCGACCGTAAAGATTCCTGCCACCTTTAAATATAAGGGAATCCGGTTTAAGGTAACGAGCATAAGGGCCAAAGCCCTGAGCGGAAACAAGAAGGTGAAGCGGCTGGTGATTGGAAATAACGTAAAAATCATCGGACAGAGAGCCTTCTACGGATGCCGGAACTTAAAAGCCATTGTGTTTAAAGGAAAACAGGTCACAAAAATCCAGAGGGGCGCGTTCTTAAAGATCAAGGCAAACGCCAGCGTGAAGGTTCCAAAATCTGCGAAAAAGAAATACAGGAAGCTTCTGAACAAAAAGGTGATCAGCCGGAAAACAGTGATAAAGTAGACGGCTGAAAGGCGAGACGAACGTAAAAAGAGCGGTCCGAAAAGGGACCGCTCTTTTTGATAGATATTGAGAGATAAGAAGGAGAGCGGAATGAAACGAAGGGAGCAAGGTTTTCGCAGAAAGATTCTTTTCTGCCTCATACTGGCCCTGCTGATTTTTGCTACCGGAATGGGGATGCGCTATTATACGCAAAGTGCAGGAACTGAAAGAGACAGACAGGAGGAGGCCAGGACATATGCCTATCACTGTGCCTATCTTGCAGAGGACAGCGAAGATCCTTTCTGGACGTCCGTATATGAGGGGGCCAGGAAGGAGGGAAAAGAGCAGAACGTCTATGTGAAAAAATTTGGAGATTCTCTGGCCCTGGACTATTCTGTGGAAGAGAAGCTGCAGATGGCAATTGCCTCCGATACGGATGCCATTATCGTGGAAGGGGGCAGCGCACAGAATTTAGAAGCTCTGATCGATGAAGCTGTGGAAAAAGGCATTGTGGTCATTACCGTGTATTACGATGTGGTGGGAAGTAAAAGGCAGAGCTTTATCGGCATCAATAACTTTCAGCTGGGATACGACCTTTGTTCTCTTGCATACAAATACTTGGAAAAGGAAGGGGATGAAATTTTAGTCGTCTATGATGAGAACAGTGAAAATACGATTCTCAGCTCAGGAATGAAAAAATTCTTGGATGAGCAAAGAAGCCAGGCAGTCTTAAACGCCCGGATGTTGAGCAGCAAGGAAACTTATGAGACGCAGGATGAAATACGGAACCTGTTAAAGGATAAGAGCAAACGTCCAAGAGTGTTGGTCTGCACCAGCCTTTTTCAGACGCAGTGCACCTACCAGTCTGTGGTGGATCTAAACTGTGTGGGAGAAGTGAAGATCATCGGATTTTATCTTTCCCAGACCATACGGGAGGCGATCTTAAAGGATATTGTTCAGGCAGCCATGGTGGTGGATACGGAACAAATGGGAAGAGCGGCGGTGGAGAGCATTGCGGAATTTCTCACCTACGGTTATGCCGAGGTAAAATCTGTGGATATTAATTTCAACGGACGCAAGGTCAGCGTGGATCTGCCGTCCAATTCCCTGAATACCTTTACCATTCAGGGGACGCCTCTCACAGGAGAAGAGACGGATATGCGTCAGGTAGTTCCGGAAAATGAGACTGTGACGATTCAGAATGCGGCCAGTGGATTGGTTCTGTGTATTGACGGAGACAAAGTCAGCTCTGGCGCGAAGATTATTCAGTGGGCCTACTCAGATCAGGGCAATCAGAAATGGTACTTAGAGTCCAGCAGCGTAAACGGCGTGGATACCGTGAAGCTGGTGAATATCAAGAGCGGAAGCATCGCAGCAGTAAACGGCGCTTCCACGGCGGAAAATGCCACAGTGATCCTCTGGCCCTACGAGGGAGGAGCAGATCAAAACTGGATTCTGGAGGAGACGGAACAAGAAGGATACTATAAGTTCAAAAATGCAAACAGCGGAATGTACCTGACCATGAACAGTACGGATCGTCTTACCCAGGCAACGCAGATGCCAGAGAGCGATGCACAGGGACAGCTTTGGAAGGTGTCCACAGTGATAGAGAAGCCAGGAACCGACATGCTGAAAGAATTTGATCAAAGCATTCAGGCATCCAGAGAGCTTTTAGAGGCTTATGACCCGGAAGCGCCCGTCTACACTCAGGAGAGCTATGAAGCGCTTGTTCAGGCGTTAGAGGCGGCAGAACAGGTGGCTTCCAATACCAATCCCAATGAGGGACGCAATGACAAAGAGGCAGTGGAGAGGGCTTTCGAAGAGTTAAAGGCCGCCATCGAAGGACTGGTCTGCCTCCCCAGCAGTCAGGAAAAGGCAGACTTAGATGAGGCGATTCAGAGAGCTTCCGGACTGGACGAGAGTAAGTATACGGCAGAGTCCTACACGGCAGTAAAAGTGGCACTGGAGGCTGCGCAGCGTGTAGACAGGGAAAATCGGGATGAAGTTTTGGCTGCCACGGAAGCCTTAAGCAATGCGCTGGCGGCTTTGCAGGAAGTTTCAAAACCTGGAGATTCCACTGAAAAACCAGGAGGATCTACCGAGCAGCCGGGAGGTTCCACCGAGCAGCCCGATAACGGAAATCAGCAGAAACCATCGCAGACGCAGGAACTTCCAAAGAAAAATAAAGTTTACAGAGTCGGAAAACTCTACTATACGGTAACGAAGTCTTCTGCCACGGCAGGAACCGTAAGCGTAAAAAGACCGGTGAAGAAGAATCATACAAGCATTAAGATTCCAAAAACGGTCAAGATCAATGGCTATACCTTTAAAGTGACCTCCATCGGAAAGAAGGCATTCTACAATAACAGAAAGCTGAAAAGGGTTACGATTGGAAGCAATGTAACCTCCATCGGTAAACAGGCTTTTGCGACCGCGAAAAATCTGAAAACAGTAGTGATCAAATCTACCAAGATGAAGTCTGTGAAAAAGAATGCGTTTCGGGGAATTGCAAAGAAGGCGGTTATCAATGTGCCGAATAAAAAGGCCGTTTTAAGAAAATACAAGAGGTTGCTTAAGAAGAGCAACATCAGCAGTTCTATAAAAGTGAAATAAAACAGAAAGGTCTGTTTGCTCATTCATGTCAATGAATTAAACGAAAAACAAAAAACACTCCTAAGAGCAGGTTGTACAATCGTATGACCTGCTCTTTTGTCTAGGATTATTTATTTTCGGACGTCCTATCCTGGATTTGTACAGAATCCTGTTTATGAACCACTCCTATTACAGCTTTTTAGATGCATAATTTTACGTTAAATCACAAAAGCTACCTCAATAGGAAATAGTATTGAGAGGATGGTGAAGGATGGAAGAATTTCAGATAAAACCAAAGGTATATTTTGGGCGGGATGCATTGACTTGTCTGGTGGGGATGGAAGCACAAAAAGTTCTGGTGATTACGGATCCGTTTATGGTGGAGTCCGGCATGGTACACCGTGTGACAGAGCAACTAGCGGGCAAAGAGCACCGGATCTTCAGTCAGGTGGTTCCAGACCCTCCACTGGAGCTGGTGATCCGGGGGGTACAGGAGGTCCTGGATTTTTTGCCGGATCTGATCGTGGCGATGGGCGGCGGGTCCGCGATAGATGAAGCGAAAGCGATACGTCACTTTGCGGGGAAAATGGGGCAGGCGCCGTCCATGAGGCTTGTGGCTGTACCAACCACCAGCGGCACCGGCTCCGAGGTAACGTCCTTTGCCGTAATCACAGATCCCGGAAAAGGGGTGAAATATCCTCTGGTGGATGAGAAATTGCTTCCGGATGTGGCTATTCTGGATGCTTCTCTGGTGACAACCGTTCCCCCGGCTATTGTGGCGGATACCGGGATGGATGTGCTGACTCATGCGTTAGAGGCATATGTGTCCACAAAATCCACACCTTTTACAGATGCCCTGGCAGAGCGGGCGGCTTGTATGGTATTTCGTTATCTGGTTCGCTCTTTTAAAAATGCTGAAGATCTGGAGGCCAGGGAACAAATGCACTATGCCTCCTGTATGGCCGGAATGGCCTTTAACCAGGCCTCCCTGGGAGTCAACCACGCCATCGCCCATAACATTGGAGGAAAGTTCCGACTGGCCCATGGCAGAACCAATGCCATTTTGCTTCCCTACGTGGTGGAATACAATGCCCGGACAGAGGACTACCGGCAAAAGGAGTACACGAAGGCGGCGCGAAAATATGCAGATCTGGCGTCCATGATTGGAGCAGGGGGAGTTCATGTGAGAGCCGGCGTGAAAAATCTGATCGGGCGTATTCGCAGAATGCAGTCACAAATGGAGATGCCAGTCAGTCTGCATCAGGCAGGACTGTCCCCGGAAAGTCTCCACGAGAAGGAGAAAGAAATCGCCAGCGGGGCACTGGCAGACGGGTGTATACAGACCAATCCCAGAGAGGCCACCATAGAGGACGTACTTGGGATCTTAAAAAAGGCCATTTAGAAGGAAAGCTGGGATAGGAATGGAAGAAAAGCAAAGAATCATTCAGGAGTTTGTCCCCGGAAAACAGGTGACTTTAGCCCATGTCATCGCAGGACCGCACCCGGATATCTTTCAGAAGCTGGGCCTGGAAGCCGGCCAAAAAGATTCTATTGGGATTTTGACCATCACGCCCAGTGAGGGGGCTGTGATAGCCGCGGATGTGGCGACGAAGGCTTCGGATATTCGCCTTGGATTTATCGACCGGTTCAGCGGGGCTTTGGTGTTTACCGGCGACGTTAGCTCTGTAGAAGCCGCCATCCGGGATATCTTAAGAACCCTGGAGCAAGAGCTGGGCTTTTCCAGGGCTCCGGTAACAAAAACCTAAAGGAGAGCATATGAGACGGATTTTATTTGTGGGGCAGACGGGAAGCGGAAAAACAACACTCTGCCAAAGGCTCCATGATCAGGAGTTAAGATATCAAAAGACGCAGGCTGTGGATTTTTTTCAGGAGGCGATTGACACGCCTGGAGAATATTTGGAAAATCGCCGCCTTTATCATGCTTTGATCACATCGGCGGCCC
>CABSEG010000001.1 GCA_902476645.1 uncultured Lachnospiraceae bacterium | reverse complement strand
CATCCACACTGGCCGCCCTGATTGGGGGCGTGGCCCTTTTCGTGGCCGGTATCGCAGCCATGTGGGCGTCTCCGGCGGTGGGATGCCTGATGCTGGGAGGAGCTATGATTGCTCTGGCGATCGGACTTTTACTGGCTGTCGCCACGATCTGGATTGCCGGTAAGTTCGTCCCATGGGCAGTGCGGGGAATCATCAATACGTGCAGCAAATGGATACGGAGAGGAGGGAGACGTGCATGAGAAGGTTTACAAAAATTTGTCTGATTGTGGCTGTAGTGTTAGGCTGTGTGGGCCTTAGCCTGTGCATTACTTCCATCGTGCTTGGCGTAAGCTGGGAAGAGTTGGAAAACACCTCAGTTAGCTGGAACCACCACACCAGAAAGATTGTGGTGGATCAGGGAGAAAGAAAAGATTTTGAACAGTCCTTTGACCAGGTGGAAAGTCTGGAGTTAGAAGTGGAGGCAGGTGACGTGCGCATTGAGGAGAGTGACAAAGATCAGGTAGTAGTCACAGGGAGAGATGTCTATCCCAGCTTTCAATGCAGTATGGATGGTAAGACCTTAAAGATAGAGGATAAAAATAAACGATATTTTCGCACTGGAAAAAAGGATTCTGTGATCACTGTGGAAATTCCAAGGGAGCTGGAGTTCCATAAGCTGAATCTGCATGTAACCATGGGAAATCTGGAAGTGGTTGGCTTCCAGACCAAAAACATGGGAGTGCTATGCGGGGCAGGAAGCGCCACTCTGGAAGGAGATGTGCTTGGAAAGAGTGAGTTTCAGTGTGGCATGGGAGAGCTGATTTACCAGGGGGGACTGGAAGGAGACACCCGTTTTGAGTGTGGTATGGGATCCATTACTGCGGATCTGACCAATCGCCAAAAGGATTTTGACTATGAATTGACCTGCGGTATGGGGGAAGTACAGGTAGGAGACTTATCCATCGGTGGAGTTGCAGGAGATCAAAAGATCTCCAACCGCGCAGGCAGGCTTATGAAAGTAGACTGCGGTATGGGAGAAGTAACAGTAGAATTTGAGCATTGAGAAAGGAGTATAAGATATGGAACCGAAACGATTATATAAATCACAGGACAATCGAGTGATCTGTGGAGTGTGTGGAGGAATCGGGGAGTACTTGAATGTGGATCCCACACTGATTCGACTTTTGATGGTATTGTTAGGCTGTACCACCACGGGGATCATTATTTATCTGGTAGCAGCTATCATTATACCAAATAAATATGAATAAGTCTTAAAAATAAGGCCATACTCCAGGAAAAGAAAGAAAGGGGTATGGCTTATTTATGAGTAAAAAAGAAAAGAAACCAGATTTGGAGCATTTAACGCCCGAGGAGGAGTTAAAATATGAGATTGCCGAGGAACTAGGCCTTTTGGATCAAGTGTTAAAAGGCGGCTGGAAATCCTTGTCAGCCAAAGAAACGGGACGGATTGGCGGCCTGATGACAAAAAAGAAGCGCCAGCTAAAAGCAGAGGCGCTCTCTGAGCAATAAGAAAAACACAGGCAGATAAACGGAAAGATGAACCTAACGCTTGTGGGGAATTCTGGGAGGCCATCCTTCCAGATTTTGATTCTGGATGGCGGTAAACATCCGGGCTTTCACGCCAGGTTGCTCCTGATTCAGTCTGCGAAGCAGCGTCTTAGCATATTCCCGCTTCGTATACCCGTCAGCCGGACAGGGGCTCTTGGCCACAGGAAGCTGATACTTATGCTGAAAGCCGATGATATCTGCTTCATCCACGTACAGTAGGGGGCGGATCAAGGTCAGATCCGTCCGGTCCAGATAGGTTCTTGGGGAAAACGTATGAAAGCGGCCTTCAAAGATCAAAGACAGGAGCATGGTTTCCACCACGTCATCCTTGTGGTGGGCGTAGGCAACTTTATTACAGCCCAGTTCCCGGATGCGTTCATTGAAAGCTCCCTTTCGCATTTTGGCGCAGAGAGAGCAGGGATTGGATTCCTTGCGTTCCTCGAAAATAATCCTACCGATCTGGGTTTTTACGATGGTGTAGGGTACACCCAATTCCTCACAGAGTTGTTTGATGGGCTCCAGGCAGAAGCCTTCAAATCCAAGATCTACCGTGACGGCTTCGATCTCAAAAGGTTTCGGGTAGAAGCGGCGCAGACCGTTTAAAGCATAAAGAAGCGTCAGGCTGTCTTTGCCACCGGAGATGCCAACGGCAATCCGGTCTCCCTTCTCAATCATAGAGTATTCATCCACAGCCTTTCTGGTGAGGCTTAATAACTGTTGTAATTTCATCACATTCTCCTTTGTACCGTATCTTTTTCCACATCCGGCAGATAGGAGGAAGGGGTTTTTTCCACTGTGTGACTTCGGATGATGGAACGGATTGTTTCAAAGATATAAGGCTTCATCTCACCCAGAGGAACGGGCAGCTGATATAAAATGGGACTGTATATGGTAGCGCTGACCATTTCCACGATCATGTAAATCATGATTTCCGGTTCTCGAAACGCACGTTCGCTCTGGGAGAGAAGTTTTTCGTAGATGTCCGCCACATTACTCTCATAACCGGAGGAAGAGCGGTTCATAACATTCTTAAAAATCCCCCAGCTTAGATGCTTATTGATCAGACTCAAAAGAGATTTATTTTCAGAAAGATGCTCGATGATAAAGTCACAGATAAAGATCATGCGTTCCTCAAAGTCCAGAATGCCGGCCTCCTGCATGGCTGAATAGGCGCTGTGAAACAATTGGTTGGCTTTATGGGAGATCAGCTTATTACGGAGATCGTATTTGTCAGAAAAATACAGATAAAAGGTACCTTTTGCGACTCCGGCTTTCTCCACAATATCGGAGATTGAGGTTTTTTGAATCCCTTTTGTTACAAACAAATCGAACGCCGTGTTGAGCAGGGCGTCTTTTTTTTGCTTTTTTTTATTCTCTACCTTTCCCATACGTGTTCACCTTACTTTCTAACTGAAGCTATTATTGAGGATTCCCCAAAAAAAGTCAATAAAAAATTAAGAAAAAAGTCAAAACTAAATATTGACTAACAGTCATTTTTGGTATATAACAGAATACGATTGAAAAATGACTAATAGTCATTTTGGAGGAGGGGTGATAGAAGTATGATACAGATTGGAAAAAAGATCGTAAAGCTGCGTATCCCAATCTTTGTGATTGGAATGCTGCTTTTGATTCCTTCTTTTATCGGCTATGTAAATACAAGGGTAAATTACGATCTTTTAAGTTACCTTCCGGATCGACTGGAAACGGTAAAAGGGCAGGAGATCCTGCTGGATGAGTTTGGAATGGGTGCGTTTTCCATGGTGATCGTGGAAGATATGGAGCCAAGGGATGCACAGAAGCTAAAAGGACAGATTAAGCAGGTGCAGCATGTCAAAGACGTGCTCTGGTACGACGACATTACAGATTTAACTTTGCCGGTGGAAATGCTTCCCAGAAAAGTTCGGGATGTGTTTTGCCAGGGGGATGCTACTATGATGATTGCTCTCTTTGACAACACCACATCTGCGGACGAAACCATGGACGCCATTGCTCAGATGCGTACCCTTTGCAGAAAACAGTGTTTCATCAGCGGAATGTCTGGTGTGGTCACGGATATCAAGGATTTATCTCTTCAGGAGATGCCCATCTATGTGGTGATCGCCGGAATGCTATGCCTGCTGGTTTTGATGCTGACAACGGAATCCTTTGTGGTTCCCATTCTTTTTTTATTCAGTATCGGCGCGGCCATCTTGTACAACCTTGGCAGCAATTTATTTTTAGGGGAAATCTCCTATATTACGCAGGCATTGACTGCGGTCTTGCAGTTGGGAGTTACCATGGATTATTCAATCTTTCTGCTGCACTCCTATGAGGAGAACAAGGCGCGCTTTGAAGGAGATCAGCAGCGGGCCATGGCCCATGCGATTGCCAATACCTTTAAGTCTGTCGGTGGCAGCTCTGTCACCACAATTGCCGGGTTTGCGGCGCTTTGCACCATGACCTTTACGTTGGGAAAGGATATCGGAATTGTCATGTCTAAAGGTGTCATCATCGGTGTGATCTGCTGTGTGACTCTGCTGCCTTCCATGGTTTTATTGTTTGACGGAGCTATTGAAAAAACCAGGCACAGATCTCTGATTCCTGATTTACGCAGGGCATCCGAGTTTTTGATCCGGCACTATAAGATATGGCTTGCTCTGTTTGTACTTCTGCTGTTACCGGCAGTCTATGGAAATCAGCACACCCAGGTTTATTACAATATTGACAGGTCTTTGCCAGATGACCTGGACAGCGCCATTGCCAACCGAAAGTTGGGAGAGGAATTTCAGATGAACAATGTCTATATGGTGATGTTAAAAAATGGAATGACTCCGGGGGAGAAGGAGCAGTTAATGGAGCAGCTGAATCAGGTAGATGGGGTAAATTGGGTAGTGGGGATGGATTCCCTGGTGGGAGCCGGTGTGCCGGAAAGCATGCTGCCTGAGGACGTGTCGGGCATGTTAAAAGGAGACCGCTATGAGCTTCAGTTTCTTTGCTCTGATTTTAAAACGGCCACAGATGAAGTCAATAACCAGATCACGAAAGTCAATCAGATCGTCAAAAGCTATGGGCAGGACAACATGGTGATTGGGGAGGCACCGCTAACCAAGGATCTGGCAGATGTGACAGATACGGATTTACAGCATGTAAATCTGGTGTCGATCGCTGCTATTTTTCTGATTATCCTGGTGGTATTCAAATCCATATCTATTCCGGTGCTTTTGGTGGCTGTCATTGAGTTTGCCATATTTGTAAATATGGGAATTCCCTATTACATGGGGACACAGCTGCCTTTTGTGGCCAGCATCGTGATCGGCACCATACAATTGGGAGCCACCGTCGACTACGCCATTTTGATGACCAGTATGTACCAAAAGGCAAGACAGAGGGGGGCTTCTAAACAGGAGGCGATTGCAAAGGCCCACAGATCTTCCATGAAGTCGATTTTAACAAGCGGACTAAGCTTTTTCGCAGCCACCTTTGGGGTGGGGCTGTATTCCAGGATTGACATGATCAGCTCTATCTGTAATCTGTTATCCAGGGGAGCGATCATCAGTACTGTGGTGGTGCTGTGTATTTTGCCATCCATGTTTTTCCTTTTTGATGGCATCATCTGTAAAACATCCATTGGTTTTCTGCCAAAAGCAGACAAAGAATAGGAGGAGATAGCATATGAGAAAACATACAACTTGGAAGACCTGGACCAAAAAGAGTCTGTCCGTTCTGGTGGCAGGCAGCATGTGCCTGGGATACAGCAATATAGCCCTGGCGAAAGAAGAGAAGGGAGAAACAAAAGAAACGCGGTCAGATATTAAGAAGCAAAAGGAAGAACAAGAGACAGTTAAGGAGGAAACTGTCTATGTAAAAGCAGATCACACAGGGAAGGCAAAAAACACGATTGTTAGTGAATGGCTGAAAAATCCGGATATGGAAACGGAGCTTTTCGATGACTCGGATTTGACGGAGATTCAAAATGTCAAGGGAGACGAAACCTATCGCGTAGAGAATGGACAACTGATTTGGGAGGCAAATGGAAACGATATTTATTATCAGGGCAAGACCTCCAAGGAACTGCCGGTGGAAGTAAAGATTACCTATTATCTGGACGGCGAGGAGATTTCCCCCAACGAATTGGCTGGAAAGAGGGGAAAAGTTCGCATTCGGTATCAATATGAATATAAAGATAAGAAAGAGTACGTGCCTTTTATCATGGTTACAGGTGTGCTTCTTCCGGTGGAACACTTTACAAATGTGACAGTTACAGACGGCCAGGTGGTCTCGGATGGCAGCAGAAATATTGTGATGGGGATGGGGATACCGGGACTGGAGCGGGAACTGAAGTTGGACCAGACAGAACTGGGAAAGGATATTGAGATTCCGGATTCGTTTGAAGTCACGGCGGATGTGACGGATTTTCAGATGTCTTTGACTCTGACAGCCGCCACCTCAGGGCTGTTTTCTGATCTGGATGAAAAGGGAGACTTTGATTTAAAGGATCTGAAAAAATCCCTGGATGAAATGCAGGAAGCGTCCACCAGCCTGGTGGATGGAAGCGGGAAATTATCCGAGGGAGTAAAAACTTTGGCGGAGGGGTGCGATAGCCTGGCTGAGGGAGCGGTGACCCTGGATAAAAACATGGGAACTCTCGCCGGGGGCATTCAAACCATGGATGAGAAAAAGTCTGAATTGACGGAAGGCCTCTATAGTCTCTCGAAGGGAATTGTAAAGCTTCAAAAGGGAGCAAAGCAGTTGAAGCGTGGCATAGATACTTATACGGAAGGAGCTGCCTCTTTAAAGAGCGGTGTGGACGCTTATACAAGCGGGGCGGATACTTTGGCGAAAGGAGTTGAAGACTACACTAAAGGGACCGACACCCTTGCCAAAGGAGTGACAGAATACACAGGAGGGGCCGATAACCTGGCAGAAGGAGTTGGGGAATATGTATCCGGGGCTGAGCAGCTGTCAAAAGGAGTCACCGACTACACAGCAGGCACGAAAACCCTGACCCGGGGGGTGCAGGGCTACACCGGAGAAATCCAGAAGTTTGGAGGAGAATTAAGCGACTATACCTCCGGAGTGGATCAATTGGCAGAAGGGACTACACAATATGCGAAAAGCGTGGAGCAGATAACAGGGCGACTGGAGCAGGCAGTACAGGGCCAGATTTCCGCCCAGAAGGAAGAGGGAATGTCCGGCCAGGCGGCTACTTCTCTTCAGAAGGCCATCGACAGCGATACCCGGGTGCTAAATATCCTAACAGATGCCAGAAGTGCAGTGTCCTCAGCAGTAAATGCCCATCAGGCGGCGATTGCTCTTGCCGGATACTCCCAGACGGTGCAGGAGTATATGGGGAAACTGGACGCATCCATAGCCAGCCTGCAAACCAGTATTGACCAGCAAAGGCAGGCGTTGTCTCAGTTATCAGGGAAGGATCAGACAAAACAGGATTCCCTTCAGGCAATTTTGGGGGATTTAAAAAGTTTAACCGGCCAGAATGCGGCACTTAGCCAGAATATCCTGAGCCTGAAGCAGGGATCTGAACAGGTCAGAAGCGGAGTGAAGTCAGCAGATTCTGCTGCCGGGACACTGAATGCGGGAGCCAGCCAGCTCAATCAGTCTGCGAAAACCTTAGAGAGCGGGGCCAGGGGATTAGAGCAGTCCTCACCGGCACTGCGGGAGGGAGTAAAAAATTTAACGGCGGCCTCTGCAAATGTGAAAAAGGGTGCAAAAGATTTAACCGCAAATTCAGAAGCCTTAAGGAAAGGAGCTAAGCAGATCACGTCCTCTTCCAAAACGCTGACTTCCGGAGCCTCTTCTCTGGCAGAAAACGGAAAGAAGCTAACCGCCGGGGCAAAAGAAATCAAACAGGGAATGGATACCCTGGCAGGTGGAAGCGGACAGCTGAACGAAGGAGCCGCCACCTTGAGCAGGGGAATCGGAAGCTTACGGGTAGGAAGTAATCTTTTAAAAGAGGGAACCGGGACATTATCCCAGGGCACAGCTAAGGTAAATGCCGGTGTCAGCGATTTATGGTCCGGAGCCGATCAGCTGTGGATTGGAATGAAAGAATTTGATGAGAAAGCAGTGGGAAGTTTACAGGAAGTGCTGGGAAAAGATTTGGAGTCTCTGGCAGACCGGATTCAAAAGGTGGTGAATGCGGGAGCGGACTACCAGAACTTTGCCGGTATCCGTCAGGGGGAGAAAGGAAGCGTAAAGTTTCTGATTGAGACGGAGGAAATTGAGGCGCAGGACTAGAGACAAAGGGGAGCTTTTCCGGGGAAAGGCTTGCATTCCCTACCCCTGCCGTGTATAATGAAAGCAATCGTACCAGACCTTATAACTGATACAGAATGGATTTGAGCCTGGCGGTGCCGGGAAGGCAGGAGGTGGGGAGAGATGCAGTCAGAAGCTTGCGCACACCTGATTCGTAAGCTGGAGAGAGAAGGAACCCTTACGGAGGACGAGCTTGTGACGTTGCTTGCATGTCATACCAATCAGGATTCCAGATATCTTTTAGAAAAGGCGAATCAAATTCGACAGCAGCATTTTGGAAACAGAGTCTATTTGCAACAGAGGATTGAATATACCAATTACTGCAAAAATGAATGCAGTTCTTGTTCTTTGCGAAAGGAGAGCGAACATGTGCTTCGATATCGCATGCATTTTGAAGAGATCATGGAATGCTGTGAAACGGGATATCGACTGGGCTTTCGTACCTTTTTGCTAAGTGGCGGGGAGGATCCTTATTATACAGATGCCCGTTTGCTGTATCTGCTTCGCAGCATCCGTCAGAGGTTTCCAGAATGTATGGTTCTGCTTTCCATCGGAGAAAGATCCAGGGAGAGTTATAAGGCCTATTTTCGGGCTGGAGCCAGTGGATATTTGTTACGTCATTCCACTACAGGCGAAGCCAATTATGAGATGCTGCATCCGCCGGAGATGTCTTTTGAAAAAAGGATTCGCTATATGCAGGAGTTGAAGAAGATTGGATATCAGGTGGGAACAGATTTTATAATCGGGCTGCCGGAGCAAAGGACAAAGCATTTAGCTAAAAGCCTTTTGTTCATGAAAGAGCTAAATCCTCAAATGGTGGAGTTGGTACCCTATTTTTCCCGGGAAGGCAGCGATTTCTGGAATTGGAAAGAGCTTTCTCTGGAATTGGCACTGTTCTTAACCGCGGTTTTACGCATGATGCTTCCGGAAGCTTTTCTTTCAGCCCCAAAAGAGCTTTCCGCCTTTCAGAGAAACGGGAGAATACGGGGAATTTTAGCGGGGGCCAATCTGATCACGCTGAACCTGGCGGATGAGGATATCCATTCCAGTAAAAAAGAGATAGAAGCCAAGGAATATGAGATCTGTTGGATTCAGGATACGAGAAGAGGAGCCTGACGTAAAAATGATATGCCCCCTGTCAAGTAGACAGGTCAAATATCTAAAATAAGATGCTCTGAATCAGTCGCACGATTTCGTGCGGCTGATTTTTTATGCACACCACTTCGCTTTGTATTTCTCAATTCGTTTATTTTTTGCTATTGGATATGTTTGCGGGACGGCAGAAGATAAAGCTTCTGACCTTACCTCTGCCGGTGTTTTGCAGTTATACCTGCTCTGTGGCCTTTCGTCGCCATAGAATCGCATATAATCCCTGATCGCATTACGCAGGGACATTTCATCTGTAATCTTATACATTTGATACATTTCTGATTTTATGATTCCCCAGAATCCTTCTGTTGGACCATTGTCAATACAATGTCCTACTCTTGACATGGATTGTATCATTTCGTTGTCTTCTAGTTTCTTTTGGAATACCCTGCTTGTATACTGAAAACCTCTATCGCTATGAAAAATTGGCTTGGCATCTGGGTTGGCTGATATTGCTTTATCAAAAGTTTTAAATACTAACTGATTATCATTTCTGCCGCTAATAACAAATGCAACTGGATACCGGTCATAAAGATCCAGGATTGCACTGAGGTATAACTTTTTCCCCGTTTCAGGAATCTTAAATTCCGTCACATCCGTTGCCCATTTCTGATTCGGAGCCGCTGCATAAAAATCTCTTGCTAACTTATTTTCAGCTGTTTCTTCCGGCTTAGAAGTATTGTATTTTTTCTTCTTTTTGCGGATGACAGAATGGATTCCAAGCTTTTTCATAATCCCATGGATTCTCTTTCTGGAAAAATGCGTTTGATTGAAATGATTGATCCAATCTGTCATTCTTCGGTATCCCAGGATATGGGAAAAACGTTCATCATACTCTTTGATCAGTTCTGCGATTTCCTGATTTTCCCGTTCTTGCCGTGGAATGATTCTATGTTTCCATTTATAGAACGCAGCCCTTGCAATTCCAAGCTGTTTGCACATCCAGCTGATGCTCCATCCGTTGTTTGTATAGAAGTATTCAATTGCCAGATACTTTGGCTCGTAGCGTTGTTTTCCCAGCCTCACATCCCTTCGAATTCTTTCACTTTTTTTAACAGTTCAACTACCATATCTTTTTCTTCAAGCTGACGTTTGAGCCGAAGGTTCTCTCTCCGCAGCCTTTCCAGCTCATCAACCTCATCATCTGTTCTGTGCCGTCCACGCCTGTCTGTAAGGCCTGCCTCGCCCGCAGTATCATATTTTTTTACCCAAGAATACACTTGGCTATAAGAAACATCATAGAGTGCGGCTGTACCCTTATAATCATGATTATGTTCAATACAATATGTAACGATTTTTTTGCGTTCTTCAATGGTGGTTTTTCGCCTTGCTTCTGCCATATAGACCTCCCGTTTTGGATCGTAATCCTTAAGTTTTCTATTGGCATTATACATCGTAATCCATGATTCTAAAACACTTGGATGAACTTTATATTTTGCTCCTATATCCACAGAACTGCCGCAGCCAGAGATAACTTCCTCAACACACATGGTTTTAAATTCACTGGTATAGCTTGCATTTCCGGGGCTACAGATAAAGGCATCTATTCCATGCACCTTGTAAGCAGCAACCCATTTTTGTATAGTTGCTCTGCCAATATGATATTTATCGGCCAAGTAATAGAAAGAACCTTTACCATCAAGATATTCCTGAGCTACTTTTGTTCTGAAATCAGCAGACCATTTAGATTTTGACATAAAAAATCCCCCTTAAGTAGACTTTGGTTATTTACCTTGTCTACTTAAGGGGAATCATATCAAAATGCGTCAAGCTCCTCTTTTTTACCTAAAATCCTGCTTCGGATAAAATTTCCTCTGCTTTCTCTGTATCATCCCCTACAAACAGAACCACATAGGAACCAGAGGTTTTTATAATCGCATTGTCCAGCTTTTTCACCTCTCCCGCATTGTAGGAACCGAACAGATCAGACTGATTTTTTACTCTGGTCTCAAACAATTCCGTTACCTCTGAGGTATATCCGCTGTCCTTGCACTGAATCACAGCCGCCTCACAGGCGGATGCACCGGTACTTAAGTAGGCGGCGGAATCCTCCACCTGTTCCATATCCACAAAGTAGGTGGAAGCCAGAATATCGGATGTGATAGGGGAAAGGGTATCGCTGGTTACCGCATTCTCAGCCAGATTCTTGGCAATTTCTTCCGCAGATGCGGTTACCTCTCCGCCGCTTTTTTTACCGCAGGCAGACAACATCCCCACCAGCATCAGACATGTCATAATCAGTATCAATCCTTTTTTCATCATAAAATATTCTCCTTTAAAAAATAATATCAGCAGGCTTGGCCTATCCCTCAGTGGAAGAGTCCGTCTCAGACGGATTGGTTTTGGGATCTCCCTGGGACGATTCACTCTGGGATTGAGAGGAAATACCACCAGACTCTGTCTCATCTTTTTTTACGGATGAAAGCTCCTCCTCAGGTATATAGTGTGTTTTTAAATAGTCCAGCCAGATTTTACAGTATGTATCATATAGGTGAATCCCATCGCTGGTGGCATCCGGAATCAGGGAATCCTGACCGTCGGAAAGCACCTCATTGATGTCCAAGTAATAATAGCCCTCCTCCTCACATAGCTCCAGGATTTTTTCATTTACGGCATCTATGTTTTGATTATTTACATAAGAGCCATATTGATTTGCATGGGCTTTTTCCTCTTCTACGTAAGCTACGCTCATAACGTAGATAACGGCATGAGGGGCTTCCTTTTTTAACTCAGCCAGACAGGCACGGTAATGCTCCTTAAAGTCATTAAAATCAGGTTCGCCCAGATCATTTGTCCCCAACATAATATAAACCTTACCGTAATCCGTGCCAGACATGGCCTGGTAAACGGTGACCATTCCGCTTGGGGTAGAGATGTAAGGTTTCTCAAAAATACCCACAGTTTCCATTCCAACGCCAGTTAAAAAAGTTCCCTGTGTAATTCCGGATTGATTGCGGAATCCTTCTACACGGGAATCGCCGATAAAGACTGCGTCAGAAAAATAGGAATCATCCACAGGAGTGCTTTGTTCTGGTACGATCGCGTCGCTCTTTACGGAAGCGGCCACCTGTGGCTCCGTCTGCGGTTCTTTCTGACGAGGCCGTTCTGTCTGCTCTTCAGTTTCAGGTTCCTCCTGTGCAAACAGCTCGTTTAGTTGAGCATTTACCTGGGATTGGATGGATTCTCTCTTAAAAATGTTAATCAGAAGTTTCCCCTCAAATATCACCAAAACTGCAATGATTAATATGACCATACTCAGAAAACGACCGGGATCCTGCCGTCTCCGTTTCTTTTTCTTTGGCATATTTTCTCCCCTAAGTAAAAAATAATTTGTCTTTTCTTCTTCTCTATTATATAATAAACCCGGTAATTGTAAATAGTTTTTTTCAATGTAATGAAAAGTTAAAAAAAGAAAAAATGTTGTCAAAGGGAGTAAGATTATGGTTTTTAGCAGTCTGCTGTTTCTTTTTCGTTTTCTTCCGGCAGTCCTGATTCTGTACTACATAGCGCCGAGAAAAGTGCGAAATCTCATACTTTTTCTCTTCAGTTTGTTTTTTTATGCCTGGGGAGAGCCGAAATACGTTTTCCTGATGTTATTTTCCATTACCATGGATTTTACCATCGGCAGAATCATAGAGCGATGTCAGAAGGATGGAAAACCCAGGGGGGCAAAGGCGGCGCTGGCGGTTTCTGTCATTGTAAATCTGAGCATTTTGGGGTTCTTTAAATATGCGGACTTTATTGTGGAGAGTATCAACGGAGTCTTTGGAACATCTATTCCCCTTCTTGGAATTCCGCTTCCCATTGGAATTTCCTTTTTTACTTTTCAAACCATGTCCTATACCATAGATGTTTACCGGAAAGCCACAGAAGTTCAGAAAAAATGGATCAATTACGGAACCTATGTTTCCATGTTTCCGCAACTGATTGCAGGTCCCATCGTTCAGTACAAAACCATAGCCAGACAGATGATGGACGATAAAAGGGAGAGTACAGATAACTTTGCGGAGGGCATTCAGCGGTTTATGGTAGGCGTTGGCAAGAAGGTTTTGCTGGCCAACAACATTGGTCTGCTGTGGGATGCGGTGGCCGCCATTCCCATGGGGGAGGTTCCGGTTTTGACTGCCTGGCTGGGAGCTATTGCCTATACCTTCCAAATCTATTTTGACTTCTCCGGCTATTCGGATATGGCAATCGGACTCGGAAAGATGTTTGGCTTTCATTTTCTGGAGAACTTTAATTATCCCTACATATCAAAAAGTATCACGGAGTTTTGGCGCAGATGGCATATATCTTTAAGCTCTTGGTTTCGGGAGTATGTCTATATACCGCTTGGGGGAAACCGAAGAGGGGCGTTGCGGCAGGCACGCAATATTGCCATAGTCTGGCTGTTAACCGGAATTTGGCATGGTGCTCACTGGAATTATGTGCTCTGGGGGATCTATTATGGGATTATTTTGTTGTTAGAAAAGTTTGTGTTTGGAAAATTTTTAAAGAAGCTGCCAGGAGGATTGCAGAGTGTCTATACCCTGTTTTTGGTGGTGATCAGCTGGGTGATTTTTAAGTGTGAGGATCTTTCCATGTGCGGAGACTACCTGGCCGCCATGTTCGGAGGTGCTGGCGTGGGCTTTGCAAATCAGCAGACGCTGTATCTGCTTTATAATTACGCGGTGCTGTTGGTGATTTTGATTCTTGGCAGCACTACTTTGCCAAAGCGTATTGCTTTGCGCATAATGGAAAAGATGAGACAGGGAAGCTGGGTTCCCGTGATCCTTAAATGCGCATTCTGTTTGGCCGTGTTTATCGTTTCCGTTGCCTATCTGGTAGATGCAACCTATAATCCATTTTTATATTTCCGATTTTAAAAGGACAGTACTTTGGGGAATTCCTTTTAAGAGAAAGGCCCCGATGAAAGGAAAGGGTGTGTATGACTAAAAGACAAAACTGGGTGGTGATCGGTCTCTTTTTAATCCTGATATTTGGCCTCACCGCTGCCACGATCCTAAAGCCGGACACCGAGTTTTCAGAGAAAGAGAACCGCGTCCTGGCCCAAATGCCCCGGTTGAGTGCGGACAGCTACTTTAGCGGTACCTTTGCCAAAGACTATGAAACCTATATTACCGATCAGTTCGTATTCCGGGATCAATGGATCCGAATGAAAACTGCGGTAGAGCGGGCCACGCTAAAGCAAGAGGCAAAGGGAATTTACTTTGGAAAGGATGGCTATCTCATTGAGAAACACCAGGATAGCTTCAACACCTCCACAGCTTCCAACAATATTCGCTATCTGTCTGCTTTTATGGAGAAAATGAAGGCGGAATATGGAGAGGGACATGCAACCGCTATGGTGATTCCCAATGCAGTGGTAATTCTAAAAGATAAGCTGCCGCCGCTGGCTCCCGAGTCTGAGGAAGAGGATTATCTTAAGATGTTAGGAAAAGCCCTTCCGGAAGGAACCTGGTTTGATGCTTCCGGGGTGCTTGGCGAACACAAAGAAGAGGAAATTTATTATCGGACGGACCACCATTGGAAGACATTGGGTGCCTTCTATACGTATGAAGCCTGGGCGAAATCAGTGGGCCTTTCCCCTTTATCTATAGATAATTATCAGGTAGAGACCGTAAGCGCAGACTTTTACGGTACCATTGAGGCAAAAGTGGGAGTAGATGTTCCGGGCGATACCATCCAGATTTTTCAGCCAAAACAGGAGATCGCCTATACCGTCACAGACGGCTCCACGGGGGAGGAGAGGACGGACCTTTATGACTGGTCTTATCTGGAGACCAGAGACCAGTATAGTATCTTTTTCGGTGGCAATAAGCCGTTTGTACAAGTGGCAATCGAAAATGACAGCGATCGGAGACTACTGGTCATTAAGGATTCCTATGCCCACTGTTTTCTTCCATTTACCTTCCATGATTTTTCACGGGTGGATTTTGTGGATCTTCGATATTTTAATGAAAGTTTGCAGGAACTCAGAGAAAAAGGACGGTATACGGATATACTGTTTTTATACAATGCCTCCGGATTCGCGGAGGATCCGAGTGTGGTTAAGCTTGGAAATTGAGAACGTCCGAAGGAGGGACAAAGACATGAGCTATGCAGATCAGATCTTTATTGCCATGTGCAAGGATATCATTCAAAACGGTGTGAGTACCGAGGGCGAGAAGGTACGCCCGATCTGGCAGGATACGGGAGAACCTGCTTACACGATCAAGAAATTCGGCGTGGTGAACCGATATGATTTAAGAAAAGAATTTCCGGCCCTTACGCTGCGAAAGACGGCATTAAAAAGCGCCTTTGACGAGCTTTTGTGGATTTGGCAGAAAAAATCCAACAACATTCATGATCTGGGAAGCCATATTTGGGACTCCTGGGCGGATGAGGACGGATCCATCGGTAAGGCTTACGGTTATCAGCTGGGCGTAAAACATGCCTATAAGGAGGGGATGATGGATCAGGTGGATCGGGTCATTTATGATCTGAAAAACAATCCATACAGCCGGAGGATTATCACAAACATCTACGTCCATGCAGATTTGTCGGAGATGAACCTATATCCCTGTGCTTACAGCATGACTTTCAATGTGACGAAAGAAAAGGGAAGTGAAAAGCTCACCCTAAATGCGATCTTAAATCAGAGGTCCCAGGACGTGTTGGCGGCCAATAACTGGAATGTATGTCAGTACGCCCTTCTGGTTCATATGCTTGCCCAAGTCTGTGGAATGCAGGTAGGGGAGTTGATCCATGTCATTGCGGACGCCCATATTTATGACAGGCACATTCCCATGGTGGCAGAACTGATTTCCAGGGAGACCTATCCGGCACCCATGGTGTGGCTGAATTCGGATGTGACGGATTTTTATGCGTTTACCGTGGATGATCTGCACGTGGAAGACTATGTCACAGGGCCGCAGATCAAAAACATTCCCATTGCGGTTTGAGAGAGTAAGGGAGGAAAACCATATGAATATCATAGTAGCCGCAGATAAAAACTGGGCCATTGGAAAAAATAACAAGCTGCTGGTCAGTATTCCGGCCGACATGAAGATGTTTCGCCAGACCACCACAGGGAAAGTGGTGGTTATGGGCAGAAAGACTCTGGAGAGCTTTCCAGGGGGAATGCCTTTGAAAAACAGGATCAACATTGTACTCACCAAAAACATGGACTATCAGGTAAAAGGGGCCGTGATCGTCCACTCCTTAGAGGAGCTTTTAGAAGAGTTGAAACAGTATGATGCCGAGGAGATCTTTGTAATCGGGGGTGAGAGCATCTATCGGATGCTGCTTCCCTACTGCGATGTGGCCCATGTGACCAAGATTGATCACGCTTATGAGGCAGATACCTACTTTCCCAATCTGGATGAGACCGGAGAATGGGAGATTACCCAAGGCAGCGGAGAGCAGACCTATTTTGATTTGGAATATGAGTTTTTAAAGTATGAGAGAAAAAGATAGAGCCTTTTTTCACAAAATCAGAGAAAAGGAAATCAGAAATCGTTTTTCTATCAGAGTATAAGAAAAAAGTACGTAAGTTAAGAAAAACATAGCTTACGTACTTTCTTTTTATATGGACGCATTTTAGGTAAATGCGATACCGAGATGATACAAAAAGTAAAAAAAATCCACCCGATCAGGTAAAATAAGTCCTAACGGTGTCTGTCCCTTGGCTGGTATAATGACGACGAAGTAGAAAATAGAAGTAAAATCAGACAGGAGGATATGGATATGAGAAGAAAGGGAATGCGCATGCTGGCCTGGATACAGGCTTTTGCACTTACTGCGACGACCTTACTTGGAGGAGTGCCGGCATCTGCACAAACATCTTCCCGGCAGGAACCGACACAGGCAGAGGGTGTTTCCGGAGAAGAAGGGACACAAAAAAGAGAACTTTCTTTTAATGAAGAGTGGCGCTTTTTTCTGGAAGATGGAACCCCTATCCAGGCGCAGGAAAAAGATTTTGATGACTCTAGTTGGAGGCTTTTGGATTTGCCTCATGACTATAGCATTGAGCAGGATTTTGACCCCAGTTCCCCGGCCGGGGCAAACGGGGGATATTTAAACGGGGGTGTTGGCTGGTATCGGAAGACTTTTACACTGCCGGAAGCTATGCAGGGTAAGAGAATTTCCATCGCCTTTGGAGGCGTCTATATGGACAGCACCACGTATGTAAACGGAACATTAGTTGGCAACTATCCCTACGGATATTCTCCTTTTGCCTATGACATCACCGATCAGGTGGTGGCGGATGGAGTGACAGAGAATGTCATCGCCGTAAAGGTAAACCATCAGCAGCCCAGCAGCCGTTGGTATTCCGGAAGTGGAATCTACCGGAACGTAAAATTAGTAGTCACAGATCCGGTCCATGTGGAGCGGTATGGTACGTTTGTGACCACACCGGATTTGGAGGAGCACTATGCTGAAGATGAAGCTGTGGTTTCTGTTAAGACAGAGGTAGGAAATGATACAGAATTGCCGCAAAATGCTGTTGTGACCACTACCATCTATGACAGTGAAGGGCAGGTATTCGCACAGTCTGAATCCACCGGAGAGCAACAGATCGCTACAGGAAAGACGGCAGTTTATGAGCAGACTATTACGACGGAAAAACCGCAGCTTTGGAGTGTGGATGATCCGAATCTTTACGAACTAGTAAGCGAGGTATCTGTGGAAGGGAAAGTGGTAGACACCTATGAGACCAGCTTCGGATTTCGTTGGGTTGAGATGGATCCAGATGAAGGCTTCTATCTAAATAACGAGTACATGAAGCTTAATGGTGTGTGTATGCACCACGACCAGGGAGCCCTGGGGGCGGTGGCAAACTACCGGGCCATGGAACGCCAGATGGAAATTATGAAGAGCATGGGTGTGAATGCTATCCGCGTGACCCACAACCCTGCAGCGGACGAACTGCTGGAAATTTGTGACAAAATGGGACTGATGGTGATCGACGAGGCCTTTGATTGTTGGGAGAGTGCAAAAAGATCCAAAGACTACGCAAGATTTTTCTCAATGGCAGCTACCCATCCCGATGCCAGGCCCGGTGAGACCTGGGCAGAGTTTGACATCAAAAACATGGTAAATCGGGGAAAAAACAATCCCTGCGTAATCATGTGGTCCATCGGAAATGAGATTGTAAACGCAAGTGTGGGTACAGCCCAGAAGCTGGTGAATTGGGTGGCTGAGATAGACCCCACCCGTCCGGCTACCCAGGGATTTAACAATTTCATCGATGGATTTTGGGACAATGGTATGAAACAGGTGGCGGATGTAACCGGAGTCGTGGGCTTTAACTATGGAGAAAACAGCTATGACGCAGCCCACGCGGAGTATCCGGACTGGATTATCATGGGTTCTGAGACCTCCTCCGCCGTGCGAAGTCGCGGATGGTACATCATCGATGATGAGAGAAAGATACGAAGCAGCTATGATGACGGACAGACTGTGGGCTGGGGAAGATCTGCGGAGGCTGCCTGGAAGGCAAACCGGGATCGAAAATTTGTCCTGGGAGAATTTATGTGGACAGGCTTTGATTATATCGGGGAGCCAAGCCCCTATCACGATCAATATCCTGCGAAAAGTTCCTATTTTGGGACCGTGGATACGGCTGGGATTCCAAAAGACGCCTACTATATTTATCAGAGCCAGTGGACTGCACCAGAGGAGCATCCCATGGTACATATCCTTCCCCACTGGAATTGGGAGAATGACGATAGCATTAAAAAAGATGGAAAGATTCCCGTTCAGGTTTATTCCAATGCTGCCAGCGTGGAACTGTTTTTAAATGATGAGAGCCTTGGGAAAAAGGAATTTTATCAGAGAAAAACGTCAGATGGAAGAAGCTATCAGGAGGGGGAAGACGAACATATCTATCTGGAGTGGCAGGTGGTTTACGAGCCTGGTGAGTTAAAGGCTGTAGCCAGAAATTTTGAGGGTGAGGTGATTGCCACAGACGTGATTAAGACGGCGGGAGAGCCGTCGCAGGTCAGACTGACTCCAGACCGAGAGGTGATCACGTCAGATGGACAGGACTTGTCCTACATTTTAGTGGAGGTTTTAGATCGTGACGGGAATTTGGTACCCACAGCGGATAACAATGTAAAATTCCAGATTTCCGGGGATGGGAAAATAGTAGGCGTGGATAATGGGGATGCCACAGAGGTAACCCAGAGCTATAAGGGAACAGAACGCAAGGCCTACAGTGGAAAGGCCATGGTAATTGTACAGTCTAGTACGGACCAGGGAAGTTTTACTCTAACAGCAAACTCTGCGGGGCTTCGTTCAGACAAGACCAAGGTGTTTACCACAGAGGATCCGGAAAAAGAAACCCTTCTCGGATATGAGGAAGTGGAGACCATCTATGTAAAAAAGGGAGAACAGCCCAAGCTTCCGGAAACCGTGACAGCAGTATATGGGGGAGACAGGAAAGAAGAGATGGGAGTCACCTGGGAGGACATAGACCCTGCAAAACTGGAGATGGCAGGTGTCATTACCGTGAAAGGTCAAGTAGATGCCACCACAGATGAGGTAACGGCAACTGTGATTGTGGCAGATTACATCGGCATAAAGCCGGTGCACGAAGTAACATCGGTGGGGGTACTGCCACAAATGCCGGATACGGTCATTGCTGTTTATAATACCGGAGAGGAAGAACGTCTGCCGGTGATCTGGGATCCTGTGAATCAGTCTCAAGTACAAAAACAGGGAAGCTTTTCAGTAAAAGGAACCGTAGAAGGATTTGACGATGTAATTGCCACGGTGCGTGTAGCTGACAGTGTGAAAGGAGATGGTGAGGATATTGCAAAAAGAAATGGCACGTATCCGATTCCAGAGGCCTCCTGGGTACAACCCAATGGAAACGATCCGGTCAGCGCCATCAACAATGGAACGATAGTTTACCGGGGAGGGGCAGCTGGAGAACGTTGGATTCCCTGGGAACACGGTAAACAGGATGAATGGATACAATTGGAATTAGAAGAGCCGGTGGAAACCGGAAAAGTCGGATTGGACTTTTGGAACAACGATAGCGACACAGCGATGGGGATGCCGGATGAGATCAGGATATCCTACAGCGATGACGGGGAGATCTGGCACCAGGTGGAAAACCAGAGTATCAGTCGGAAGGAGGAGTTTCAGACGGACCAGGAAAACATCTTTACCTTTGATCCGGTGACAGCTAAGTATATCCGCTGGAACTTCCACAATGAACAGGGATTGGCAGTCGGTGTATCCGAAGTGCACGTATATCAGAAAGAAATTCAGATGGACTGTGGGACTTCCGCTGCTTTGGAGAGCCTGCAGATCAACGGGGAGAAGCCGGATGGATTCTCGAAAGATCAGTACTCCTATACCATAGAGTTGGAATACGGAGAGGCGCTGCCGCAGATTACCGCAGTGGCAGAAGACCCTAATGCTTCGGTGTTTCTTATTCCCGCCATATCAAAGGATGGGACAGCTACAGTGGAGGTGACCTCAGAAGATAAAAAGACCACCAACGTGTACAGTATCCAGTTCCATGAAAAGCTGCCCACCTTAGAGCAGGCAGAGATTCGTCTTCCGGAAACGATCACGGAGGATGACGTGGTTCCTGTGGAGCTGATTGCAAGGCTCCAAGACGGAACCGTGCTGCCAAATGGTGTTCTGGAGGTGGTATATGCTGTTGGAAATAATCAGATTGCACAGGTTCAAAACGGAAATCTGTATGCTTACAGTTCCGGAAATACAACATTAAAGGCAGCTGTGACCTATCAGGGGAAGACGGTAGAATCCAATGAATTTATGCTTGCTATCCGCCCAAACCCAAATAAAACCGTGATTACTAGGTACGAAAAAGTGACTGTAGAGACATCTAAGGGACAAAAACCCATCCTTCCGGAAAAGATCAGAGCTACTTATAACATAGGATTACCTAAATTAGTGGAGGTAACCTGGGAGGATATGAATCCTGAGCAGTATGGTTCTTATGGGACCTTTACAGTAAAAGGGAGTGTTCAGGGACAAGAGCTTCAGCCAGTGGCCACGGTGATAGTGAAGGGCGTAGTAGGGATTCAGCAGTTTTCCTGTGTGACTCCGCTGGGCATGGTACCCGAACTACCGGAAAAGGCACAGATTTACTATAGCGACGGCAGCGTGGATGAACGTCCGATAATTTGGGAGGAGCATCCTCAGAGTCTGTTTTGGAAAAATGACAGCATCGTGACGGTAAAAGGCAAGGTGGAGGGGCAGGATCAGCCCACCTCCATCACCATACGGGTCACTTCAGAGGATGTAGTGACAGGAGACAAATTTACAGGATATAAAAATGGGTTTTACTGGCCCCTTGGAATCGCATCCTTTACCAACGGAGAGGGAGCCTCTTCAGACAGTGCTTCTGAGTTGAATGATAATATAATTTCCCATGAATCAGATGGGAACAACCGCTGGTGTAATTGGTCCTCCGATGGCAGAGAGGAAGACTGGGCAGGGATCATTTTTGGACTGGAAGAGGTGACGTATAAATTCATTGATAATCTGGAAATCGATTTCTACACGGATTATGGTTCCAGCCTGCCGGCTGAGTATGAGATTGAGTATTATGATGGAGAATATTTTAATACCCCTCCTGCGGATCCGGATAACGTGACAGATGCGCATCCTGTGGGTGAGGAAGGAAACTGGAAGCCGGTAGAACATCTTCAAGGCCCCGGGCAGCTCTCCGAGACAGGGACTAATTTCTTTACCTTTGATGCGGTAAAGACCTGCGCGATCCGAATTAAAATGAAGGCGCAGCCGAATAAGTGCCTTGCTATCACAGAAATGGGCGCTTATGAGAAAGTGGCGGTGGCCAGGGAAGAGCCGCTGCTTACACAGATCTGTCTGGAGGGGGAGCCTTTGGACGGATTTGATCCAGAGCAGACAGAGTATGTCTATGAAACTACGGATCAGAATCTCCCGGAGATCACGGCAAAAACGGGAGAAAATGCTTCGGTAAGTGTGATCTATCCAGAAAACTTTGGTGGAAAAGCACAGGTGATTGTAACAGCGGAGGATGGAGTACACACCAAGACTTATTTTATTGCGATTCACCAGGTGATGGATAAGGCCTTGGAAGAGGCCATTAAGCGTGCGGAGGAGGCCCAGAAGAAGGCAGAAGAAGCCCAGAAAAAAGCAGAAGAAGCCCAGAAAAAAGCACAGGAATACGAAAGGGCGGCTCAGGAAGCCAGAAAGAAAGCTGAGGCAGACAGAATAGCTGCAACGGAGGCATGGAAAGCGGCAGAAGAAGCCCAGAAAAAGGCAGAAGCGGCCAGGGCAGCAGCAGAAAAAGCAAAAGAAGAAGCAGAGTCTGCCAGGTTAGAGGCGCAGGAAGCCAGGGACAATGCCGCAAATGCGGATGAGAGCGGAAAAAACAGAGTGGCAAAGGTATCTATCAAGTCAGCAAAGCAAAAGGCAAGGAGCAGGGGGGTGCTTATTACCTGGAAAAAAGTAAAGCAGGCCGATGGATACGAGTTGCAGTATGCAACCAACAAGAAATACAAAAAAGCAGTCAGAAAGCAGTTCAAGGCAGGAAAAACCAGTGCGGAACTAAAGAAAATGAAAAGAGGCACCATCTACTATATTCGAGTGCGGGCTTACAAAAAGGTAAAGGGGGAAAAGGTGTACGGCTCTTATAGTAAAAAAGTAAAGATACGAGTCAAATAGTATATAGGAAGCAAAGAGCCGACAGAAGTTGGCTCTTTGCTTTCCAGTCCTTTTTTGCTATAATGCCAACATAAATACCTTATCATGGCGGGAAAATAGGAGAAGGCGCATGAGAAGAAGACTGTGGATGAAAATACTTGTATTGTTGATAGTCGTGCTTGTTGTTGCGGCTTGGTATATTTATGTGAGAAATCAAAATATTATTTACCGGAAAATGGAACAAGAAGAAGTCTCCATTACACTTCTGGCTTCTAAAAATTGGATTAAGGATATTGACCGGGAACTGTTTGACGAGTTTGAAAGGGAAACTGGGATCCGGATTCAAGTGCTGTTGACTCCCAACAGTGGATATGAATCCCTGGTGGGCACTTGTCTGGCTGGAGGCAACGGAGAAGTGGATATGTTTATGTTTCCCATGGGTACGATGCTCTCTTCCATGGGAATAGAGGACATTGCCCTGAATCTTTCCCAGGAACCATGGGTAAACCGATTGGAAGGATGGGCAAGAGAGGCCAGCAGTTGCAGTGGAAAGGTGCTGGGATTTCCCACATGGGGATTAGACTATGAAGGAATTCTGTATAACAAGACTTTTTTTAAAGAACATCACCTGGAGGTGCCGGGGACCTGGAAAGAATTTCTGACCCTTTGCGATCAGATTCGAAGTCTGGGTACCGTCCCCCTGTATGAGGCGCTCAACGATACCTGGCATACACAATGTTGGGTTTATGGGCTGACACCTATGTTGTACCGGGAAAACCCGGATTTTGTAGAAGAATTAAATAAAGGATCTGAATATAAACTGGAGGACTTGCTTTGCCTTCAAAAGGGAATGGAGCAGATTCAACAGCTGTTTTCAAAAAAAGAAAATGGGATTCCGAAATACTATGTGGGCGATGGCAGAGAGGAGGAATTTCCAGGAAGTTATTCTTATCTGACCCAGCGAAAAGCAGTTATGATGTTTACCTACTCTGCTTATGCCTCAGAACTGAAAGACTATGGAAGCCAGGATGAGTGGGGAATGTTCCCGGTCCCTTTGCTGGACAACCAGACGGCAGTCTCAAATGGTGGCGGTATGGCCAAGTTCATTAATAAAAACAGTGAACACATTGAGGAGTGTAAACAGCTGTTATATTTTTTGGCTAAGGACGAGAATCTGGAGCGCTATTATGCAGCGCGTAAAGATCTTGTGACTTCTGCTTTTCAGGGGATAGAGAGTGTACAGACCCCGCAGGCCACCAGGGAGATATTAAGAAGAAGCAAAGGAAAGACAGAGGTCATGTTTACAAAAGATGTATTTTATCTGGATCCAAAGCTGTATCAGTATATTCAGGAACTTGCGGACGGCACGGCTGGCGCGCAGGATGCAATTCGAAAATTGGATGAGTACAGAGCTAAGATGTTTCATTCCAAAGATACTCCAAGGTAAAAAAAATCCATGTAAAGAGGTAAAATTTATCCTAATAGTAATCCTCTGTTTTCGATTATAATAGAACTAAGAGAAGGACGGATATCTAGTGCGTTTCGGATGAAAAGAAAAGCGGTGAGGGGGATGAGGGATGAAGAGAGAACCGATTGTAAAGAAATTATTTAAAGCATATTTTTTTTGGATCGCTATCTGTATGATCGTGATTCTTCTTAGCACAATGTTGTACGCCGGTTACACAATCAGCAGGAATACGGCCAAGACACAGGAACAGCTGACCGCAAGCATGAACCGGAACATTGAGACTTATTTTCAGGAAATGGATGATTTTTCCATGGAACTGGTAAGAAGTGAAACCTTTCGCCGGACGGCTCTTTATGAACTTCCAGAATACGAACAAAAAGGGCTTAGCACATCGGAATTGTTTTCCAGGTTGTACCAGGAAGCCTATAAAATGATTCAAAAAAAATATCAGATCGGAATGATTTTGAATCAGCATGATTATGCATGGATGGGGGATGAGTTTTTTATAGGGAAAATCAGACAGCAGGTTCCAGATACTTACCGGGATTATCCTATGGACGGCAGCCCTGTGGTGAGGTATCTGGAGCAGAATGAATACCTGATAAACAGTGAGGGAGGAAAAGAACTCAAGGAACAGAAAGGCGCCAAAATTGTCCTGGCAAGAAGCTTTGGGGAAGATAGCATTCTATATAATGGAGATGGGATCCTGGAGATCATGGTAGATGCGCAGGATTTTACATCAGACATCGGAGTGCGCCTGGCACAGAAGGAAGGGACAGGATTTCGGCTTCACATCCTTAACGATAGAGGGGAAAAGATTTATTCAGAGTCTGACTGGAATGCAAAGGCCTTTTTGGATGAGAGCGGGTGGAGAACGGGAAATTTCCAAAAGAGAGGCCATTATGCGTATGTCTATCGGATCTTTCATTCGAATCTCTACGTGATCTATACGATATCTTATTTTAGCTTTTACAGCGGTTTGCTTACCTTTATCGGGATTGCTCTCGGCTTCTTTCTTATCGTGGCCTTGCTTATGATGCTTGTAAGCTATCAGGTTTCTATTAAGATTTCCAGGCCCATTCAGGAGATTTGCGGCAGACTGCAAAAGGTGGATTTGGAACAGGGGATGCGCTATCAGCCAGTGGAGACTGACATAAAAGAACTAGATTATCTTTCCCATACCATAGGTCAGTTGAATGAAAAGCTGGAAGAATCTATGCGTCATATCATCCTGTTGAAAGAATTTGAGATTCACTCGAAAATGTTGGCCCTTCAGGCTCAGATGCAGCCGCATTTTCTGGTAAATACGCTGATGACCGTGAGTTCCATGGCGGAAGAGGCGAAGAATCCGGAAATTGTGGGAATGTGTACGAATCTGACTCAGATGTTTCGCTATATCTCGTCTGATGACGGGAGCGGTGTTCGGATGTTTGAAGAAATGAGACATGTGGAACGGTATGTAGATATCATGAGAGAACGGTTTCCTAACGCTCAGGTGGAGCTGGACATTCCTCTGGAAATGATGGATGTGCGGATTCCAAAGCTTACGATTCAGCCCTTGGTGGAAAACTCTTTTAAATATTGTAATCGCAGCAGGCCTCAGATTCACGTGTATGGCAGAGTACTGGAAGAGGGAAGATGGGTGATACAGGTATCCGATAACGGGGAAGGATTTTCTGAGGAGAAACGAAAGGAGATTATGGACAAGTGCCGCAGAAGTATGGAAGGCGTCAAGAGCCTTGCGGCAAAAATCGATGGGATGGGTCTGGTAAATGTATATGTACGTTTGCAGCTTTTCTATCGTGAGAATGCAATCTATAAAATATATGATAAAAAGATTGAAATAGGAGGAACGTTGTCATGAAGAGGGGGGAACACCAGAAAATTTTTGCACTTGTGGTGGAAGATGAAACGAAAATAGGAGCTTACATTAAAAATAAAATTGAAGGACTGGATCCGGAGTTTTCCATTGTCGCGGTGGCTGAGAATGGGAGAGAAGCGCTAAAGCTGGCGGATAAGCACCATCCTCAGGTAGTTTTTACTGATATTTCCATGCCGGTTATGGACGGGCTGGAGTTATCCAGAATTTTGAAAAATACCTATCCCGGAATTGTGGTGGTGATTATTTCCGGATATTCCGATTTTTCTTATGCCCAGAAAGCTATGCGTTATGGTGTGTTTGACTACATCCTGAAACCCCTGGAGGATGAAAAAATGTCAGATTTGTTGTTTGATGTCAAGAGAAGTTTGACCTATACAAAAGTCAGGCAGGAAAGACAAATTCTCTATTCGGATGTAAATTTACTCTGGAAAAGTGAAAGATCCCTTTATGCTGTGTTCTCTGTCTGTGTAGGAAATCTGATCTATGATGTACAGGATGGAGTCATGACCGCGTATTACCGGGAAGAGATGGAAAAGATTCCCTGGAGAACAGTCATGGAGCAGACCTGCGGGTACGAGTACGGGTGGTATCTGGCAGATGAGCAGGCGGTAAACCAGAAAATTGTGGGAATTCGGATGGAACAAAAGGACGGGGCGAAGATAGGGGAGCTGGCTGAAAGCCTGTTAGGGCAATTGAAACAGCACACGCGCCTGGCTGTACATATTGGATATGCGACACGTCCGACCACTTACGAGAAAGTTTGGAATGTGACAAAGTATTTGCGCTATCTGCTCACACAGGAGTTGATCGTGGGAAGAAGCCAGCTTTTGATTTCAGAGAAGGGAAAAGAAGAAAGGCAGGATTTACAGGAAATTGTCAAGATGAAGCTTGGAAGCTATATTAAAAAATATTTTCTTTCTGCCAATGACCAGGATTTTACGGAGGAGATTCAGCAAATTCTCACCTATATGATTCAAAATCAGGCAACCCAGAGTAACATTGAAAAAGTCAGTCTTTACGTGCTAAAGTTATTGGAGTTTTCCGGAAAGGGCTATGAGAATGACTTTTTAGAGCAAATGCAGGTAAAAATGCAGCGCTGTATCGGCCTATCTGTCACGGAACAGGAGCTGGTGGCCCGGATGATGGAAAGCTTTGGAGAAATCGGCGGCTATATGGAGCAGGTTTACGAAAAAAGTATAGAGACACGGGTGATGGAATATGTGGACAACAATTTTCTAACGCTGGAAAGCTTAGAGCAGGTGGCGGATGTGTTTGGATATAACTACGCCTATCTATCCAGAATGTTTAAAAAAATGGCAGGGATGCCTATGAATAAATATATTACGGAAAAGAAAATAGAGTTGTCTAAAAACATTATGAGGGAACAGCCAGAAATGATGCTGGAAGAGGTGTGCCAGCTGTGCGGGTATAACGACTACCGGTATTTCAGCCGGGTGTTTAAAACCCAGACAGGGATCACACCCAGCGAATACCGGGCTAAACAGAAAGTCTAGTCTGAGGAGAGTTTCTTCCATACCGTAAAGATCATGGTAACAAAACTGGCCGTGCCGCCAATGAAGTTGGAAACGGGCTCCGCCAGAAAGACTCCGTTAGTTCCAAGTCCGCCCAGAAGGGGTAAAAAGATCGTCAGAGGGATGACGATGATGACCTTTCGAAACAGAGAAAAGAAGACAGACTGTTTGGATTTCCCAAGCGCTACGAAGGTGGACTGTCCAGCAAACTGCAATGCCATAAGGAAGATGCCGCAAAAGTAGATTCGCATGGCCGGAATTCCCTCCTGAATCAACGCCGATTCGCTGGTAAACATCCTTAGGAAAGTCTCTGGCAAGAAAAACAGCAAAGCCCAGGCGGCCGTGGTGAAAAGAATACAGGAGACAGTCATAAACCGGATACTGGATTTGACACGGTCATAACAGCCGGCTCCATAATTATAGCCGATGACAGGTTGCGCACCATTGGTCATACCCATTACAGGCATAGTCATAACCTCCCGAACGGAATTAATCACCGTCATAATACCCACATATAAATCTCCACCGTATTTTTGTAAAGTGGCGTTGCATACGATCTGAACCAGGCCGTTGGTCACGGACATAACAAAACTAGAGAGACCAAGACCTGTGATCTCCAGCGTCAGCTTCCGGTTTAAGACCATAGAGGAGAGATTCAGGCGCAAGAGAGCCTTTTTTCCAGTCAGAAACCGGAGCACCCAGATGGCGGAGACCGCCTGGGAGAAAATGGTGGCAATGGCAGCCCCCTGAACCCCCATATGTAATCCGAAGATCAAAATCGGATCCAAGATCAGATTCAATACAGCACCGAGCAGAACCGTGAGCATTCCCATGCGGCCAAATCCCTGGGCATTGATAAAGTTGTTCATTCCAAGACTGATCATTACAAAAACAGTTCCAAGAAGATAGATGCTCAGATAAGCGTTGGCATAGGGAAAGGTCTCCGGGCTGGCTCCAAATAAATAGAGCAGCGGCTTTTTAAAAATCAGACAGATAATCATGAGAAGCAGGCCGCTGATGACGAGCAGACTAAAGGAGTTTCCCATAATCTGCCCGGCCCTTTTTTCTTCCTTTCGTCCACGGGCAATGGAACATAGAGGTGCACCGCCCATGCCAAAGAGATTGGCAAAGGCAGTGATCATGGTGATAATAGGCAGGGAAAGCCCGATTCCCGTAAGGGCCTGACCGGAGGCGTGGGGAATATGTCCGATATACACCCGGTCCACAATATTGTAAAGAACGTTCATCAGCTGGGCCAGCGTCATAGGAATGGCGAGACCTAAGATGTTCCTTGAAATGCTGCCCTGGCTGAAATCATGCTGGTCATTCATGACCGTTTAAAGTATTTCTCCTTGATTTGTTCCACCGGCATATCCTGTCCCGTCCAGATCTTGAATGCGGCGGCGCCCTGATAGAGAAGCATATACAATCCGTTGGCTGTGGGGCATCCCGCCTTTTTGGCCATCTGCAAAAGCCGGGTCTCCTCCGGGTTGTAAATCACGTCAAAGACCATCAAATCTTGATGGAAGAAAGAAACATCCGGAATAATACAGGCCTCTGTCTTGGGAGCCATACCCACGCTGGTGCCGTTCACCAGAATGGCGCTTTCCTGTATTTCTCTTTTCAGGATCTTCGGATCTTCAAAGTCGTAGAGCGATACCTGGCAGGAAGTCTCCTCATTCAGCGTACGTATAATCCCATTGGCCCGTTCCCAAAAGGCGTCGTGAATGCTAAAGACTGAAATTTCCGCTACCCCGTCTAGGGCAGCCTGAATCAAGACGGCGCTGGCAGCGCCACCGGCTCCTAACAGGGTCATTTTTTTCCCTACGATATCAAAGCCCGCATCCTTGCAAGCATCCATAAATCCAATACCGTCGGTGGTATAACCGACGAACTTTCCGTGGTCATTCTTTACGGTGTTGACAGCCCCGCCGATTCTGGCTGCAGGAGAGAGCTCGTCGCACAGCTGGCACATAAGATTTTTATCCGGCATGGTCAGGTTAAATCCCAAAACATCCATAGCCCGCAACCCTTCTACGGCCTGGGAAAGTTTCTCTGTTCCCACGTCAAAGGCCAGGTAGCGGCAATCTATACCAAGCAGGTCAAAGGCTTCGTTGTGCATGGCCGGAGAAATGCTATGAGCCACCGGGCTTCCTAACAGACAGGCCAATCTTGTGTGTCCCGATATTTCTTTTTTCATGTTCCTCTTCCTTTCTTTGTAAAAGATACAGCTAATGAAAGCTGTTAAAATCTGGTTTCATAGTATACGATTTATGTAAGGTTGTCAATGAGCGCTGTTGGAGGAAGAATTGTAATCTTATGATACACGTGTTATAATAGCGGAAATCATGGGCCTCAGACAGGCCCTGTGCACAAAGAGTTGGAAAGGAAAGGTATTTATATGGAAAGTATATCAAAAGAGTGGGAAAGCCCTCGGCATATTTTTTTGATCGGTTTTATGGGTTCCGGAAAGAGCAGCGTGGCAGAAGCACTGTCCAAAAGACTTGGACGGGAGAGAATGGAAATGGATGAGCAGATTGTGCAGCAGCAGCACATGCCCATCACAGAGATTTTTGACAAGTACGGAGAAGCGTATTTTCGGAATCTGGAAACCAGACTTTTAAGAGAATTGCAGCATCAGGAAGCTGCCGTGATTTCCTGCGGCGGAGGTGTGCCCATGCGACAGGAAAATGTGGATATCATGAAAAAGAGCGGTCGAGTGGTGTTGCTCACCGCCAGACCTGAGACTATTTATGAGAGGGTGAAAGACAGCACACAACGTCCTATTCTAAATCAAAATATGAGTGTGGAATTTATCGAAGAACTGATGGAAAAGCGCAGTGCAAAATATCAGGCGGCGGCTGACCTGGTGATCAAGACAGATGATAAGGGACTGGATGAAATTTGCAGTGAGATGATTCAGAAGCTTCAGAAAGCAGAGAACTCAGAGCGGCAAAATTTTTAGTTTTTTTTCAAATTTCTTGACATTAGCATGGAAAAGTATAATAATTGAGAAAGAAATGCGGTGGTACCGGGGAGGCTTAGATACACGGAAGTTGGCAATCCACAGGTATCATGCGACAGAACGAAGGAAGGATGATGAAAATGCAAGAAATTAAGATCCAAAAAACCACAAATCCGAAACCATTGCCAGGTCCTGACGATCCCCTGGTGTTTGGGACGATTTTTACGGATCATATGTATGTGATGGAGTATGAGACAAATAAGGGCTGGCATGATCCCCAGATCCTTCCCTATGGTCCCATCAGCCTGGAGCCCTCCGCTACGGTATTTCATTATGGACAGGAAATGTTTGAGGGATTAAAGGCATATAAGGCAGAGGATGGAAGAATTCTTTTATTCCGCCCGGATAAAAATATTGAGCGAGCCAACAACTCCAACCGCAGACTGGTGATTCCCCCCATTCCGGAAGATGATTTCCTGGAGGGAATCAAGACACTGGTGAGAGTTGATCAGGCCTGGATCCCCACGAAGCCGGGAACTTCCCTGTATATTCGTCCCTTTGTTATAGCGACAGACCCATTTTTAGGAGTTCGCCCGTCGGATACCTATAAGTTTATCATTATTTTGTCCCCGGTGGGACCCTACTATCCGGAGGGTCTGGATCCGGTGAAGATTTGGATTGAGGACGAGTATGTGCGTGCCGTGAGAGGCGGTATCGGTGAGGCCAAGACAGGGGGCAACTATGTGGCCTCTCTGGCAGCTCAGATGAAAGCCCATGAGGAAGGATACTCTCAGGTGCTCTGGCTGGATGGAGTGGAGAGAAAGTACATTGAAGAAGTGGGCGCCATGAACATCTTCTTTAAGATCAAGGGAACCGTGGTAACGCCCATGTTAAACGGCAGTATTCTGCCAGGAGTTACGAGGGATACCTGCATCCATCTGTGTAAGGAATGGGGCCTGAAGGTGGAAGAGAGACGAATTTCCGTCGAAGAGCTGGAGACAGCTGCTAAAGACAAGAGTTTGGAAGAAGTGTGGGGAACCGGAACAGCTGCTGTGATTTCTCCTGTGGGACACCTGCGATATGAGAACAATATTTTTGAAATTGGAGATGGGGGCATCGGTCCGGTGAGCCAGAGGCTATATGATACGGTGACCGGGATTCAGCTCGGTAAAATCAAAGATACCCATGGATGGACCGTGGAAGTATAATGTAAGATAGAAAAGGAAAGACGGAGACAGTGTTTTGGGAGAGGGCACTGTCTCTGTCTTTTTGCTAAAACCACTGTTCCAAATATGGGGGACGTGGTATACTAGCTCCAGAACGGCTCGCTGCAATGTTTTGACTCGGGCCGCTGTTTTGTGATAGAATGGGCGCAGAATGCGAAAGGATACGGGAAAAGGAGCGTGGAAGGATGTATCGGGAACAGACGAAAGCAGTTACCATTGGAGATCGGGTGATCGGAGGTGGGAATCCCATCCTGATCCAGTCTATGACCAACACAAAGACCGAGGATGTAAAAGCTACAGTGGAGCAGATCCATCGACTGGAAGCCGCCGGATGCGACATCATCAGGAGCGCGGTACCTACCATGGAGGCAGCCAGGGCTTTGAGTGAGATCAAAAAGCAGATTTCAATTCCCCTGGTGGCAGATATTCATTTTGACTATCGGCTTGCCATTGCAGCCATGGAAAACGGAGCAGATAAAATCCGGATCAATCCAGGAAATATTGGAGACAAAACCCGGGTCAAGGCGGTGGTAGATGTGGCCAAGGAACGAAGAATTCCTATTCGGGTGGGGGTCAACAGCGGCTCCCTGGAAAAGGCCCTGGTGGAAAAGTATCGCGGGGTGACAGCGGAGGGGCTGGTGGAAAGCGCCCTGGATAAGGTAAAGATGATAGAGGATATGGGATATGATAATCTGGTGATCAGCATCAAATCCTCAGACGTGATGATGTGCGCCAAGGCTCACAGGCTCATAGCCAAAGAGACGATCCATCCCCTTCATGTGGGCATTACCGAGGCGGGAACCCTGCTTTCCGGAAACATCAAGTCTGCTGTTGGTTTGGGAATCATTCTCTCAGAGGGGATCGGAGATACCATTCGGGTATCTCTGACTGGGGATCCGGTGCAGGAGATTAAATCTGCAAAGCTGATTTTAAAGACGCTGGGACTGAGAAAAGGCGGGATTGAAGTGGTATCCTGCCCCACCTGTGGGCGTACCCAGATTGACTTGATTGGTTTGGCCAATCGGGTGGAGGACATGGTGGAAGATATTCCATTGGATTTGAAAGTGGCTGTCATGGGATGCGTGGTAAATGGACCAGGAGAGGCGAGGGAAGCTGACATTGGAATTGCCGGAGGCAAAGGCGAGGGACTTTTGATCAAAAAGGGAGAGGTCATCCGGAAGCTTCCCGAAGATGAATTGCTGGACGCCCTGCGCCGGGAGCTTTTGCATTGGAGTGAATCGAATGGAAAAAGGATTTTTTGACGTATTTCCGGACTTGCAGCTGGAGGGTGCCATCCACCCACTGTTTGAGCAGGCCAAGATCGCCAGAGTTACCATGACCTCCGCGAGAGATTCCATGCGGGTATATCTTTCCAGTGAAAAACTGATTCATAAAAAATATATTTATCTGGTGGAACGAGCCATTAAAGAACAGTTTTTTGAGGATTATCCTCTCATGGTGAAGATTATTGAAAAATTTCGCCTTTCCAGACAGTATACTCCGCAAAAGCTGATGGATGTGTACCGGGACAGTATTCTGATGGAGCTAAAGGATTATAGTATTTTTGAATACAATATGTTTCGGAAAGCATCCTGTACGTTTCTGGCCGAAGATACGATGAAGCTGACCCTGGAGCAGTCGGTGGTGGCAGAAGATAAGGAAGAAGAGCTGATCCGGGTGCTTGAGAAGATTTTTTGTGAACGCTGCGGTATGTCTCTGAAAATTGAAACAGAGATGGTAGAGCCTGTGGAAAGCAAGGCCAGGAAGAATGGGGCGCTTCGCATTCGCCAGGAGGTGGAGGCTGTCATGGAGCGCCTGGAGGCATCTCATGAGAATCCGGAGGAGTCACAGAATTCTCCTTCCATACCTGCCGGGAAAAAGCAGAACCATCCTGCGGATAAGAAAAAGGAAGTGGATTCCAAAGCGCAAAAATCTACAGGAAGTGCAGGGCCAGGAAAGAGAGAGCCGAAAAGAGGGGGAGGAGAATACCGCGGAAGTATCCGCAGATCAGATAACCCGGATGTGGTGTACGGCAGAGATTTTGGGGAAGAAGCCATTCCGCTGGAGCAGATTCAGGGAGAAATGGGAGAAGTGGTGATCCGGGGGCAAATTCAGAACCTGGATACCCGCCAGATTCGGAACGAGAAGACAATCCTGATCCTTGAGGTTACCGATTTTACCGATACGATTGTTGTAAAAATGTTTGCCAGAAACGATCAGGTGCCTGAAATCCTGGAAGGAGTGAAAAAGGGAGCCTTTCTGAAGCTAAAAGGTGTCACCACGGTGGACAAATTTGACGGGCAGTTAACGATTGCCTCTGTGGTGGGGATCAAAAAAATCCCGGATTTCCGGTCGATGCGAGCGGACACGTACCCCCAAAAGAGGGTGGAGCTTCACTGCCATACTAAGATGAGTGATATGGATGGAGTCAGCGATGTAAAAGATATTGTCAAGAGGGCCATCTCCTGGGGGCACCAGGCCATAGCTATCACCGATCATGGGGTGGTGCAAGCGTTTACGGAGGCCAGCCATGCGCTCCCGAAAGGAAGTGATTTTAAAATCATCTACGGTGTGGAAGCCTATTTGGTAGATGACTTAAAGGATCTGGTGACCAATTCCCAAAATCAGGGACTGGAGGAAACCTATGTGGTGTTTGACCTGGAGACCACCGGCTTTAGCCCTTCTGTAAACCGGATTATTGAGATCGGGGCGGTAAAAGTGGAGAACGGAGTGATAACTGAGCGGTTTTCCACTTTTGTCAATCCCCAGGTTCCCATTCCTTTCCGTATTGAAGAACTGACCGGAATCAATGACAATATGGTTTTGGAGGCTCCCCCCATAGAGGAGGCGCTGCCCAGATTTCTGGAGTTTTGTAAGGGGGCCGTCATGGTGGCCCACAATGCGGGTTTCGATATGAGCTTTATTGAAGAAAATTGCAAAAGACAGCAGATTGAGCGGGAATTTACTTCCGTGGATACCGTGGCCCTGGCTAGGGTGCTGCTGCCCCAGTTAAACCGGTTTAAGTTGGACACTGTGGCTAAGGCCTTAGGCGTGTCCCTGGAAAATCACCACAGAGCGGTAGATGACGCAGGATGTACGGCGGAGATTTTTGTTAAATTTGTGGGGATGCTAAAGGAGAGAGAAGCCTATACTCTGGATGAGGTCAATGCCCTGGGGCGTTTGTCTAAGGAGCAGGCCAAGAAGCTGCCCTCGCACCATGCCATTATCTTGGCTACCAATGATGTGGGAAGGGTAAATTTATACCGCCTGGTTTCTTTTTCCCATCTGGATTACTATCACAGGAGGCCTCTGATACCAAAGAGTGTCTTCCTGGAAAACAGGGAAGGATTGTTGATCGGTTCGGCCTGTGAGGCCGGGGAATTGTACCAGGCGATCTTAAACGGACGTTCGGAAAAGGAGATTGCCAGACTGGTGGAGTTTTACGATTATCTGGAAATACAGCCTTTGGGAAACAATGAGTTTATGATACGCAGTGATAAGGTGGAGATTTCCAGCAAGGAAGAACTCATGGAGATCAACAAAAAAATCGTGAAATTAGGGGATCAATTTCATAAACCAGTGGTGGCCACCTGTGATGTGCATTTTCTGGATCCCCAGGATGAGGTCTACCGCAGGATTATCATGGCCGGTAAGGGATTTGGCGATGCAGATGATCAGGCTCCCTTGTATCTTCGCACCACGGAGGAAATGCTTCAGGAATTTTCCTATCTGGGAAGCGAGAAGGCAGAGGAAGTGGTCATCACAAACACCAACCGGATTGCGGATATGTGCGAGAAGATTTCTCCGGTGAGGCCGGATAAGTGTCCGCCCGTCATTGAAAATTCAGACCAGACTCTGCGCAATATTTGTTATAACAGGGCCCATGAAATCTATGGGGAGTCTCTTCCTCAAGTAGTGGAAGAGCGATTGGAGAGGGAATTGCATTCGATTATCTCTAACGGGTTTGCCGTGATGTATATTATCGCCCAGAAGCTGGTATGGAAGTCCAATGAGGACGGGTATCTGGTAGGGTTTCCTCCTTTGTAGCCACGATGGCTGGGATCACGGAAGTTAATCCTCTGCGGCCCCATTATTATTGCAGATCCTGCCATTACAGCGATTTTGATTCTGAGGCGGTGAAGCCCTATGTGGGAGGAGCAGGCTGCGACATGCCTGATAAGGTTTGCCCAAACTGCGGCGAGATGCTGGTGAAGGAAGGATTTGATATTCCTTTTGAGACATTCCTAGGCTTTAAGGGGAACAAGGAGCCGGATATTGACCTGAATTTCTCCGGAGACTATCAGGGAAATGCCCATCGGTATACGGAAGTGATCTTTGGAAAAGGGCAAACCTTCCGGGCAGGTACCATTGGTACTCTGGCAGAAAAGACCGCCTTTGGATATGTGAAGAACTATTACGAAGAGCGTGGGGAACGCAAGAGAACCTGCGAGATTAATCGGATTGTAAAGGGCTGCGTAGGCGTGAGAAGAACCACGGGCCAGCATCCGGGAGGAATCATTGTTCTGCCCCACGGGGAGGAGATCTATTCTTTTACGCCGGTACAGCACCCAGCCAACGACCAGACAACCGACATCATCACCACCCACTTTGATTACCATTCCATTGACCACAACTTGTTGAAGCTGGATATTCTGGGACACGATGATCCCACCATGATTCGAATGTTAGAGGATCTGACCGGATTGGACGCGAAGAAGATTCCCTTAGATGACCAGGAGGTCATGTCTTTGTTTACCAGCACCCAGGCTCTTGGTATCACGCCGGATCAGATCGGAGGCTGCCCTCTGGGGGCTTTGGGTATCCCGGAATTTGGAACGGAATTTGTAATCCAGATGTTGGTGGATACAAAGCCGAAAACCTTTTCCGACCTGGTACGTATTTCCGGATTGTCCCACGGGACGGATGTTTGGCTTGGCAATGCCCAAACGCTGATACAGGAGGGCAAGGCTACTATTTCCACGGCCATCTGTACCCGTGATGATATTATGACCTACCTGATTAATATGGGACTGGAGAGTGAACTTTCCTTTACGATTATGGAAAGCGTTCGAAAGGGAAAAGGGTTAAAACCAGAGTGGGAGGAGGAAATGAAAAAACACGGAGTTCCGGATTGGTATATCTGGTCCTGCAAAAAAATACAGTATATGTTTCCCAAGGCCCATGCGGCGGCTTATGTTATGATGGCATATCGGATTGCTTACTGTAAGGTGTTTTATCCATTAGCTTACTATGCCGCCTATTTCAGCATTCGCGCATCCGCCTTTAGCTATGAGCTGATGTGCCAGGGGCCTGAGAAGCTGAATTACTATATGGACCAGTATCAAAAGCGCGGGGACTCCCTGACCAACAAGGATCAGGACACGTTAAAGGATATGAAAATCGTGCGGGAAATGTATGCCAGAGGCTTTCAGTTTATGCCACTGGATCTTTATCAGGCAGAGGCCAGCCGTTTTCGGATTATCGATGGAAAGCTGATGCCCTCCTTAAGCAGTATCGAGGGGCTTGGAGATAAGGCGGCGGAAGCTGTGGTGGAGGCAGCCAAAGAGGGACCTTTCCTGTCTAAGGATGATTTTCGGGAGCGGACGAAAGTCAGCAAAACTGTGATCGATTTGATGGGAGATCTGGGACTTTTAGGAGACCTGCCGGAGTCGAACCAGCTTTCATTATTTGATCTGTAAGAGGGAGGAATATTTGGCCCATTGTTACAGAGAATGAAAGAACATGAGATTGGAGGAAACATGAAACAAGCAGCTATGATATTAGAGGGGGGCGCCGTGAGAGGGGTTTTCTCCTCCGGGGTGCTGGACTATCTGATGGAGCAGGGGCTTTATCTGCCCCATGTGATTGGAGTCTCTGCGGGATCCTGCAATGCGGTGGATTATGTATCAAGGCAGCCCGGCAGGACAAGGGACTGCGTCATCCGTACCGGCAAAGAGGATGGAAAGCTGATCAACCTGAAAAAGGCGGTCAGAAACAAAAGTCTGTTTGATATGGATCTGCTTTTTGAGATTGATCCCAATGAGAAACATCCTTTTGATTATACCACCTTTTTTGAATCGGACATGACCTGTGAGATTGTGGTAACCAACTGCCTGACGGGTCAGGCAGAATATTTGCAGGAAAAAAGCAACCGGACAAGACTGATGCGTATATGTCGTGCTTCCAGCAGTATTCCTGTGCTATCGCCTATGGTTTTCATTGATGGGATCCCATATCTGGACGGAGGTGTGGCAGATTCGATTCCTCTGCTTCATGCTATGCAACAGGGATTTCGGAAAAATGTGCTGGTGCTGACGAGAAACAGGGGATATCGTAAGACCATTTCCAGAAAAGGCATTGCCTTTTACAAAACCTATTTGAGAAGGTATCCGAAGCTTGCCAGGGCCGTTTGTCTTCGTCCCTATCATTATAACCGGATCATGACCTATATTGAAAAATGGGAGGAAGAGGGGAAAATTTTTGTTATCCGTCCCCAAGTGCGCACGGTCTCCAGGACGGAAACGAATCCGGAGACCTTAATGGCATTTTATAAGCATGGATATGAGCAGATGAATCTGCAGTATGAGGCATTGCTGGACTATCTAAAAAAGTAGAGAGACGGGAGATGAATATGCTGACTTGTTTTTATCCGGATGAATATCTGGATTCGATTGCGTGTATTGATTTTGAGCAAAGAAAAAGGGAAGGGCTAAAGGGGGTGCTGTTTGACATCGACAATACGCTGGTGCCCCACGGCGCCCCTGCAGATGAGCAGGCGAAAAAATTCTTTGCCCATTTAAGAGAATTGGGGATTGGTTACTGTGTGATTTCCAATAATCAGCTGGAACGGGTAAAACCCTTTGCGGACGCGGTGGAGGCCATGTATATTGAGAATGCCCATAAACCTTCTGTGCGTAATTATAAAAAAGCCATGCAGATGCTGGGATGTACCACGCAGAATGCCATCTTTATCGGAGATCAGATTTTTACTGATATTTACGGGGCCAAAAAAGCCGGGATGAGGACGATCCTAGTTAAACCCATCCATCCCAGGGAGGAAATACAGATTGTATTGAAGCGTTATCTGGAAAAAATCGTATTGCATTTTTATAAGAAAAGGAGGGACGGGAAAGGATGAGAAAAGACCGGGTACAGGACATCTTAAAAGAAAAAAAACTGGATGCCATACTGGTGTCCGACGGATATAATATGCGGTATGTGAGTGGATTTCGGGGGGCCACCGGATATCTTTTTGTGTCAAAAGGGCGCCGGGTGTTAATGACGGACTCCAGATATACAACCCAAGCGAAAGAGGAAGCAGAAGGATGGGAGATTCAGGAGGTTTCGGGAGGAAGAGGGTATGAAACCATACTATCAGAGCTTATTTGGCAGGAACAGGTAAGTACGATGGGATTTGAGGATTTCCATCTGATTTATGCCCAGGTGATGCGGCTGCAAAAGGCTGCCGGAAAGATTCTATGGGTTGCCCTGGGAGACGCCCTAAACCGGCTGCGGATCCTGAAAACACCGGAGGAACTGGAAAAAATAGAAAAGGCAGAGGCTATTGGGGATTTGGCCTTTTCAAAGATCCTGGAGGATTTAAGGCCCGGCATGACAGAGCTTCAGGTGGCGGCAAAGCTAGATTATTATATGAAGGAAGCTGGAGCTTCGGGAAACAGCTTCGATACGATCGCGGCTTCCGGAATCCATTCGGCCATGCCCCACGCCATGCCTTCGGAAAAAAAGCTGGAACGGGGAGATTTCCTGACCATGGATTTTGGGTGCGTCTATGACGGGTACTGTTCGGATATGACAAGGACCGTGGTGATCGGTAAGGCAGACGAGAGACAAAAAGAACTTTACCGGATAGTACGAAAGGCGCAGGAGGCGGCTCTCCAGGCCATACGGGCGGGTGTCACGGGGGCGGACGTGGATCGGATTTCCAGAGGGCTAATTGAAGAAGCCGGATATGGGGCGTATTTTGGACATGGACTGGGACACAGTGTGGGCCTGTACATTCATGAAGAGCCCAGGTTATCACCAAGCTGCCATGAGGCCCTGGAACCGACAGTGACAGTAACTGTGGAGCCTGGTATCTATCTGCCGGACTTTGGAGGAGTCCGGATCGAAGACCTGGTGGTGGTAACAGAGGATGGCTGTCGGAACCTGACGCACTCGCCCAAAGAACTGTTGGAACTGTAAAAAACAGTTGAAAAATCTGATTTTTTATTATACAATGATTTTATCTATGGGAATAAGAGGATTCCTGTATACAAGTGAAGGAGGAATATCAGAATGATATCAGCAGGAGATTTTAGAAATGGAATTACGCTGGAGATTGAGGGAAACGTGGTACAGATCATTGAATTCCAGCATGTAAAGCCAGGAAAGGGAGCCGCTTTCGTGCGCACAAAGTTAAAGAATATCATTAACGGTGGCGTGGTGGAAAAGACCTTCAGACCTACGGAAAAATTTCCCCAGGCTCGTATTGACCGGGTTGATATGCAGTATCTGTACAGCGATGGAGACTTATATCATTTCATGAATGTGGAGACCTATGATCAGATCGCTTTGAACGAGGACGCCATCGGAGATTCGCTGAAGTTTGTAAAAGAAAACGAGATGGTAAAAGTATGTTCTTACAACGGCAATGTCTTTGCAATTGAACCTCCGCTGTTTGTAGAACTGGAAATTACGGATACCGAGCCGGGATTCAAGGGTGACACAGCGCAGGGAGCTACGAAACCTGCCGTTGTGGAGACAGGGGCAACGGTATATGTGCCACTGTTTGTAAACCAAGGAGATAAGATTAAGATTGATACCAGAACCGGTGAATATCTGTCCAGAGTATAATTCCTGCATTATAAAAATATCCCTCGGATGCATAGGCGTCTGGGGGATATTTTATCCTTGCAAAGCCGTTCAATTCATGGTATGCTGAAACCGTCTAAAACATATCTCGATGCAGTCGCATCAAATTTTCCAATATTACAATTTTATAGAGAAAGGGTGGTTCATTTGACGTACGATGATTTTTTATGCTGTGTACAGACCAGAGTACAAAAGGAGTTGGGAGAGGAGGTGCGGGTTTTACTGCACCGCGTTCCTAAAAACAACGGGATCCTGCTGGATGGACTTTCGATCCAGGAAGGGGAGCAGGGAATCTCCCCGACGATTTATCTGAATGACTTTTACCGGGAATTTCAGAAAGGGGCCGGGATTCCGGAACTTGTGGAGGGAATCCTGGCTCTCTATAAAGAGAGCCGAATTGAAGGCAAGATTGACACCGGATTTTATAAAGAGTATGCAAACGTGCGGGAACACATATCCTGTAAATTGGTGAGCTTTGACAGAAACCGTAAGCTCTTAAAAAAAATTCCCTATGTGCGGTATTTGGATCTAGCGGTAGTATTCTATTATCTGATGGAGCACAAGGATCTGGGAAGCGGGACCATACTCATATACAACAGTCATCTGGAGATGTGGCATGTGACAAAGGAGGAACTGTACCGTCAGGCCAGAGAAAATGCGCTTCGTCTAGTGCCATGGGAATTTTACAGCATGCAGGAAGCCGTTCAGGAGCTGCTGGAAGAAGGAGAAAGCAAGGAAGATCTGCCGGAACCATATCTGCCCATGTATGTGCTGACGAACAGGGATAGAAACCTGGGTGCTTCCGTGATCCTATTTGACAAAGTGCTCTCAGAAGTAGGGGAGCGTCTGGGAGAGGACTACTACATCCTTCCCAGCAGCATTCATGAGGTAATCGTCATTCCGGCTGGCTTCGCTATTCCGAAAAAGGAGCTGGAGGCTATGGTACGGGAGATGAATACCACCCAGGTGTTGGCCCAGGAGGTGTTGTCTGACCGGGTTTATTTTTATTGCTGCAGACAGCATAGCCTGCGGTAAAGAAGAAATTTTGCTTACTACTTTACATATGGATAAAAGCATGATATAATAAACTCATATTGGCCATAAAGAGTGAAACAAAACGTTCACCGACACAGAAAGAATGGTCAATATGGCATGAAGTTCACGTTTGATCTGCAAAAGATTTGTTGCGTAACCTCATGAATACAGAACGTAAGCATCCGTAGCTCAGGGGATAGAGCAGTGGTTTCCGGTACCACGTGTCGGGGGTTCGAATCCCTCCGGATGCGTTTTGTAATTTTTGGGGAAAAGCAGCTCTGAATCGGAGCATATGCGCAGCAGAAGGAAGAGTGGAGGTAAGCATAGTGGATCGTTTTAGAGAATGGTTATCAGATAATCTAAGATACATCTTACTTGGCTTAGCGATCATTCTGGTTTTGGTAGTTGCCATATTTGCCGTGAAGTTGATTCATGGAGTTGTCGGTGGAGGCAATTCCGCAGAGGAAACACAGAGTGAAAGTCCACAGGTTATTGTGGAGTCAGAGACAGAGCCAACCAGTGAAACGCAGGCCAATGAATTAGTAGAGAATGATCAGAACATTTTGGAGACCGTCCAGAATTATTACACGGCCAGAAGCAACAGAGATTTGGAGACGTTGTCAACGCTTGTGGAGAACTTTACGGAAGAGGATCAGCAGGCGATTCAGAATACAGCCATTGAGAGCTACAGCAATATTAAAACTTATTCGAAAGACGGACCTGCGGAAGGGACGTATGTGGTTTATACTTATTATGAAGCAAAGGTATCCGGCGTGGAATCTTTAGCGCCAGGGCTTGCCTGTCTTTATCTGAAAACCAGAGAGGATGGAACACTCTACATCGGGGATACCGATCAGGATGAAGCGGCAGCCAAGTACATCGAGGAACTCAACGGTGGCGAGGATGTGAAGGCATTGGTAGAGTCTGTAGATGAAAAATACAGTCAGGTACTGGAGCAGGATGAGAATTTGCAAAAGCTCTTGGCAGACGAGGGAACTCCAGAGACAGAGGTGGTCCTTCCGGACAGCAGTGAAGTGGACGTTCAGACCAATAAGGTAGTGGCGGCAAAAGAAGTGTGCAATGTGAGAGCTGATTCCAGAGAGGATGCGGAGATTATCGGCATGTTGGATGCAGGCGACACAGTGACGCGGGTTCAGCAGCTGGAAAATGGATGGTCAGAAATCAGATATATGGATCATACAGGTTATGTCAGAAGCGATCTCCTTACAGAGGAGTTGGAATCTGAGACAGAGTCTTCGGCGCAGTAGATTGTCAGGGCCGCACAGAGGTGCGGTCCTGTTTTTTGATCTGAAAAGATTGAGGAAGCTGTGGGATGTGCTGTATAAATTTGCATATTTTCCATATCCTATGAAAAAAGATGGACAGGAGGAACGCCATGTTTTCCTATAGGGAACAGGAGTTATTACAGGAGATATGCAAAAACAGTAAAGCGGCGTTGTTGGATATTCATACGGTGCTGGGTAAGGTACACGATGAAGAACTGGCTTATGATTTAAATCGCCAGGCAGCCAGATATTCCAGAATAGAAGAGAAAGCGCAGGATCGTCTGCTGGAGCAGGGGGTGGTGCCAGAGCCGGTAGGAATCCTGGAGAGGACCAGAAGATGGGCATCCTGGCAGACCTCTACGGCATTTAATGTGAGCACGGAGCATGTGGCAGGCATGCTGCTTAGAGAGGAGCGGGACAGAAGAGAGCGTTTGAGATCCATACTGAAGCAACGAGGAGATGTGACGGATACAGCTACGGAGATGGCGGCGGAATTTTTAGATTTTGAAAGTGAGAGTATGCGGATTTTACAGACGTATCTTTAACAGACAAGTCCCTGGTCGGTTCTTTCTGGAGGCGGCCAGGGACTTGAATGTTCCGGAAAAAATGTGTATACTGTACAATAAAGCTTAAAAAGAACTGGTTAGAACGGAAGACAGGATGGGGATCAGTATGATGACAAGAATGGAAGAGGAGTTTGCACGAAAGTGGCAAACGGGGGCTGTCCGGCTGAATAAGTACTTAAGTGAGGCCGGCGTCTGTTCCAGACGAGAGGCAGACCGGATGATAGAAGAGGGCCGGATTCTGGTGGATGGAATGGTGGCAGTACCTGGCATGAAGGTGGAAGATGGGCAGCAGGTTTTGGTGGACGGTAAGCCTGTGGAACGGGAAAAGGAGATGATCTTACTGGCATTTTATAAGCCGGTAGGCGTGGTTTGTACCACAGATCGGCGATGGGGAGATACCACAGTGGAGGAGTTTTTACATTTTCCCAAAAGAGTCTTTTCTATGGGAAGGCTGGATAAAAATTCGGAAGGACTTCTTTTGATGACCAACCATGGAGATATCCAGAATAAGATTATGAAGGCAGGTAACTATCATGAAAAGGAATATGAGGTTACCGTTCATAAGCCAGTAACCGGGGATTTTTTAGAGAAAATGGCAGCAGGGGGAATCCCTATAGGGGAGCAGGTCACCAGATCTTGCAAAGTAGAGCAGATGGATCAGAAGCGCTTTCGTATTGTTTTGACCCAGGGATTGAACCGTCAGATTCGTAGGATGTGTGAGTATTGTGGCTATCAGGTGGAACGGCTGATTCGTGTGAGAATTATGAATATTTGTCTGGGAGAGCTAAAACCTGGCGAGTATCGGAGAGTGAGTCCTCAGGAGCAGGAAATCCTCTATGAGAAGATCAGAGACTCGAAGAATGAAATTTCGTATGAAAGGAATTAATCTGAGAATGGATACAAAGATGCTTCGCATGAAAGAACTGGTTCAGATGTTGACGGAGGCTGGGAAGGCGTATTATCAGGAAGACCGCGAAGTTATGAGCAATTATGAGTATGACAGACTGTATGATGAGTTAACGTCTCTGGAGAGGGAAACAGGAGTGGTGCTGGCGGGAAGTCCCACCATCCACGTGGGATATGAAGCTCTGGAAGAGTTGCCCAAAGAACGGCATGAACGTCCTATGCTTTCTCTGGATAAAACCAAAGATGTGGAAGTCTTAAAGGAATTTGTGGGGAGCCAAAAAACATTGTTATCCTGGAAGCTGGATGGTCTCACGGTTGTGTTGACCTATCGTGACGGCGCTTTATTTAAGGCGGTCACCAGAGGAAACGGGGAGGTGGGGGAGGTGATCACGAACAATGCCAGGGTATTTTTGAACCTCCCCCTCTCGATCTCATATCTGGGGGAATTGGTGCTTCGAGGGGAAGCCGTGATCTCCTACAGCGATTTTAAGAAGATCAATGAGAGTATTGAGGATGTGGATGCAAAATATAAAAATCCCAGGAATCTTTGCAGCGGTTCGGTTCGGCAGCTCAACAATGAGATTACAGCCAGAAGGAGAGTCCGTTTTTTCGCGTTTTCTCTGGTTCGCGCGGATGGGGTGGACTTTCAAAATTCCAGAAAAAGACAGTTTGACTGGCTAAGCAGCCAGGGATTTGATGTGGTGGAGCATGTGATGGTCACAGAAAAGAATGTGCAAGAGGCGGTAGAGTCCTTTGCGGAGAAGATTACAGACTATGACATTCCCTCGGACGGATTAGTGGCCACCTATGACGATATTGCATTCGGCAGATCTCTTGGGGCTACGGCAAAATTTCCACGGGATTCATTTGCGTTTAAGTGGCAGGATGAGATTCGGAATACTCATCTGTTGGAAATGGAGTGGAGCCCCTCCAGAACGGGGCTGATTAATCCAGTGGCCCTCTTTGAGCCGGTGGAGCTGGAAGGTACCACAGTCAGAAGGGCCAGTGTCCATAATCTGAGCATCATGAAGGGACTGGAGCTGGGAATCGGAGATACCATTCAGGTTTATAAGGCCAATATGATCATACCGCAAATTGCTGAGAATCTGACAAGAAGCGGAAAGCTGGATATTCCAAAACATTGTCCCGCCTGCGGAGAGGCTACCAGTATTCGGGATACCGGAGGAGTGGAGACGCTTTGCTGTACCAATCCAGAGTGTTCCGCCAAGAAGATTAAAGCATTTACTCAGTTTGTCAGTAGAAATGCTATGGATATCGAAGGTCTGTCTGAGGCCACACTGGAGAAATTTATCGGCAGAGGATTTATCCGGGAGTATGCCGACATTTTTCACCTTGTGGCCCACAGAGAAGAAATTGTGCAGATGGAAGGTTTTGGGGAAAAGTCTTTTCGAAATCTATCGGACAATATTGAAAAAGCAAGAAAAACCACGCTTCCCAGACTTTTGTTTGGACTGGGAATTCCAAATATCGGGGTAGCCAATGCGAAGGTGATCTGTCAGGCCTTTGCGTATGATCTGGAGAAGATTCGAAATAGTGATGCCGAAGAACTGGCCCGGATTGACGGAATCGGTCCGGTGATTGGTGAGGCTGTCTGTGGTTATTTTGCCAGGGAAGCCAATCGTGTGGCGCTTGATCACCTATTGGATGAAATTCAGATAGAACAGGCTGAAAACAGGGAGGTTCCACAAAACCTGGAAGGTCTCACCTTTGTGATTACCGGAAGTCTGAAGTACTTTTCAAATCGGGACGGGGCGAAAGCGGCCATTGAAGAGCGAGGGGGAAAGGTAACCGGCAGCGTTACCTCAAAAACCAGTTTTTTAATTAACAATGATGTCTCATCCGCATCATCAAAAAATAAGAAAGCGAAGGAATTGGGGATTCCTATTCTTTCGGAGGATGAATTGTTGAAAATGTTGGGATAAACGGAACATGGGAGAAAAGAATGTGATGGAACAGGAGATACCAAAGGAAAAAAAGCTGGAAAAGGGAAAAAGAGGATTCTTTAAGTTTATCTTCGGAAGAACCACGGTGGTGATTCTGCTGCTGTTGATGCAGATTGCGTTGATCTTTGTGGGATACGGAAAGCTGGCAGAAAATATGTATTTTCTGAATACAGTTTTGACGGTATTGGGAGTTGTACTGGTGGTTCACATCATTAACAAAAGAATTAATCCTGCTTTTATGCTGACCTGGGTGATTATCATTCTGATAGCACCGGTATTTGGAACGCTGTTATACTTTTTCGTGGAGATGCAGCCCAGACCTAAATGGCTTAACGCAAAATTACAGACCATGCATCTGCTCACAAGAAAGTACTGGACCCAGAATCAGGAAGTTTATGAGAAACTGGAACAGGAAAATCTGGACATGGCCCACCTTTCCAGATATGTCTACAATAAGGGTGGATTTCCGGTTTATCAAAATACTTCCGTTACGTATTTTCCAGACGGGAACGATAAATTCCTGGAACTGATCAATCAGTTAAAGCAGGCCAAACGTTATATTTTTATGGAATACTTTATCGTAGCGAAAGGATACATGTGGGAGACGATTTTAGAAATTCTAAAACAAAAAGTAAAGGAAGGCGTGGAGGTGCGATTCATGTATGACGGCACTTGCTGCCTGACCCTTCTTCCTTTTCACTATCCCCGGCAGATGGAGCAATATGGAATAAAGTGTCATATGTTTTCACCGGTGCAGCCTGCCCTGTCCACTTATCAAAATAACAGAGATCACAGGAAAATTGTAGTCATAGACGGGCATACCGGATTTACCGGTGGTATTAACCTGGCGGACGAATATATTCACAAAAAAGAGCGCTTTGGTTACTGGAAAGATACGGCTGTTATGCTTCAGGGGGAGGCTGTGCGCAGTATGACCATCATGTTCCTGGAAATGTGGAATGTGGAAAAGCATGGGAAAAAAGAACATTTTGAGCGATATCTGGATGTACCGGAGAAAAATCCGGCAAAGGGCGATGGCTTTGTGATTCCCTATGGGGACAGTCCACTGGACAAGGAACTGGTAGGAGAGCAGGTTTATCTGGATATCCTTTATACCGCGAAGAAGTATGTACATATCATGACTCCCTATTTGATTCTGGATCATGATATGATTACAGCCCTGACCTATGCGGCAAAACGGGGAATTGAAGTGATCATTATCATGCCTCATATTCCGGATAAGTGGTATGCTTTTGTGCTTGCGAAGACGTATTATAACGAATTGATTAAGGCGGGAGTGCAGATCTATGAGTTCGTTCCAGGATTTGTCCATGCCAAGGTGTTTACCTCGGATGACTGTAAAGCTGTGGTAGGAACCATTAACATGGATTTTCGAAGCTTGTATTTGCATTTTGAGTGCGCAGTTTTAATGTACCAAAACAGTGAAATTCCCAAGATCGAGGAGGACTTTCAGGAGACCTTGCAAAAATGCCGGAGAATGGAAGTTTCAGACTTTAAGAAACAGAAATTGTTTAACAGGATAGCGGGGAAGGTTCTGCGTCTGTTCGCACCTTTGATGTAGTTTCGTACTTTACGTGATGCGGCCTGAAAATTGCGGTAAGACAGGCGTATTTGCATCTATCTTGGACTCGTTGTCTGTAGGAAGTTATAAAATATGAGAAGAAGAGGAGATAAGGATTATGCCGATTAAGGTAAAAGGGGATTTACCTGCAAAAGAAATACTGGAGAGAGAGAATATTTTTGTCATGGATGAGAATCGGGCGATGCATCAGGACATCCGTCCCATCCAGATTATGATTTTAAATCTGATGCCTTTAAAGGAGGAGACGGAGTTACAGCTTTTAAGATCCTTGTCCAATACACCATTACAGGTGGACGTGATCTTTCTGACCATGAGCAGTCATGAATCCAAGAATACCTCTACCAGCCATCTAAACCAGTTTTATCTCCAATTTGAGGATGTGAAAGACCGGAAATTTGATGGAATGATCATTACCGGTGCGCCTGTGGAACAGATGGAATTTGAACAGGTGGATTACTGGGAAGAGTTAAAAGAGATCATGGAATGGACCAAGACCCATGTAACCTCCACTATGTATCTGTGCTGGGCAGCCCAGGCGGGACTATATTATCATTATGGATTACAGAAGAAGCCTTTGAAAGAGAAGATGTTTGGCCTGTTTTGGCACAGGGTGAAGAACAGAAAGATTCCTCTGGTTCGGGGATTTGACGACATGTTTTTAGCCCCTCATTCCAGACATACAGAGGTTCCCATTGAAGAGATTCGTGGGTGCAAAGCAATCACAATTCTGGCAGAGTCCGAGGAAGCGGGTTTTTTTCTGGGAATGGCCGAGGAAGGAAGGCAAATTTTTGTGATGGGACATCCGGAGTATGACAGAGTCACTTTGGATGGGGAATACAAAAGGGATAAGGGGAAAGGGCTGGAGATTCAGTTACCTAAGAATTATTATCAAAACGATGACCCAGAGAATAAACCCTTGCTGCTGTGGAGGGCGCATGCCAACAATCTCTATACCAACTGGCTAAACTATTACGTTTATCAGGTAACACCTTATGATATGATCGGCACGCCTGATTTCAGTGGGAGAAAGAGAGAGGAATAAGGGGAGAGTTGGTCTCAAATAGGAGAATGGAAAGAGATAAAGGCTTATCGGAGTACCTGATTCCAATAAGCCGGGGTGCGTCAGGTATCGTCCTTTTTCTTAGGCTTTAAGATATAAGTTTCGATCAGACGGTTGTTGGTTTCCTTTAGAGAATGGATCATTCTCCATAGTTGTTCGTTTTCCTCCCTCAGTTGTCGAACTTCCTTCAACAACGCTCTTTCCATAAAATCCCTCCCCTTTCCGTGTGCTAGTATACTATGCAAATGTGCCAAAATGCAAGGAAAATCGTTTTACAAATAGCGACAAAAAGTGCAGTAGAATACAGACTGTAATGAGACACTACAATTATAGTATATCATAAGCAAGAACAATTTACAATATACAATAAGAAATCGTTTGACGCTTTTTGTATCCATAACGTACCTCTTGGCAGAGGAAGCGATCAGACTGTAAAAGGCTTTTTCCACACGGATGGAAGGAGGCCACATGTCGCAGATGTGGTCTCCTGAATCGGTGAATCACACAGTAATAGTAGTTCCGGCCCGGCCTTCCACGGCCTTCAGTGCGTGTTCCAGATTGGTGATAACTGCCTTGCGGTTTGCGCCGGAGCGCAGATACTGGATAGATGCCTCAATCTTGGGAAGCATGGCTGCTTCTCCGAACTGACGCTGTGCAATATAAGCTTCTGCCTCCGAACAAGTCATATGATCGATTCCCCTCGGATGTGCACTGGTATGATCCAGATATACCCGATCGTCTGAGGTGAGAATCATAAGCATGTCCGCATCGGTCACTTCCGCTAATTTTCCACTGGCATAGTCTTTTTCGATGATTGCACTGGCTCCTTTGAGATCGCTTCCCTGCTGGAGAACCGGAATGCCTCCACCACCGCAGGCAATCACGATCTGGCCTGCCGCCACCAGAGCAAGAATCGCATCTTTTTCGATGATTTCTTTAGGCCTTGGGGCAGCCACAATCCGGCGATATCCCTGGTCTTCTTTTATCACATAGTTTCCTTTCTGTTCTTCCTCCTTTGCCTCTTCTTCGGTCATATAGCGGCCAATAGGTTTGACGGGATGATAAAATGCCTCGTCGTATGGATCCACCAAAACCTGGGTCAGAATCGTGCTGACAGTTTTAGAAATGCCACGCTTCAGCAGTTCCCCACGAAGGGCATTTTGAAGGTCATAACCGATGTAGCCTTGGCTCATGGCAGAACATACGGACATGGGAGCTCCTGTATAATCAGAATGGGATTTAGAAAATTCATTCATAGCCGTGTGAATCATACCTACCTGAGGAGCATTGCTGTGGGAAATAATCAGCTGACATCCGTTTTCAATTAAACTGGCCAACACTTTGGCGGAGGCTTTCACAGCCACCTTTTGTTCAGGAAATGTGGTTCCCAGGGCTTTATGGCCAAGGGCAATCACTACTTTTTTCTTCATTATCAATACCTCTTTCTATCATACATTTCTTCTCAAATGTTAGGAGCAAGAGACTTTTTGTCCCCTGCATCCTTTCTAATTCTATATACTGATTTCTATTATATAGGTGAAAATACAAAAAAGCAATCTTCTTTCTTCGTATTGTATAAAAAATGATAAGATACTCAGGTCATTTTAAGAGTATAAATTTACAGAAAATAATAAAAATTAGTTACTAATATAAAATAAATATTTTTTTGTACAAAAAAAGGTTGACAAATTAAAGTTAAAACATTATAATTAAGACATCAAAAAGAAAAGGCGATAAAGATAGAAAAATCGCAAGGAGGAGAGTCCAATGGGAAGAATATAACCAGACAGAAAAACAAATAGTAGGAAGATTCAAATTCTAGTGGTTAAGAAGGCGAATACTTCTTATTATAAATCTAAGAAAGAGAGGTATGGACCACCGAAAACTTGAGACGCTTGTTTTTGTAGAAAACAGAAACAAAAAGAAAAGGGATATAATAAAAAGTGACGAGAGAAAATGGATTATAGTACAGTCAGATGATGTAGCAGTAACGATGGCAGTACCCAGGTAATAACCGAAGAAGGAATCAAATGATACGATTTATAAATGACGCAAAAGTAGAGGTATGGTACTGAAGAAAAGATTTTAACGGCAAAGAGAGAGTAGCTTTCCCGGTGATAGAAAAGCTGCCAAACCGGAGTTTAGAATAGAGAAGAGAAAGATTCCTTGATGGAAAAGCGAGGTTGTAGCTGCAGATGGAGAAGAGCAATGTCAACTGTAATTCGAAAAACAGCTGCGGTGACAGGAGAGTTATGAAAGATGAAAGGAAGATTTTTCTTAAAAGTTTAGTATGGTTGGCAGATGAAAGAAACAGGACGGTTTCCTTTGACGGAAAGAAAGTCAAGAGTCTAAGCAGGATGCGCAGTATGATAAATCGAAGCGGAGATAGAACCGTATACAGGAGTACCGGAAACGTGTTAGGAAGGGGATCTGGATTGTAAGATTGATACAACAAAAGATGTATTATAGTCAAAAGAGAGAGGTTTCAGAATGATTGAAGTTCATTAGGAACGGATACGGTAAAGAAATTTAGCGTATCCGTTCCTATTTTTTGAGCTACATTCTGGACTTTTTTATGCTCTAAAAAGCTTTGCCTTCTCTGGTATAAATCTAACAGGCTCTCATATATTGTGTAAAAGGGGTGAGAGCATGAAAGAAAAGGACGAGTTTCTGAAAATTTTTCCCATTGGAATACGGAAAATATTGGCGCGGATCAAGGTGGGATTTCAGGAGATTCAGGAGATTCGGATGCGGGTGAACAGTCCCTTAATTGTATTCAGAGAAGGTCGGGAATATTTTGTGTCTGAATGGGGAGCGCTTTTAAAGTCACCGGGAGAAGGGTATCTTGTCTCAAAGGATGAGCTGCTTAAGACTATGGAATATCTTGCCGGGTATTCCATGTATGCATTTGAGGAGGAACTCAAACAGGGATTTTTGACCATTCAAGGAGGACACAGGGTGGGAGTGGCAGGGAAGATCGTCATGGATGGAGAGAAGATCAGGAACATCCAGTATATCTCTTTTTTAAACATTCGTCTCTCTCACCAGGTAAAAGGGTGCGCAGACCAGGTTTTATCCTATCTGACGGTGAAAGATTCAGTGTGTCATACGTTAATCATATCACCGCCCTGCTGTGGAAAGACTACCCTGTTAAGGGATCTGATCCGTCAGATTTCTAATGGAAGCGCTTACTGTACAGGGAAAAATGTAGGCGTTGTGGATGAACGCTCCGAGATTGGAGGTTCCTATCTTGGTATTCCGCAGAATGATTTAGGAATCCGGACGGATTTATTGGACTGTTGCCCGAAAGCCGTGGGAATGATGATGCTGATACGTTCCATGTCTCCGGATGTCATTGCCGTGGATGAAATTGGAGATTATGCGGACATTCGAGCAATAGAAGCAGTTTTAAATTGCGGGTGCAAACTGATTGCCACGGTTCATGGAAGCTCTATTGAGGATATTAAAAAGAAGCCGCTACTGCAAAAATTGGTTGAGGAGCGGGTTTTCGAGCGTTATGTGATCCTGGATAACCGGGACAAGATCGGAAACATCAAGGGGATTTTTGACGAGCGAGGAACGGATCTCTATGGAAGGGAGGCGATATTATGCTAAAGTGGTTGGGGGCTGGTTTGGTCATCTGTGGTTCTGCGGCAATTGGCGCTTCCATGACGGGAGATTTAAGGCGGCGCGTCATTCAGTTACAGGAAATGCGAAAAATGGTAGTGGTATTGCAAGGAGAGATACGATATGGCAACGCAGCTCTCAATATAGCTTTTCGACGGGGCGCAATGCGTATCAGACAACCCTTTCAGGGATTTTTAGAATGCATGGCAGATCAAATGGAAGCGTGTCGGGGGGAGGAGATGGCGGAGATCTTCCGGCAGAGTATGAAACAAAGACTTGGTCAGACATCGCTGCGCTCCACGGATCTGGAGCTTCTGGAGCGTCTTGGAGAAAGCCTGGGTTATTTGGATGTGAAAACTCAGATGGATAGCATGGATTTATTCCTGGAGCAGGTAAGCAGGCTTTGCCTGGAAGCAGAGGAAGAGTTGCACAGCAAGGCCAAGGTTTATCGCTATCTGGGGGTCTCGGCAGGCCTGTTTTTAGCCATTATCCTGATATAGGAGAGGAGATGAATAATGAGTGTTAATCTGATCTTTAAAATAGCGGCGGTGGGAATTTTAGTGTCTGTACTCTGCCAGGTGTTGAAGCATAGCGGGAGGGAGGAACAGGCATTTCTCACAAGCCTGGCGGGATTGGTATTAGTCTTATTCTGGGTTCTGCCCTATATCAACCAGTTGTTTGAGAGTATTAAGGAGTTATTTTCAATCTGAAATGGGGGAAAGGCAGTGCTGAAAATAGGAATTTTGGGAATTGCTGGCATACTCACAGCGATATTTATGAAGGAGATCAAGCCCGGTTTCGCAGTGTGGATCAGTATGACGACATGCTTGTTGATCTTTTTCTATGCGGTCCATAAAATTTCGTTTCTGACGGATACGATACAGAACCTACAGGAATATGTCCAACTTAAGGAGTCTTACCTTGCGACCTTATTAAAGCTTGTGGGAATTACCTATGTGGCGGACTTTGCTTCCAATCTCTGCAAGGATGCCGGGTATGGGGCCATTGCAGGGCAGATCGAATTTTTTGGAAAGATCTCCATATTGACCATCAGCGCCCCAATTGTTCTGGCTCTGTTAGAGACCATCAGTGAGTTTTTGGCATGAGGGGGCGAAAGTTTGCAGGCCTTTTTCCTATCATTTGTCTTCTGGTATTGCTCTTATTTCCCGCACGAATGGCGTGCGCAGCGCAAAAGACAGAGACTTTGGACGCTGTGGAAGAGGACTCGCTGGATGGGATGACGTTAAATGAGGTGGATGAGACACTGGAAGAACTTCTGGGGGAAGAGCGCTTTTCCTTTACCGAAACGGTGAAGCAGCTCATTTCAGGGGAGATTCCTTTCACCAGAGAGCAGATAGGTGAGATTTTAAGGGATGCTATCTTTTCCGATCTGGAGCAGCATAAGAAAACAGCTGTTTCTGTCTTAATGTTAATCCTAGTCTCCGCTATCTTTACCAACTTCACAGGGGCTTTCGGGAAAAGTCAGGTGGCGGATATTAGTTTTTATATGATGTATCTGCTTTTATTTACCGTATTGATGAGAGCTTTTTCCGTTATGAGCCAGGAAACTTTGGATTGTATCAATAAAGTACTGGGATTTATGAAAGTTTTGATGCCTTCTTATCTGGCAGCGGCGGTCTTTGCTTCGGGGTCCCTTACCGGAGTGGCTTACTATGAATTTACTTTGGCATTGATCGGAGCGATTCAGTGGATTTTAAAGTACGTGGTGATTCCGGCTGTGAATTTTTACGTGCTTTTTTCTCTGTTGAATCATATTGCGAAAGAAGATTATCTGTCCAAAATTGCAGAGCTGATGAAATCTTTTATATCCTGGTCGTTAAAGACCCTGGCGGCGGCAGCAATTGGGATCCAGACCGTACAGTGTCTGATTCTGCCCGCAGTAGATTCCTTTAAAACGGCGGTGCTCAATAAGACAGCAGGAGCAATTCCAGGAGTAGGGAATATTTTTAACAGTGTGACAGAGGTGGTATTGGGTTCAGCAATTTTAATTAAAAATGCAATAGGCGTTGCTGGGCTGTTGGTGCTGGCAGTGTTGTGTGCATTTCCCATGGTCAAACTGGCAGTCTGCACGGTATTATACAAGGTGATTTCTGCTGTGGTACAACCCGCAGCGGACAAGCGTATGGCAGACTGTGTGTCAGGAGTTGGAGAAGGGGCAGCTATGCTGCTGCGCATTCTTGTGACCACCGGGATTTTGTTTTTTATCTCGGTTGCCATGGTTACGGCATCCATCAAAGGAGGATGACAGGGTGGAACAGATCTTAGAGAGCATCTACGGTTGGGTGAGGAACATTGTCTGCTATCTTTGCTTTTTCAATGTGTTTATGCAGATCATACCGGGAGAAGGCTTTCGAAAATATGTTCGTTTTTTTGGAAGCCTGCTTTTGGTAGTGATTGTAATGGAACCTTTGGGGAATGCGGCTTCTCTCTCTGAAAATTTTGAAAAGCTCTGGGAAAAGGAAAGCCGCAGAGAGGCGTACGATGACCTGGAAATTCAGATGCAGGGAATGGATGAACTTCGGATGGAAAAGGTGGAGGAAGCCTACCGCCAGGAAATGGAGCGTCAGGTAAGTGGGGTGGCAGAATCTTATGGGTTGCGCCCAATCAGTGTGGAATTAACCTTTGAACAGGAGGAGCACCAGGCAAGCCTGATCAAGAGAGTGTTTCTGAGGGTGGCTGCTGATGGAAAAGAAAATGCAAAGGAGCTGGCAGAGCAAGTAAGGAGAGAAATTGAGGAAGTCTATCAGGTGGATGCCAATCATATTTATATGAACATAGAGGAATAGAGATGGGAAATCGTAAAGGGCAATTGTTAGAAAAACTAAAACAAATGAAAAAGAATCAATGGGCCGTAGTGATTTTGATTGGAATTTTGCTGTTGGTGATAGCCATACCCGTAAACCCGAAAAAGGAGGAGGTGATGCAGGAGCCTGAAAGGCAGACAGCGGATATTGACGTACAGAACCAGGCAGTAGATATGGAAAAAAGGTTGGAGCAGGTGCTTTCAAAGGTGGAGGGGGTGGGAAAGGTGGAAGTAATGATTACTTTGGAGTCTTCCGGTGAAAAAATCGTGGAAAAAGACATGACATCCACCAGCCGTAGTGTGAAAGAGGAAGAGGAAGGGGGGAAAAGTTCCATTACTACGGAGCAGGAAAAAGGAGAGGAGACGGTTTATCAAAACGGTGAAGAGGGAGGGCAGGTGCCCTATGTCGTGGAAGAAAAGGAGCCTAAGATTTCTGGGGTGATGATCGTTGCAGAAGGGGGAGGTCAGGCGGTAACCGCTAAAAACATAACAGAAGCAGTCATGGCATTATTTGGGGTAGAGGCGCATAAAATCAAAGTAATGAAGATGAATTAAGGAGGGGGAGAACGTGAAACATATCTTTAAAAAGAATCAGGTGATTATCACCGGGCTTGCTGTTATGATTGCCGTTGCAGGGTACCTGAATTATTCAGGGACCAAGCTGGGTGAGGAAGCATCTTCGACTGTTTCCGAGGATACGGCCACAGCTACAGAAGAGACGGATACCGCTTACATTGATATTGAGAGCTTGGACGGGGATACGGATTTGGCCTTGGAGGATTCGCTGGAAGTTACCGACACGGCGGAGGGAGAAGTGCTGGAAGATGAGGATACGGCAGAAGGGCAGGAACTCTCAGATGCAGAAGACACTGCACAGACAGAGGTGACGGACGGTGAGGATACCGCTGATGCGGATGTGGCGGAGGGAGAAGATACCGCCCAGGCAGACAGTACGGATACTGCTAACGCAGAGCCGGAGCCTTCGGAGACGCCGGGGGAAGCGGTACTGACCAGTCTATCGGCAGGATCCGGGTTTGCTGCGGAAGCCAAGATGACCAGGGAGCAGGTCAGAGCTAAAAATAAAGAGACGCTTTTGGAAGTAATTAATAATGTAAACATATCCGAAGAGCAAAAGCAGGAAGCCATTGACAGTATGACGGCAATGACCCAGACTGCCGAGAAGCCGAACTTTTGCTGGAGTCCAAAGGCTTTACGGATTCTGTGGTCAGCATCTCGGATGAAGGTGCGGACGTGGTAGTTTCCTTGGCAGAAATTACCGACGCCCAACGAGCGCAGATCGAAGATATTGTCAAGCGCAAGACGGATATTGCAGGGGAGAATATTGTGATTACAACAGCTACCCAGCAGGAAGAATAGGAAGCAGACCGGAGGAGCAATCACGATTCCTCCGGTCTTTCTGCGGAGTGATACATAATTGACAAGAATAGGGAGAATTGGTAGAATAGCCAAAGACAATACACTGCTTGGGAGGAATCTATTGTGGCTGATATAAGAGAGGAAATCAAAAAACGTCGCACATTTGCAATCATTTCTCATCCAGATGCAGGGAAAACCACCCTGACAGAGAAGTTTTTGCTCTATGGAGGGGCTATCAACCTGGCTGGATCCGTAAAGGGAAAGGCGACCGCCAGACATGCTGTATCGGACTGGATGGAAATCGAGAAAGAGAGAGGAATTTCTGTTACCTCCTCGGTGATGCAGTTTCACTATGAGGATTACTGTATCAATATTCTGGATACTCCGGGACATCAGGACTTTTCAGAGGATACGTACAGGACTCTGATGGCAGCGGATTCCGCAGTAATGGTTATCGACGCCTCCAAGGGTGTGGAGGCCCAGACAAGGAAGCTGTTTAAGGTTTGCGTGATGCGCCATATCCCAATTTTCACTTTCATAAATAAAATGGACCGGGATGCCAACGATACCTTTGATCTGCTGGACGATATTGAGAAGGAGCTTGGTATAGCCACTTGCCCTATTAACTGGCCCATTGGTTCCGGAAAGAGCTTTAAGGGAGTTTACGAGCGGGGGAGCCATAGAATCACGGTTTTTTCCGACACCGAAAAGGGAACCAAGGAGGGACAGGTTTCCCAGATTGACCTGGATGATCCACGCATAGACGAGATTGTCACTGGAGAACAGAAGGAAAAGCTGATGGAAGAAATTGAACTCCTGGATGGAGCCAGTGCGGAATTTGATCAGGAGCTGGTCAACAAAGGGGAGCTTTCACCAGTATTTTTTGGCTCTGCGCTGACCAATTTCGGAGTGGAAATCTTTTTAAAGCATTTTCTAAAGATGACCACCTCTCCACTTCCAAGAAAAGCGGATATTGGTCTGATTGATCCTATGGAGGAGGACTTTTCCGCTTTCGTATTTAAGATTCAGGCCAATATGAACAAAGCGCACAGAGACCGGATTGCGTTTATGCGCATCTGTTCCGGAGAATTTGACGCGCAGAAAGAAGTTTACCATGTACAGGGAAACCGTAAGCAGCGGCTTTCCCAGCCTCAGCAGCTTATGGCTCAGGAGCGGCATGTGGTGGATAAAGCCTATGCCGGGGACATCATTGGGGTGTTTGATCCGGGGATCTTCTCCATCGGGGATACCATCTGCATGCCGGGAAAGAAATTTGCCTATGAGGGAATTCCTACCTTTGCCCCGGAACACTTTGCAAGAGTTCGCCAGATCGATACCATGAAGCGTAAACAGTTTGTAAAGGGAATCAACCAGATAGCCCAGGAAGGTGCCATCCAGATTTTTCAGGAATTTCATACGGGTATGGAAGAGATCATCGTTGGCGTGGTGGGAGTGCTTCAGTTTGAGGTGCTAAAATACAGGCTGGAAAATGAGTATAATGTACAGATTCAGATGGAGACCCTTCCCTATGAACATATTCGCTGGATTGAAAATAAGGATTTAGACCTGAATACACTGGTGGGAACTTCCGATATGAAAAAGGTAACGGATTTGAAAGGGAATCCGCTGCTTTTGTGGGTGAATTCCTGGAGCATCGGCATGACCTTGGAAAGAAACGAGGGATTAAAACTAGCAGAATTTGGTAGATAAAGGGGTGATGCCATGAAAGACGGAAAGAAATGGATTCTGGTGGTGGAGGATGAGCACAGGCTGCGGAGATTTTTAAAGGATTACTTTGGCATCAAAGGCTATGGGGTTTTGGAGGCCGAGGATGGGGAAGAGGCCGTGGAAAAGTTTTACAACTATAATGCGATGATTGACCTGGTTTTGCTGGACATTATGCTTCCTAAGATGGACGGTTTGGAGGTACTAAAGGAAATTCGGAAGAATTCCGACGTGGCGGTCATTATGCTAACGGCTAAGGGAACAGAATATGATCAGGTCTCCGGTTTTGAGCGGGGAGCAGATGATTATTTAGTAAAGCCCTTTTCCAATCAGGTTCTTCTGGCTCATGTGGAAGCGGTTCTAAAACGGGGAAAAATCATTCTATCCAAAAAGGAGCAGGTGGGGTTATTGGAGATTGACCGGGACAGCCGAACCGTGACAGCAGATGGAAAAGAACTTTCTCTTACAGCAAAGGAATATGAGATGCTTCTTTATTTTATTGACAATCGTCATGTGAGTATTCGCAGGGAAGCCATCTTAGATAACGTGTGGGGATTGGCCTATGAGGGAGATCAGAGAACCGTAGATACACATGTCAAACAGCTTCGGGCAAAGCTGCCGGACAGCTGTAATTATATCAAAACGGTATACGGCTTTGGATACCGTTTTGAGGAAGCGGATGAGGAAGATGAAGGATAAAAAATTTCAGTCTCTTCGGGTAAAGTTTACTTGGGTAGCGGGAGCTATGGCACTCCTGATGTTGTTGGTTCAGGTTTTGGCAAACACATATATCGCTCCGCAGTTTTATTACTTTCAAAAAGAAAGGATCATTGACCGGGCCTTTCAGGAGTTAAAGGAGGCTGCACAGATTTCCGAAACCAGGTTTTTAAATACGATCAAAAGATATGAGGACCGGGATAGCCTGCGCTTTAAGTGCAAAAATGTGGACACGGATTTTGGATATCAGACGGCTTATAAATGGAATTTTCGTTCTGTATCTGAGCGGGTGCCCGTGGAGGATGTAAGAATCCGTTATGAAATGTATGCCAGTGACGCCAAGGCTGGAATTTTTACAAACAACCGGGGACGAAGGAATATCCGGTTACGGGGATATATTGACACGGAGGAGGATGGCAGGTACTATGTGCAAATTTTGGTTAGCCCAAAAGCGTTTCGCTCTGTGATGAATATTATGAATCAGTTTGCTCTGTTTCTATTTGCCATTATGATTACGTTTCTAATGGGTTGGATCTATGTTTATATGAAGAAGCTGGTAAATCCTCTTAGGATCATCTCAAAGGCTACCACCAGGATTGCCAATCATAATTTTCAGGTCCCGGTGGAAGTGGAGGAGAAAGGACGAGAGGATGAGATCACAGTTCTTTCCAGAAACATCAACAAGATGTCCGCCCAGCTAGAAGCAGATATGGAGGAGCTTCAGTTAAAGAACAAGGAGCTGGAGGAAGAGATCGCTTATAAGAATAAGATGGAAAAAGTGCGCAGAGAATTTGTTTCTAACGTGTCACATGAGTTGAAAACACCCATTGCCGTGTTAAGCAGCTATGCCCAGATGCTAAAGTATGAAAGGGAGAATATTGATCAGGAGTATTATTGTGATATTATTCTCGAAGAGGCAGAGGCCATGCAGGAAAAGGTGGAGCGCCTTTTAGAGCTTTCTTACATGGAATTTGGAATGGGAGAATTAAAAAAAGAGTGCCTGGACTTTGCCGAGCTTCTGGAGCATCAGCTGGACGTATCCAAGGTTTTGCTGGAACAGAAGCACCTGAAACTGGAAGTGGAAAAAGAGCCTTGCGCTTTCATGGGAAACCGGGTGTACTTGGCAAGCGTGATCAGCAACTATTTCTCCAACGCTGTGAAATATTCTCCGGAAGGTGGTACGATTAAAGTGCGTCTGATCGCTGCCCCGGATTCAGTCATATTTCGAATCTTCAATCAGGGGCCCCATATCGCCCCGGAAGATCAGGAGAACATCTGGGAGAGCTTTTACCAGGCAGATAAATCCCACAGCAAGCAAGGCACCGGACTTGGCCTTTATATCGTCCGCAAGATTGTGGAACTGCATCAGGGAACCTATGGGATGAAGAATGTAGAAGGGGGAGTGGAGTTTTTCGTAACGCTTCCGAGAGCATAAAAGAGGAAAATGTCGCCAGTATCGGCGGCATTTTTCATTTCCGGTTTATCACATCTTTCTCACAAAGCTTTGTTAAAATACATCGTATATTTTTGTGGAGGAGAGACCAGATGAAAACAAAAACGAAAAAGCGGACAGTTATAGTGGTCTGCATTGCGCTGATTCTGATTGCAGCCGGACTGGGTATTGGAAGCGAATCGGGATTCGTAATACGGTGATGAGGGCGTTTGGTATGGATCCCAGTACCAGTTATGGTTACTATGAGCAGGAAGTGGCGGTAGACCTGGAGAATGTGGAAGACTGGAATGTTTTGGAATCGGATGGGGAAGCGAAAAAATACACCAGCCAGATTCCAACGGAGGATTCCCTGATTGCGCAGACAAAGGAGATTGAGGAGGAGATTCAGGCAGAATTAGAGACCGGTGCTTATTCCTGGGAGGAACCCCTGATCTTAAATAATCCATATAAACTATCCCCGCTTACGGGACTGATTCTTTTTGAGACAGAAGAGCCTTGTGGAGTCAGAGTGACTGTGAAGGGGAAGGAAGGGGCCTATGATCTGACCGGGGAGTTTCAGGAGGCAACCATGCACCGGGTTCCCGTAGTAGGGCTGTATCCTTCCTATGACAACCGTATTTTGCTGGAACTGTTGGATCAGAAGGGAAAGACCATAAAGCAGCAGGAGATTACGATGACCACCAGCGGGCTTCCGGAATTGCTGAATGATGCAGTTAAGGTGGAAGTGGCTTCGGGTGAGACGGCCTACGGCCTGACCATGGTCTATGGGCAAAAGACCCAATATCCCTATGCCTTTGACGGGGCGGGAGAGATCCGATGGTATCTGGAAAAGGAGACGGGGGACAGCGGTTTGTTTGCACTGTCCAATCAGCATTTCGTGATGCAGGATAAGACTGGTTACACACCCTCGATCCTAAAGCCCCAGGCAACCAATCTGTTGGAGTTAGATTATCTGGGAAGATGCTATACAGAATATTATGTAGCCAACGGTACACATCACGAGATTATCGAAAAGGAACCGGGAGGCAATCTTTTGGTTCTTAGCAGCTCGTTGGATGGCCATGTGGAGGATCTGATTTTAGAGCTGGATCGTGGGAGCGGGGAAGTAGTGAACTCTCTGAACCTGGCAGAGATTTTCGGAGAGACTTATGTCAATAAGATTGACTGGGCTCACATGAATACGGTTTCCTATCAGCCTGAGGACGATACTATATTGATCAGTCCCAGAAATTTGCATTCTGCTATGAAGATCAACTGGACCACTCACGAATTGGAATGGATTCTAGGGGATCCGGAGTTCTGGAGCGGCACAGGGTTTGAAGACTATGTGCTGCAGCCGACGGAGCAATTCTACTGGCACTATCAGCAGCATGCCGTCTACCAGGTAGAGGATGATTTGGACCAGGATCCGGATACCATCCACATTTCCATGTTTGATAATCATGTGAAAAGCTCCAGAAAGGTGGAAAGCTATGATAAGAGAAAGGATTCTTACCTGAAAATTTACACAGTGAATGAAGCGCAGAAAACGGTCTCTCTGGAAAAGGAGTTTGCAGTGCAGCGTTCCAAAATTACATCAAATGCAGTCTATGACGGCGAGTCCGGCCACCTGTTTGGAATGTGCGGATGGTTGTTAAAGGATAATCAAAAGCGGTTTGGAAAGATTTATGAGTTTGATTATGAGACCGGGGAGATTGTGCGCAGATATTCTCTGAAATATCGCTTTTATCGAGCCATGGAAATGAAAGTAAATTATGAAGATTTGGCCCGGCCTTTTGCGACGGATCAGGAATATATCAAAGGGGAATTAAGGGCTGCGGTGGAGACACCGAAAAAAATCAAAGAACCAAAGCAAGTTTTGGAAGAGGGAATCAGCCTGAAGCGGAAAGGAAGCGTGCTCTATGTCAACACCCTAGATCATCATATCTCCCAACTTCTTTTTAAAGGGGAGTCCCATAGCTACGTATATGATCTGACAGATATTAAATTGAAGAGAAAGAATTTCTTAAATGTACCCATTGATATTCCGGTTCCCATGGGAAATCTGGAAGCAGACACTTATCAGCTGTATTGTGTTTACCAGAATACGTATTATGATACAGGTTTTGACATTTCCAAAGGATAGGCCTTATCACATTTTTCTCACATTGCTGTGATAGAATAGGTCGAAAAAATGAAATAAGAGAGGTTATCAGAGTATGAGAAGAAAAGGGATTGCGATATTAAGCGCGGCTGTGCTGGGCATGGGACTGCTTACAGGATGTGGAGAAGGTTCTGAAAAGGAAAGCGAAACTGCTCAGGTGACAGAGGCAGCCACACAGGAGCAGACAGAAGCCAGCCAGGATGCGGCAGATACCCAGGAGAGTGAAGCGGCCCAGGAAGGAACTGCCTCGGAGGGAGAGGTTCTTTCAGACGTATCGGTAGCAGGATGGCATATTGTCGTAGAAGATATGGAAGTGAACAAATCTCTGGAAAATGTCAGTGTGGATCTCGGTTACACGGGAGTGGAGACCAACGACTTTGTAAAAGAGGCCGGAGAAGGAAATGTCTATTGTCTTTTGAAGATGAATATTGAGAAGGATGGCAGCAAGGAGGTCATTGACTGGCCGTCTCTGAAGCTGACGGATGCAGAGGGCAATGAATATACAAGGATTGAGGACGAGTTCATTACGGATCTGGGTATGACCAGAATGTCCGGAACAGCACTGAACTTTGGCTCCAATGAGGGCTGGCTTGCCTTTGAGATCAAGGAAGGGGCCACCGGACTGCAGCTGTCCTACCCATTTGAAGCAGAGACTTATACCTGTGATTTACCGGACGTACAGTAAACGGAGGATATTATGAAAAACAGAAAATTACTTGCAATGCTTTGTGTGGTGGCAATGACAGTTTCGATGGGAGCTGCGGGCTGTACGAGACCTGTAGTATCCCCGGAAGAGGGGGATGAGGCCATGGCCACAGAGGCGGATACCTCAGAAGAGACTGCTCCAGAGACAGAGACTGAGCAGGAGGAAGAAACCGAGGAGCTGGATACACAAAAATTAGAAGTAACAGATGTGTTTGAAAGCCAGAAGGCAGTGGACGAGGCATTGCTGGATGAGGCGAAAAATGGGTATTCCTTTGAGGAACCCAGTGTGATACTGGATCCTTACGGTACTTCACCGCTGACCGCAGTAGTGGTATTTAGCACAGAGGAGGAAGTGGGCGGCACCGTTACAGTAAAGGGGAAAGCCCAGGAAAATGATATTAGTGGTACGTTTGCGCCTGCCACAGAGCATATTGTTCCGGTATATGGTCTGTATAATGGGGAGACTACCCAAGTGGAACTGACCTTGGATAGCGGTGAGACAAGCACGGTGGAAGTGACTACTGAAAAACTGGACATCAATGTAGGTACGATTGAAGTGGACATGAAGGATTCCAGCGCTTATGATTTCTCAAATTTAACCGTGGTATGTTCCGCTGGCGGAAGTCTCTATGCCGTGGACGGAGCGGGAGATATCCGATGGTATTTTACAGGCGGTTCTCCTCTGGGGGTGCATCAGCTGAAGAATGGTCATCTGATGATGCCCACGCAGTTCTTGCTAAAGGAGACCTATTATCGGTCCGGACTTCAGGAAGTGGACTTAAGCGGCAGAGTTTATCGGGAGTATGCGATTCCCGGAGGAATGCATCATGATTTTTATGAGATGCCCAACGGCAATTTCCTGGTGGCCGGAGACAGCCCGGACCTGACCACTTTGGAAGATTATGTGGTGGAAATCGACAGGAACACAGGGGAAGTGGTATGGGAACTGGACATGGCGGACCTGATAGACAAGAAGGACGGAGCGTCCGCATCCAATGAACTGGACGGGACAGAAGAACTGGATTGGTTCCATAACAATGGAGTCTGGTATGACGAGGTTAATGATTTGGTCTTGTTATCCGCAAGGCATAAGGATGCAATTGTGGCAGTAAACAGATCAGATAAGAGCCTGGCATGGATTCTGGGAGATCCCACAGGATGGGAGAAAGTAGATAAGAAATATTTCTTTACACCTAAGGGAGACAATTTCGAGTGGCAGTATGCTCAGCACCAGATCAGTATGCTGGCAAACGGCGATATTATGATGTTTGACAATGGAACCGCAAAGGTAAAGCCGGAAAATATTCAGAATAAGGTCAGTGGAGACCAGGTTTACTCCAGAGCCGTGATTTATCGGATCAATACGGAGGATATGACCATTGAGCAGGTATATCAATATGGAAAAGAACGGGGACCGGAATGGTACTCAGACTGGATTTCAGGGGTGATTTCCCTGGACGGCACCCAGAATCAGCTTTGGATTACAGCAGGATCAAACCTGTACAGTCCGGATGAAGACAGCCATGATTTTGGGCCTTCCAATATGATGACACCGGGTCTGGTGAAGACCACGCATATCGATCAGATCAGCAATGGAAATCTGGTATTTGAAATGAAGATTTCCGGGGACAGTTATGTCTCTTTGACTTATCGCTCTTTGCGAATTCCTATGTATACAGAGGGGGCCAATTTGGATGTGACGACAGAACCGGAGGTGTTAGGAAATCTTGGACAGACGCCGGTTGCAGAGGCCCAAATTTCTCTTGATCATACGCAACCTTTGGATGGCAGCGGTTGGGAGTTCACGCTGGATTCCATGAAATTGTCTCTAAACGGTGGGTACAAGACTCAGACAGCGGCCGATGCTCTGGAGGATGGTTATCTTGTCCTGAAAAATGGAGAAGAAATCAAAGCATACGGCCTGACTCAGCATGGCACCGACGGCGAAGGCGAGACCAATGTTACTGTCAGCGGATGGGTATCGCCTGTGGGGCTGGAGGGCAATACCTATGAGATCTATCTGGTTTTGGACGGGGAAACTTACCAGACCGGGTACTCCATGGAACTGTAACAGGAGGGAAGTATGGAGCGGAAAAAAATGAAGACTCTGTGGATTGTACTCGGAGTGATTCTAGCCGTTATCTTTTTGTGCCTGTGCTACTGGAAACGAATCGGCATTCGCAATACCCTTTACCGTATGGTTGGCATGGAGGTTCCCTACAGTGTAAAGGAAAAGGATAAGAAAGCCTACGGGTATTACAAGCGGGTGGTGGACGTTGATGTGGACTTGGATGAGGCTCAGGTTATTACCGAAAATGATGAAGCCTCCGCCCAGATTGAGACCACCATACCGTCGGAGGATACACTGGTAAAGACGACCTATGAAATTGACAGGCAGGTGGAGGCGGAACTGAAATCTGGAAATTATACCTTCCAGGAACCATTGGTGATTTTAAATCCGTATAAAATTTCTCCCCTGACTGGTCTGATCCTGTTTCAGACGGAAGAAGAAGCGGGAGTTCGTATCACGGTAAAGGGCAAGACAGAGGCTACGGATATTACCGGCGAGGTAAAGCCTTCCACTTCTCACCGCGTGCCTGTGGTGGGATTGTACCCCAGTATGGAAAATACCGTGGTACTGGAGCTTTTGGATGGGGATGGAAATGTGACTGAGACCAAGGAGTTGAAGGTTGCCACCAGTGGACTTCCAGAAGAGTTTCAGGATATGATAAAGCCGGTGAAGACTTCCGGTACCTCTGCCTTTGGACTGACGATGCTCTATGGCCAACAGTGTCTGTATCCCTTCGCCTATGACAGTGCAGGGGATATCCGGTGGTACTTTGAAAAGGAATGCGGCAACTACGGTATGTATAACCTGTCCAATCAGAGGCTGATTTTCCAGGATACAGGCGCCTATGCCACATCCCAGCAAAAGCCACAGTCCACAAATCTCTATGAGCTAGATTATCTGGGAAGGGCCTATAATATGTACTATCTGCCAAATGGCAGCCACCACGAAGTGATTGAAAAAGAGCCGGGTGGCAATTTGCTGGCTTTGACCAGCAGCTTTAAGAGCCACTTCGAAGATGAGATCATTGAGATCGACAGAGAGACGGGGGAGATTGTCAATGACCTGGAGTTAAATGAGATTTTTGGCACCACCTATGTCGATAAGATGGACTGGGCTCATATTAACACCGTATCGTATCAGCCTGAGGATGATACGATCCTGATCAGTGCCAGGAATCTGCACTCTGTAATTAAGATTGACTGGTCTACTCACGAGATTGTATGGATTTTCGCAAACCCCAAGTTCTGGGAAGGAACCGATTTTGAACAGTATGTATTGGAGCCTGAGGGAGATTTTACCTGGTTCTTCCAACAGCATACCGCATATCAGTTAGATGCGGATTTGGATGGAGATCCCGGCACCGTCGAACTGTCCCTGTTTGACAATCATTGGTCCGGATCCAGAAAGGTAGATTATTTCGACGGGCTGAAAAATTCTCATGTGATGGTATTTTCCATTGATGAGGAGGCAAAAACAGTAAAACAGATTAAAATGTTGGATGTAATTTTCTCAAAAATAACCTCAAATACCATATATGACCAGGAGAGTAATCACATTTTCGGCATGTGCGGATGGGTGACTGAGTCAGAGGACGAGCGCCGTGCCATGACTTATGAATTTGACTATGACACAGGAGAAATTATCAATCAGTTCTCTATCAAAAAGAAGTTTTATCGGGCCACAGAGATGAAAATCAATTGGGTGGACCTGGCAGCACCAATGGAGATTGATGAGAATTATATCAAAGGGTCTCTGCGTCCGGCTGTTGAAATTCAAAAGCGTGTGGATACGCCCAAAAAGACACTAAAAGATCAGGTATCCTTCAAACTGGTAGGTCAAGTTCTGTATGTGAATGTGTTGGATCACAGAATTTCCCAGTTGATCTTTAAGGGGAATGAGCATACTTACGTGTATGACTCCGCAGACATTCGGCAGACGAAGGAAGACTTCCTGGTTCATCAAGGAAATATTCCGATTCCTCTTCAGAATCTGGAGTCAGATACCTATGAAATCCTCTGCGTATACGAGGATACCTTTTATCAGACGGGACAGACTTTTACAAAATAATAATTTTTTCTTAATTCATAAAAAACAGGTTGCTTTTTTCTTTTCCCTCGCATAAAATGAGGCCGTAGGCTAAAAATATTTCTGATCAATGGAGAAAGAAGTGTTTATCATTTTAAAACGATTTTTCAGATCGAAGGAAGAGAGGGAAGCAGCCCGTTTGGCATTTGAAAGGAAGTTCGCCAAAAGTGTGAGAAAGGTAGCGTCTGGTTCCAGACTGCAGCACATGGATGATTATACACAGCACGGAAATACCAGCACCCTGCTACACAGCATTGCGGTCTCCTATTTTAGTTGCAGGCTGGCTTATAAATTTCACCTTTCTTACAGTGAGAGAGAATTGATTCGGGGAGCTTTGCTGCACGATTATTTTTTATATGACTGGCATGAAAAGGACGCATCCCACAGCTGGCATGGCTTTACACATCCGGGGAAGGCCCTGGACAACGCGAAGAAAGATTTTGCTCTGACAGAGAGAGAAAAAGATATTATCCGCAAGCATATGTTTCCGCTGACACCGGCGGTTCCCAGATATCGGGAAAGTGTGCTGGTTTGTCTGGTGGACAAATGGTGTTCGACCATTGAAGTATTTAAGAAAAATCCCTATGAGGATCTGAGGATGAAATTTCTTCCGACAGAAGCATAGGACAGAGGGGGACGGTTACCTGTGGGGCCGTCCCTTTGTGATTTTGAAAGGCAGGATTCAAAGGGCAGAGAAGGGAAATCCAGCTGCTCATTGACGCTGGGTTTTTGACTTTGTGCGTTTACAACATATTTGATTTCTGATATAATAGAACAAATAGCGATCGCATAGTTGACGGCCGCTTGGGATTCGTAAAGGAGGTTAACGAGATGGGGAAAGACGAGAACCAGAATAGCTATACGATTCAGGCAGATGAAAGTTTTGGACAGGTACAGATTGCAGATGAGGTGGTTGCCATCATTGCAGGACTGGCGGCTACTGAGGTGGAAGGCGTGGCCAGCATGGCCGGGAACATTACAAATGAACTGGTCGGGAAGCTGGGGATGAAGAATCTGTCAAAGGGCGTGAAGGTCACCGTACAAGAGGGAAGCGTGCAGGTGGACTTGGCGTTAAATATAGACTATGGCTACAGCGTGCCAAAAACATGCAAGAAGGTACAGGAAAAGGTAAAAGCGTCCATTGAAAACATGACAGGGCTGCCCGTGTCTGATGTGAATATCCGCATCGCAAGTGTAAATCTGGAGACACGGAAGTAATTGATGCATACCAGGGATGTCTGTACAGGCATCCTTTTTCCATATATCAGAAAATCAGGAATATATAAAATGAGGAAGAGAGCATGACAAGAAGAGAATTGAGAGAGCACATATTTAAACTGTTATTTTTCGTGGAATTTCATCCGGATGAGGAAATGCCGGAACAGCTGTCCCTGTATTTTGAACAATTGGGTGAACTTCAGGAAAAGGATCAGACCTATATGCAGGAAAAATATGAACATGTGAAGGAAAAATTGCCGGAGATTGATGCCAGATTGACCGCTGTGGCAAAGGGATGGAGGCCTGAGCGTATGGGAAAGGCGGAACTGGCGATCCTTCGCCTTGCGGTATATGAGATGAAGTATGACGAGGACATTCCAACAGGAGTGGCCATCAACGAGGCTGTGGAACTGGGAAAAACCTTTGGGGGAGATGACTCCTCCGCATTTATTAACGGAATTTTGGCAAAACTGGTAGAAGATTAGGATGAAACAGATGCAGAATGTATATTCCGTTGGTCAGATCAATGCTTATATTAAGCATATGTTTACCCAGGATTTTGTACTTCGGAGGATTTATATTCGGGGGGAGGTATCCAACTGCAAATACCATACCTCCGGACATCTGTACTTCTCTTTGAAGGATGAGACCGGTTCGATCTCCTGCATTATGTTTGCGGGTTCCCGAAAGGGGCTTGCCTTTTCCATGCAAAACGGGCAGCAGGTTATTGTCCTCGGAAATGTGAATGTCTATGAACGGGATGGAACCTATCAGCTCTATGCCAATGAAATTATCCTGGATGGAGCGGGAAGGCTTTATGAGAAATTGAAAGCGTTAAAGCGTGAGCTGGAGGAAAGGGGGATGTTTGCCCAGGAGCACAACCAGCCGATACCAAAACATATCCGAACCCTGGGAGTTGTGACAGCGCCTACAGGGGCCGCTATCCGGGATATTATCAATATCTCAAAACGGCGCAATCCGTATATTCAGCTGGTGCTCTACCCGGCATTGGTGCAAGGAGAAGGAGCGGCGGACAGCATTGTAAAAGGTATTCAGCTTTTGGACACCTACGGTGTGGATGTTATGATCGTAGGCAGGGGAGGCGGCTCCATGGAGGATCTGTGGGCCTTTAACGAGGAGAAAGTGGCTACCGCCATCTTTCAGAGTATGACTCCTGTGATTTCCGCAGTGGGGCATGAGACCGACACTACGATTTCAGACTTTGCCGCAGATTTAAGGGCTCCCACACCCTCGGCGGCGGCCGAACTGGCTGTAGAGGATATCCGCAAGGTACAAGAAGATTTGGAAGGGTATAGAATGCGTCTTGGACGATGTATGCAGGACCAACTGTACAGAGCCAGAGAAAAAGTCCGTCAGCTGGATATGAGACTCAGATATGGGAGTCCACAAGGGCGTATGCAGCAGATGCGTCAGTACCTGATGGAGCGGGAAGATCGTCTGGAACGGCTGATGGAACAGAACCTGGAGCATGCCAGACACAGGCTGAGACTTTATGTGGAACGAATGAAAGGACTGTCTCCATTGGAAAAGCTGCAACAGGGCTATGCCTTTGTGGCAGACCAGGGCGGGGAAAAGGTATGTGAAATTGCTCAGGTGCAGGAAGGAGAGACATTGCAGATTTATATATCCGACGGTAGGATCTGCGCACAGGTTCTTTCCGTAGATCATTGGAAAAGAGAGGAAGACAGGGATGGAAGAAAAGGAGAGACATAAGGAGCAGACTTTAGAGGAGATGTTTACCTGCCTGGAAGGACTGATCGAAGATCTGGAGAGCCGGGAGATTAGTCTGGAGGACTCTTTTGAGAAGTATCAGCAAGGTATGAAGCTGCTTAAGAGATGTAATGAAACAATCGATACGGTGGAAAAGAAGGTTTTGGTTTTAAAGGACAATGGTGAAACAGATGAATTTTAAAGAAGAATTAAAGGAAAAGGTAGATGAAATTCAGACCATATTAGCCAAGTACCTTCCGAAGGAGGAAGGATACCAGGTAACGGTGCTTCAGGCTATGAATTACAGTATGCTTGCCGGAGGGAAACGTTTAAGGCCACTGCTGATGCAGCAAACGTATGAGCTCTTTGGCGGCAGAGGAAAGGTAATTGAGCCTTTTATGGCTGCCATCGAGATGATTCACACCCATTCCCTGATTCACGACGATCTTCCGGCCATTGACAACGACGAATACCGAAGGGGGAGAAAGACGACCCATGCAGTATATGGAGAGGCCATAGCAATCCTGGCGGGAGACGGACTATTAAATCTGGCCTATGAAACAGCCGCAATGGCTTTTGAGATGGAGCCACATAATCCGGGTGTGGGAAGAGCGATTGGAATTTTGGCTTCCAAGACGGGAATTTACGGGATGATCGGTGGACAGACTGTGGATGTGGAATCCGCAGGGAAGCCGCTGGACCGGGAACGTTTAAATTTTATCTATCGTTTAAAGACAGGGGCATTGCTTGAGGCTTCTATGATGATCGGAGCGGTTTTGGCAGGAGCGTCTTTACCGGAGGTTGACTGTGTGGGACAGATTGCCTCAGAGGTGGGACTGGCTTTTCAGATACGGGATGATATTCTGGATGTGACAGGAACTCAGAAGGAGTTGGGAAAGCCCATTCACAGTGACGCAAAAAATCAGAAGACTACGTATGTGACCGTGGAGGGATTAGAAAAGGCAGCGGAGGATGTGGAGGAGATTTCCAGACAAGCCGTAGAGAGACTGCATACCCTGCCTTATGAGAATCCCTTCTTAGAAGAGCTGATCTTCAGCCTGGTACATCGAAATAAATAGAAGGTGAACAGCGAATGGTACTAGAAAAAATCAACAAAGCCAATGACATTAAAAAACTGAGCAAGGAGGAACTGCCCATTCTGGCAGAAGAAATCAGACAGTTTTTGATTCATAAGATCAGCAGATCCGGAGGGCATCTGGCCTCCAATCTGGGTGTGGTAGAGCTGACCATGGCCATGCATCTGGCGTTTGACCTTCCAAAGGATAAGATTATCTGGGATGTGGGGCACCAGTCCTATACCCATAAGATTCTGACCGGGCGCAGAGAAGGGTTTGACACGCTGCGAAAGTATGGAGGAATGAGCGGATTCCCAAAGAGAAAAGAAAGTCCCTGTGACGCATTTAACACGGGACATAGCTCGACTTCTATTTCTGCGGGAATGGGTTATGTAAGCGCAAGACAAATTACAAAGGAATCTTATCAGGTAGTCTCTGTGATCGGGGATGGGGCCCTTACCGGAGGGATGGCCTATGAGGCGCTGAACAATGCAGCCAGACTCAACAGCAATTTTATGATTGTATTAAATGACAATAACATGTCCATCTCGGAGAACGTGGGGGGAATGTCCACATACCTTGGAAGTCTGAGAACCAGTGAAGCATACACGGGGCTGAAGATGGAAGTCACGAATACACTGAACAAGATCCCTGTCTACGGAGAACGGCTGGTAGAACGGATTCGGAGAACCAAAAGCGGGATCAAGCAGCTGTTTATTCCTGGCATGTTATTTGAGCAGATGGGTATTACGTACCTGGGACCGGTGGACGGCCATGATCTGGATCAGCTGGCGAAGGTATTTCAAGAGGCCAGGAAGTTAAACAGTGCGGTCTTAATACACGTACTGACGAAAAAGGGAAAAGGATATCCCCCTGCAGAGCGCCATCCGGCCCGGTTCCACGGGGCAGAGCCTTTCGACGTGGAGACTGGATTGCCTGCGGTCAAAAGAACCAAGGCCAACTATACAGACATTTTTTCTACCGTGATGAGAAAGTTTGGAGATCGGTATCCCAGCGTGGTGGCCGTGACAGCAGCTATGCCAGATGGTACAGGGCTGAAACGGTTTCGGAATATGTTTCCGGAACGTTTTTTTGATGTAGGAATTGCGGAGGAGCATGCTGTGACCTTTGCGGCCGGTCTTGCGGCCGCGGGGCTGATTCCTATAGTAGCTGTGTACTCCTCTTTTTTGCAGAGGGCGTATGATCAGGTGCTGCACGATGTCTGCATTCAGAATCTGCATGTGATATTTGCCATAGACCGGGCCGGCCTTGTGGGAAGTGACGGGGAGACCCATCAGGGAATTTTTGATTTATCTTATTTATCCACGATTCCTAATATGTGTATTCTGGCTCCGAAAAATAAATGGGAGTTGTCGGATATGATGAAATTTGCCGTGGCATATCCAGGCCCCATTGCGATCCGTTATCCAAGAGGAGAAGCCTTCGACGGATTGGCAGGCTTTCGCGCGCCCATCGTCTATGGAAAAGGGGAGATCCTCTACGACGAAGGGGAGATCGCTCTTTTAGCAGTGGGCAGTATGGTAAAAACAGCCCTGGAAGTGAGAAGCTACTTAAAAGAGCTAGGCTATGCCTGTTCCCTGATCAATATGCGTTTTGTAAAGCCTCTGGATGAAGCATTGATTCGCCAAGTAGAAAAAGAGCACCGATTGCTCGTGACGTTGGAAGAAAATGTGTCTTGCGGAGGTTTCGGAGAGCAGGTACTGGACTATATCAACCGGATCGGGGGGACGGCTAAAGTGCTAAACATTGCCCTACCGGATGATTATGTGGAACATGGAAATGTGGAGCTTTTGAGAAAAGAAGTGGGGATTGATCCTCAGACCATAGAAAAAAAGATCCTGGCATCTTATATTGGACTATAGGAGAAAACATGAAAGAGCGTTTAGATGTGCTGCTGGTAAAAAGAAATCTGGCGGCTTCAAGAGAAAAGGCAAAAGCAATCATTATGTCCGGAAACGTCTATGTGGAAGGACAAAAAGAGGATAAAGCCGGTTCTATGTTTGCAGATAGCGTTTCCATAGAGGTGCGGGGGAATACCCTGCCCTATGTAAGCAGAGGCGGACTGAAGTTGGAGAAGGCCATGAAACAGTTTCATCTTTCGTTGGAGGGGAAGATTTGTATGGATGTGGGATCTTCCACCGGGGGGTTTACCGATTGTATGTTACAAAACGGGGCAGTGAAGGTGTACGCTGTGGATGTGGGGCACGGGCAGTTAGACTGGAAGCTGCGTCAGGATGACAGAGTGGTCTGCATGGAAAGAACGAACATTCGCTATGTGGTTCCGGAGGATTTGCAGGAACCTGCGGAATTTTCTTCCATTGACGTGTCTTTTATTTCCCTGACGAAGGTGTTGCTTCCGGTGAGAAATCTTTTGACGGACAGCGGACAGGTGGTTTGTCTGATCAAACCTCAATTTGAAGCAGGCAGGGACAAGGTAGGGAAGAAAGGCGTGGTGCGGGATAAGGCAGTGCACCGGGAAGTGATTGAACAGGTGACCGATTACGCAAAGAGTATTTTTTTTGAACCTTTGCATCTGGAATTTTCTCCCATTAAAGGACCGGAAGGAAACATTGAATACCTTTTGCATTTACAGAAAAGAGAACAGGGAGCGGATCTGGGAACGATGCCTTTTTCTGTCTCCGGTGTAGTAGAGGATGCCCACAGGGCGTTGGACTAGCAGGTGATCGCATGGATAAATTTTACATAATAACGAATAAATTAAAGGATCCGGGGTATCAGACAACGCGGGCTGTGAGAGACTACCTGCAGGAGAAGGGCAAGACCTGTATGATACAGGAGCGCAATCAGAGTTATGGACTGAGAGACTACAAATATACCAATGCGTCTTTGATTCCGGAGGACGTGGAGTGTGTGCTGGCCGTGGGCGGAGACGGAACATTGCTTCAGGCCGTGCGGGACCTGGTGGAAAGGGAAATTCCCTTACTTGGAATTAATCAGGGCACCTTGGGATATCTGGCCGAGGTGGATAAAAGCAATTTGAAACCAGCGCTGGATCAACTGATGAATGGGGCGTATACGCTGGAGGAGCGGATGATGCTGTGTGGGACCGCCTATCACCAGGGGAAAAAGCTGATGCGGGACCTGGCACTTAATGATATTGTGATTGGAAGAAATGGCAGACTGCGGATCATCGACATGAATATTTATGTAAACGGGGCTTTCCTAAATTCCTATTGTGCAGACGGCATTATTGTGTCCACTCCCACGGGATCTACAGGCTATAGCCTTTCCGCAGGAGGACCCATTGTCTCTCCAGAGGCATCTTTGATGCTTTTAACGCCGATTGCACCTCACACGTTAAACACCAGAAGCATTGTGTTGCCGGAGGATGCCAAGATTACGGTTGAGATCGCAGAGGGAAGACCCAGCAGCGTTGAGGGAGCGGAGGCAACTTTTGACGGGGATACTTCTGTGAAGCTGGGATGCGCGGATAAGATTGAGATTTGTAAGTCCGATAAGAAAGCACGGCTGATTAAGATCAGCAACAGCAGTTTTCTGGAAACACTTCGTAAGAAAATGAGTGGATGACAGGGAAGGGGATAAGAGATGAAGATAGCGAGACACGCGAAGATTGTGGATCTGATCAACCAGTACGATGTGGAGACCCAGGAAGAACTGGCAGAGCTTTTGAACCGGGAAGGGTTTAAGGTGACCCAGGCTACCGTTTCCAGAGATATCCGTGAGCTGAAGCTGACCAAGATCTCGTTAAATGGGGGCAAACAGAAGTATTCGGTGATGCAGGCGGAGAGCGCAGGCATGAATGAAAAATACCTGAGGATTCTAAAAGACGGATTTTTGGGTATGGAAATGGCGCAGAATATTTTGGTAATCAAGACGGTATCCGGGATGGCTATGGCCGTGGCGGCGGCTTTGGATGCCATGCGCTGGCAGGAGATTGCCGGGTGTATTGCCGGGGACGATACGATTATGTGTGCCATCCGCAGCGTGGACGATACGTTGATTGTGATGGATAAGATTCGAAAAATTGTTGGCAGAGCTTAAGAAGAGCGAGAAGAGAGCGCGAAAAAGGTATGTTATTTAATATTCATGTAAAAAATATGGCGCTGATTCAGGAAGTGGACATGCATCTGGATCGGGGATTGAACATCTTAACCGGTGAGACCGGTGCCGGGAAGTCCATTATCATCGGTTCCATCAATGTGGCTTTGGGAGCCCAGAGCTTTCGGGGATTTGTAAAGGAGGAATCGAAAGAGGCTCTGGTTGAGTTGATGTTTACAGTGGAAGAGGAATCCGTCAGGCGGGCATTGGAAGAGATGGAGGTGTCTGTACAGGAGGATCAGGTAATCCTGACCAGGAAGCTGGTGGGAGGAAGGAGCATCAGTAAGATCAACGGGGAAACGGTGACCGTATCTCAGATCAAAAAAGTGGCAGGATATCTAATCGATATCTGTGGCCAGCACGAACACCAGTCCCTGCTTCAAAAGACACATCATCTGGGGATTCTGGACGAATTTGCAGGAGAAGAGCTGCGGGCATTAAAAGAAAAAAACAAAAGTCTGTACCGGGAATATTTGTCATGCAAAGAAAAGCTGGAGCAATTAAAGCAGGATGAGGTATCCAGAGCTAAGGAGGCAGACTTCCTGGAGTTTGAGATCGGGGAGATCGATAAAGCACATATAAAACAGGGAGAGGACGAGGAGCTGGAAGAACGTTACCGAAAGATGGCCAACGCCAGAAATATCCTAGAGGCTGCCACGGAGTGCTATCGTCTCACCGGATACGAGGATTCCGGGGCCGGAGAACGGTGTGGTAGAGCCGTTAGTGCTCTGAGTTCTGTTTTAAGCTTTGATGGGGATCTACAGGGGCTAAACCGGCAGCTTGAGGATATCGACAATCTGCTTAATGATTTTAACAGAGATCTGTCCGCCTATGTAAGCGAGCTCTCCTTTGACGGGGAGGACTTTGCCCTTGTGGAAGAGAGACTGAATCTTTACAACCATTTAAAGGCAAAATATGGAAATACAGTCGAAAAAATCTTAGAATACCAGGCAGAAAAACAGGAAAGACTGTCTATATTGCAGGATTATGAAAATTATTGTGAAAAACTCGAAAGACAAAAGCAAGAGAGCCACAAGCGTCTGGCAGCGAACTGTGAGCGTCTGACAACATTGAGAAAACAGGCAGCAGCCCAACTGGAAAAGCGTATCCGAAACGGACTGAAAGATTTAAATTTTCTGGATGTGGAATTTTTGATCCATTTTGAAGAGAGGCTGGAGCCGGGAGCGGATGGAAAAGATGACGTTAGCTTTCTGATTTCCACGAATCCCGGACAACCGCCAAGGCCTTTGTGGGAGGTGGCTTCGGGAGGAGAGCTTTCCAGAATTATGCTGGCCGTTAAGACCGTGATGGCGGATCGGGATGATACAGATACGCTGATTTTTGATGAGATCGACGCGGGTATTAGCGGCAGAACGGCCCAGAAGGTGGCGGAGAAGCTGGCAGTCATTGCGAAAAAACGTCAGGTTATCTGCATCACCCATCTAGCGCAGATTGCGGCCATGGCAGATTGCCACTATATTATTGAGAAAAAAGTAGAAGAGGGAGAAACCGTTACCGAAATCCGCAAGCTGGATGAAACCCAGACCACGGAAGAACTGGCCAGAATTTTGGGAGGCGCCCAGATTACGGAAACAGTGAGAAAAAGTGCCAGAGAAATGAAAGAAATGGCAGACCGTACAAAAAAATACTAGATTGAAAAGCAGATTAGTTCACATACTAGAAGAGGATGCATCCTGAGGATACATCCTCTTTTAATTCATAACAGCGAAAAACAGGGCTTTCGTTGTTGGAAAGGATGTGAATCTATGAAGCGAAGGAGAAAGTGCCAGCTTTTTGCGGCGGCTACTTTGATTCTTCTGGGCCTGGGAGTCTGGATGGTGGACCGCGAATTGCCGGATCATCTGCATGTGATTGAAGGGAAGGAAGAAGAGCAGCTGTCGGACTTGTCCTTTGGTTCTCTGGTAACGGGGGCCGTGGTTCCTGTCGGAAGTCAGGAAGAATCGAACATACCTGCGGGCCAGGTAAAGGTGGAATGTCGACTGTTGGGCTTGATTCCCATTAAAGAGGTAGAGGTAAGCCACGTAGAGGAGACTTCCGTGATACCCTGTGGAATGCCTATCGGGATTTATATGCAAACCGATGGGATCCTGGTGGTGGGAACCGGAGTGGTAAATGGAATGGACGGACTGGACTATGAACCTGCTTTAAATAAAATGCAGTCCGGAGACTACATTGTGGGGGTCAATGGGATTTCCGTAGGTACCAAGGAAGAGTTGGTGGAGGCGGTAAACGCTTCCAAGGGAAAGGAAGTTGTCATTCAGATGCTTCGGGAAGGAAGCCTGACAAGCGTTAAGATATCCCCGGTTCAGACGGGAACAGAGGAATATAAAGTGGGGCTCTGGGTGAGGGATGATACCCAGGGGATCGGCACTTTGACTTATGTGGATGAAGAGGGGAATTTCGGGGCACTGGGCCATGGAATCAGTGATGTAGATACGAATACCATACTGGCGGTTCGGGAGGGAACTTTGTACAATGCAGATATTCTTTCCATCACCAAAGGGGAGCGTGGAGCTCCCGGAGAACTGTGCGGCGTGATTCATTATCAGGACGGCGGGGAGCTGGGCACTATAAACGCAAATACACAGACAGGTATCTTTGGTACTCTTTCTGGATTTCCAGAAGGATATCAAAAAGGAGATTCGATTCCCGTGGGATTTAAACAGGAGATCCAGGAAGGGCCTGCGCAGATTCTGTGTGCTTTTGACGGCACGGTTCAGACGTACGAGATTGAGATTGAGAAGGTAAGCATGGGGGCAGGGGATGTGAATAAAAGTATGGTTATTCATGTGACGGATCCGGAGCTTTTGGAGTTAACCGGAGGAATTGTGCAGGGGATGAGTGGAAGCCCTATTATCCAGAATGGGAAATTTATTGGCGCAGTGACACATGTATTTATCCAGGATGCTACAAGGGGCTATGGGATTTTTGCGGAGACTATGCTGGATGGGGGACAAAAAAGTTCTTAAGAGATAGAGAGGGGAACGACAGAATCCCCTCCTGTTTTTCTTTTTTATCCAAAAAACGAAAGTCAAAATTCGACATGAATAAAAATGAGGAAAATCTGAAAATTTAAACACTAAAATAGGCAAAAGAAAGATGTTTCTTAAGTTTTTCAAAAATATTAAATTAATTAACAAATTATTACAATTTTAAAACAAAATGAAGAATAAAAAAGAAGCACCTGGTAGTGTAAAGTAGGAGAAACTCCGGCAGAATTACGACGCTTGTCGAATCTTGGAGACAACTTCTTCTTGATAATCATGGCTATTATCCGTATAATACAAGTAGTTTTTACAAAATGTATTGAAATGCGGAGGAGTAGCAAATGGAAAAATTAAACGTCGCAATTGCAGATGATAATAACCGGATGGTTCAGTTGTTAGACCGTATTGTCAGCAGCGACAGCGAGCTGGAGGTTGTCGGAAAAGCAGAGAATGGGGAAGAGCTTGTAGAGATTATCAAACAAAAGGAACCTGATGTAGTACTTCTGGATATTATTATGCCGAAAATGGATGGCCTTGGCGTAATGGAACGGGTAAACCAAGATAAAAACATTAAGAAGCATCCTGCCTTTATTGTTATTACGGCTGTGGGGCAGGAGAAAATTACGGAGGACGCCTTTAATCTGGGCGCGGATTATTATATTTTGAAGCCCTTTGACAATGATATGGTGATTAACCGGATCAAACATACCAGAATCAGCAGAGAGAAAAACTTTACGGAGGTGCGCAAGGTCAACGCCTATGAGAGTAAGCAGGAGTATATGGACCGAAATCTGGAGACGGATGTGACGAATATTATTCATGAAATCGGCGTACCTGCTCATATCAAAGGATATCAGTACCTGCGGGATGCCATCATCATGTCCGTGGGAGATATGGAAATGTTAAATTCCATTACGAAAATTCTTTATCCCACCATTGCGAAAAAGCACCAGACCACACCAAGCCGGGTGGAACGGGCCATCCGACACGCCATTGAAGTGGCCTGGAGCAGAGGAAAGATGGATACCATAGATGAACTGTTTGGTTATACGGTGAGCACAGGAAAGGGAAAACCTACCAATTCGGAGTTTATAGCTTTAATTGCAGATAAAATACGCCTCGAATATAAATCCAGATAATGCTTTCTTTTACATCGCAAATGCGGTATAATAGAAAAAAGGCACTTATTTAGGAGGTTGTAGCTTATGAAGAAGGTATTGTTTGTAGCTTCTGAATGCGTTCCGTTTATCAAAACGGGAGGTTTGGCAGATGTGGTGGGGTCCCTTCCCAAATGCTTTAACAAAGAGTATTACGATGTAAGGGTGATTCTGCCAAAGTACATGTGCATGAAACAGGAGTACAAAGACATGCTGCAGTACAGGGCTCATTTTTATATGGATCTGGAGAAGCCAGTACGTAGGCGTATTGGAGTTACAGTATGAGGGGATTTGGTTTTACTTTATTGACAACGAATATTATTTTGCAGGCGCAAAGCCCTATGGAAATATTTACGAAGATATCGAAAAGTTCGCGTTCTTTTCAAAGGCGGCCTTATCTGCTCTTCCGGTGATTGGATTCCAGCCGGATATCGTGCATTGTCATGACTGGCAGACTGGCCTGATTCCGGTTTTTCTGAAAGATAAATTTCATGAGGGAGATTTTTTCCGGAATATGAAGTCTATCATGACCATACATAACCTGAAGTTTCAGGGAATCTGGGACATGAAGACCGTCAAGGATATCACGGGACTTCCAGCTTACTATTTCACTCCGGATAAGCTGGAGGCCTATGGGGATGCCAATTACCTGAAAGGAGGCCTGGTTTATGCGGATGCCATTACCACGGTCAGCGAAACATACGCGGAGGAAATTAAGACACCTTTTTACGGAGAGCATCTGGACGGTCTGTTAAATGCCAGAGCTCATGATCTGAGAGGAATTGTAAACGGTATCGATTACAACGAATACAATCCGGAGACGGATCCATATATAGCGAAAAATTACAATGCCAAGAATTTCCGAAAGGAAAAGGTAAAGAATAAGCGGGCCCTTCAGGAAGAACTGGGTCTGGAAGTCAATGAAAAGAAATTCATGCTGGGCATCGTATCCAGACTGACCGATCAGAAGGGGTTTGATCTGATTGCCTACATGATGGATGAGATCTGCCAGCAGGATCTGGAGCTGGTGGTGTTGGGAACCGGGGAAGAGCGGTACGAGAATATGTTCCGCCATTTTGCGTGGAAGTATCAGGGCAAGGTATCTGCCAATATTTACTATTCTGAGGCAATGTCTCACAAAATATACGCTTCCGCAGATGCGTTTTTGATGCCCTCTCTGTTCGAACCCTGCGGCTTAAGTCAATTGATGAGCCTTCGCTATGGCACACTGCCTATTGTGCGGGAAACCGGTGGACTGAAGGACACGGTATGGCCTTACAACGAATACGAGGGCACGGGTACAGGCTTTAGTTTTGCAAATTACAATGCGCATGAGATGATGAATACCATCAAATATGCTCATTATATCTATATAGAAAAGAAAAGAGAGTGGAATAAGCTCATTGACAGAGCTATGGCGGCAGACTTCTCCTGGAATGCCTCTGCGGCAAAGTACGATGAACTGTATTCCTGGCTTTCAGGTAAATAAAAGGAATGAAAAATAAGGCCAACGGGAAAACCCGTTGACCTTATTTTTATCGTCCTTTTCTTATTTTTCGATTTACCTTTCCATCAGGACCGTAGTGCATGCGAAAATTTCCAATGCGGACCCAACGATTGAGCACCATCTGCCCTTTTTTATTCACATAATATTTTCCGATCCTGCGATTTTTAGCCATGTAGCCATTAGAATAAAAGTAATACCACTTTCCCCGAATGCACAGCCATTCCTTTTTGGCGAAGGTGCCATCATCCTTACGGTATCGGGTGCCTTTTTTGTTGGTGACAAAGCGGGCACGTTTTTTGGAGTTGTAATTTGGAATCCAGCAGCCGTTACCGCCCACATAGCGGCCATTTTTTTTGCCGCCGATCCAGCGGTTCCTGGCCATTTTACCGGATTTTGTAAAGTAATAATTTCCCACCCACTCGTTTTTTGCCATGGCTCCGTTAGAACGAAAAAAATAGGTACCTTTTTTCAGATATAGCCATCCTGTATGTACGCTTCCATCTGCATCAAAATAATACGTGTGGCCTTTGATGGTTCGAAAAGTGGAGCGAAGCATCCCGTGATCTTGTGCGGTATTATCCAGATCCATATACTGGAGTTTGGCTCCATTTTGTATCCACTGCCAGTTTGCCGCCTGAGTTTCCAGTGGTAAAAGCAGGCACATAGAGCAGGCCAGAATGGGAAGCAAGGGATGACGGGTTTGTTTCTTGCGCATGAACAGAGACCTCCTTCATATCCGTATATTCCGTACTTGATCGGTCAAAAAAGCCAAGATGAAGCACAAGGTGCCGGTTCGTTTGGAAGCGGCACCTTGTGAACCTTTTCTCTCGAATTTATTATGACATAAGATCGGGAGACTGGCAAGGTATGAAATTCTTATTAACTTCTTAATTTGTCCATTCCAAAGATCAACCCTGGCTCAATATAGAATAGACGTGCTGAACCTCCTCAGCAGTGGCTTTGGCAGCGGGAACGTAATACTGTTTGCTGCGGGCGATCTGATAAATTTCTTCCTGGCTCATTTCACACTGATTTCGCATCTGTTTTAAGATCTGCTTTAGCTGAGGATTTTCCGTCTGGGGAATCATTTCTCCGTAGCGAACCAGCTCCCCGTTGATACCAGCCAGTGTATCGGATACCATTGTCTTTTCATCCATGTTCATTACCTCCTATTGTAAGAATTTCATGAGCTGCTGTTTGCTTTCCAGGGCAGATTGAGCGGACTTCTGGAAAAATTGTTTCACAGCCGGATCTGTAGCTTTCTGAGCATAGTCGTTCATCTTGCAGTGGGTGGTACTGAAACCGCCGATGAGATGGCGCAAATTCTGAAGATCCAATTCGGAAATATCTGTCATGTTTAAGCCTCCTTTTGAGAACCTGAGAACAGGCTTTTTCTGGTTTACAGGCTTAGTATGTCTGATTTGCGTCATCTTATGCTGCCATTCTTTTTTGTTTTTTTAGAGTGCGTTCATAGCTTTTTCAAATCTGGCCACAATAAAAATAAGTAGCTGCCACACATAAAAATCATAGAGAGCGCCAATGCCGGCAAAGAATTCTGCCATTGAAAGAAAAAAGAAAGCACCTTTTTTACGGACAGGAGAATGCCGCCGCATACAATGAGAATCCAGGCAGGCTTTACGATCCAGCGCAAACTGTCAAAATGGAAGTGGTAGTCTCTGTGCAGCACATAAATGGCGGAAAAGGAGGTTAAAAGTTCACTGGCTAAAACGCCCCAAAGGTATCCGGTGATACCAAAGGAGGGGACGGCAAACCAGGCGAAGAGAATGCGTACCAGCAGGGCCGCGGTGTTCTGTAAAAAAGAAGTAACCGTTTTGCCGAGACCGTTTAAAACACTTCCCAGGGTAGTCCCCAGATATAAAAAGGGACAGATCCAGGAAAGAGTCAAAATAAAACTTCCGGCGGAAGCGTCATGAAACAGAAGTGTTCCCATATCTTCCCCAAAGGCCAGAAATAGTCCGGTGCAAAGGATACCAAGGAGCAGGCTGTAGCGCAGCGCGTTTTCGATGGTACTTATGATTTGACGCCGATTCCCTTTTGCTTGGGCCTCCGAAACGGACGGAAGCAGCATAATGGATATGGAACCTGTGATGGCGGAGGGAAACAGAATCAATGGGAGAGCCATTCCGGTCAGCACTCCGTAGATACTTAAAGAAGCGGAAGTCGATAAACCGAAGAGACGAAGTCTCTGTGGAATACAAACAGCCTCCACACTTTGCAGGACGTTTAACAGAACCCGGTTTCCGGACAAGGGAACGGACAGAGTCAGGATTCCCTTAAGCTGCGCGAACAGGCTGGTTTGGGCCGGGGAGGTATCGGCTTTTTTCCCTGACCGTATGAAGTGAAAAAGCAGAGCAGTCACAGAAAAAAGCGAGGAAACCACCTCTTCCGCTACCATACCAACCACAGCAATCAGCGGCGTGACAGGAAGACCTTGCTCCAAGAGTATCATATAAGTCAGGTAGGACGCGGTAACGCGGGTGAGCTGTTCTAAAAGCTGTGTAATGGCAGGAATGCTGGTTTTTTTTAGTCCATAATAGTAGCCGGTAATGCAGGCGTGAACGCTTCGGAAGGGGATGGACCAGGAGATCAGCTTTAGCAGAGAAGCACAACGGGGCTCCATCAAAAAATGTACGGAAATGGGATCCGCATAGGCGTAAAGAACCCAGGCTACCAGAACAGAAAGTCCAAAAGAGAGAGTAGTCCCCAAAAAAAGGACATTCCTGCAGCCTTTTTTGTCCTGCAAAGCCTTTTTTGCAGCCGCATATTTGGAGATAGAGGTTTGTATACCTGAAACCGCGATGGAAAAGGTCATGGCATAGACAGGAAAGATCAGCTGGTAGATTCCCATTCCCTCCGCACCGATAGCCTGGGAAAGGAATATTCTATAGAAGAAGCCAATAATGCGGTTAATAAACCCCACGGCCGTCAGTATGAAAGCACCCTTTAAAATGACATGTTTTTCGGACATAGACACCAATGATTTTTCTTTCAGTATATTCAAGAAGGGAGCTTGACAGAACCGGCAGTTAATGATATAGTCTTCATAAATCCCAGTAAATTACTAGGAATTAAATAGAAAACTGGAAACAGATTGAGGGTGACAACATGAAATTGTCTACAAAGGGCAGATATGGTCTGCGGGCGCTCATAGACTTGGCCACCTATAGTGAGGATGAGGCGGTCTCCATTTCCAGTATTGCCGCCAGGCAACATATTTCCGAAAGTTATCTGGAACAGCTGGTGGGAAAGTTAAAAAAAGCCGGGCTTGTCAGGAGCATTCGGGGGGCCGGGGGCGGTTACCGCCTTGCAAAGGAGCCAAATCAGATTTCTGTGGGAGACATTCTGCGGGCGCTGGAGGGAAGTCTGGAAGCAGTAGAGTGTCCGGGCCTGAAGGAGGAGAGTACCTGTGAGGGGGCCGATTTTTGCGTCACAAAGTATGTATGGAAGCAGATCAATGACAGCATTAATCAGACTGTGGATGGTATTATGCTGGATCAGCTTTTGGAGGAAAGTAAGAAAGCCAGGAGTATGGGCTGGATAAATAATAGGAAATGCGAGAATTAAGGAGAGGTCAGTCATGAAGAAGTTTTTATATTTAGACAATGCAGCAACCACAAAAACGGCTCCCGAAGTGGTGGAGGCCATGCTTCCCTATTTCACAGAGCACTATGGAAATCCTTCCAGCGTCTACGAGCTGGCATCAGACAGCAAGAAGGCGGTGGATGATGTGAGATCCGTCATCGCCAAGGCACTTGGGGCGGCGGACAATGAAATCTATTTTACGGCAGGCGGCACGGAATCCGACAATTGGGCTTTAAAGGCCACAGCCGAGGCTTACCGATCAAAGGGAAAGCATATTATAACCACTAAGATTGAACACCATGCAATTTTGCACACGGCCCAGTATCTGGAGCGGGAAGGTTATGAGGTGACCTATCTGGATGTGGATGAGTATGGCTTGGTAAAGCTAGATCAATTAAAAGCAGCGATTCGACCGGACACGATTTTGATTTCTGTGATGTTTGCCAATAATGAAATCGGGACGATCGAGCCCATCAGAGAGATTGGTGAAATCGCAAAGGAACATGGAATTTTGTTTCATACCGATGCCGTGCAGGCCTTTGGAAAGCTGCCCATTCAGGTAGATGAATGCCATATCGACATGTTAAGCGCAAGCGGACATAAGCTAAACGGGCCAAAAGGCGTTGGCTTTCTCTACATCCGCAAGGGAGTGAAAATTCGCTCCTTTATCCACGGAGGTGCTCAGGAGAGAAAAAGACGTGCCGGTACCGAGAACGTGCCTGGAATCGTGGGACTTGGAAAGGCAGTGGAGCTTGCAATGGCCAATATGAACGAGCGGGCCAGAAAGGAAGAAGAGCTTCGGGATTATCTGCTGGAGCGCGTGATGAAAGAAGTTCCGTATACCAGAATTAACGGGCACAGAACCAAACGTCTTCCAAACAATGCCAATTTCAGCTTTCAGTTTATTGAGGGGGAATCTCTGCTGATTATGCTGGATATGGAAGGGATTTGCGCATCTTCCGGTTCTGCCTGTACGTCCGGATCCCTGGATCCCTCCCATGTGTTGCTGGCCATCGGATTGCCCCATGAGATTGCTCACGGCTCTTTGAGGCTGTCTTTGGATGCGGAAATCACAAAGGAAGACCTGGATTACGTGGTGGATGCTATTAAGCGGATTGTAGAGCGGTTGCGCAGTATGTCGCCGCTATATGAAGATTTTATGAAGAAACATTAAGAACAGTTAGAACATAGTTGGAGGAAGAAACAATGTACAGTGAAAAGGTCATGGATCATTTTAACCATCCCAGAAATGTGGGGGAGATTGAGGACGCCAGCGGAGTTGGAACCGTGGGTAATGCCAAGTGCGGGGATATCATGAGAATATATCTGGATATCGATGAGAACCAGATTATTCGGGATGTAAAGTTTAAGACTTTTGGCTGCGGGGCCGCAGTGGCAACCAGCAGCATGGCCACGGAGTTGGTGAAAGGAAAGGATATTCACGAGGCGTTGAAGGTGACAAATAAGGCCGTGATGGAGGCCCTGGATGGTCTTCCGCCGGTGAAGGTGCACTGCTCTTTGCTGGCTGAGGAAGCGATACATGCCGCCTTGTGGGACTACGCACAAAAACACGGAATCACGATTGAGGGATTGGAAAAACCTAAATCAGATATTCATGAGGGTGAAGAAGAAGAGGAAGAGTATTAAAAGACATGGGAAGAAAGGTAGTGGTAGGCATGTCCGGAGGAGTAGATTCTTCTGTGGCAGCCTATTTATTGAAAGAGCAAGGCTATGAGGTGATCGGCGTTACCATGCAGATCTGGCAAGAGGAAGATGAGCAGGTTCTGGAAGAAAACGGGGGCTGTTGCGGGTTAAGCGCCGTGGACGATGCCAGAAAGGTGGCCTCAGATTTGGGAATTCCCTACTACGTGATGAACTTTAAACAGGAATTTCAAAAAAGTGTGATCGATTATTTTGCCACAGAGTACTTGGCAGGCAGAACACCGAATCCCTGCATTGCCTGTAACCGTTATGTGAAGTGGGAGTCCTTATTGAAGCGTAGCTTGGAAATTGGAGCTGATTACATTGCCACTGGGCACTATGCCAGGATTCGGAAACTTGACAATGGAAGATACACCATCGCTAATTCGGTAACAAAGACCAAAGATCAGACCTATGCTCTTTATAGTTTGACCCAGAATCAGCTGGCACATACACTGATGCCGGTGGGGGAGTATACGAAAGAGGAAATCCGATCCATCGCAGAGAAGATTGGCCTTCGCGTGGCAGGAAAGCCAGACAGTCAGGAGATTTGCTTTGTCCCGGATGGGGACTATGCGGAATTTATTGAGCACTATACAGGAAAAGTAAGCAGACCGGGAAATTTTGTGAGTCCGGACGGAAAGGTGTTGGGGAAACATAAGGGAATCACACACTACACCATTGGCCAGAGAAAAGGGTTGAACCTGGCTTTAGGACATCCAGTCTTTGTGACAGCCATCCGACCTGAGACAAATGAGGTGGTCATTGGAGAACATGAGGATGTGTTTGGATATGAGGTATGGGCGAATAAGCTTAATTTTATGAGTATTCAGGATCTGGAAAGCCCCCTGGAAGTGATAGCCAAAATACGCTATAATCACAAAGGCGCTCCCTGCAGAATTGAGAAAGTGGGAGAGGATCTGGTAAAAGCTACCTTCCTGGAACCACAGAGGGCCATCACGCCAGGACAAGCTCTCGTTTTTTACGAAGGCGGACATGTCCTGGGCGGGGGCACCATACTGGCATAGCCGGGTACAAATAACTTACAGAGGAAGAAACCTGGGAACTCTCTTTTCAAATACCGTATAGGCTTTAAAACCACATTCCCTTAGAAGGGGCGTCACCTTTTGAAAATCATAGGCAAGATGTTCGGGTCTATGGGCATCGGATCCTACGGTGAGAAGCTCCCCGCCCATACGGTGATATGCTTTTAAAATATCCGGGTGGGGATTGGGAGCCCCCAGGCCATATTTGTATCCTGCCGTATTCACTTCCAGGGCAATACCTTTTTCAATTAAAAGCTTCAGTATTTCATCGATCACATCCCGATAGCGTTCATAGGAATAAAAGGCGTTTTTGTTGGGGCCGTAGCGAACCACATAGTCAATGTGTCCATAAGCGTCCACATCCGAAAAGGCATTCAGATTTTCCAAAATGGAGAAAAAGTATCTTCGATAGCAGGCCTCCTCACTTCGCCCTTCATAAAATTTCGGATAATAGGGATCCGTGCCGTCTACCAGATGGGAAGAGCCAATACAAAAGTCAAAGGGATAGGAGGAGAGGTACTGGCGGTGCTTTTGGGCCAGCTGGGGCTGAAGTCCCAGTTCCACGCCAAAAAGCAGCTGTATGTTGTCCTCATAGCGCTCCTTCATGACTTTATATGTCTGGTAATAGGCCTCGGTATCCAGCTCGAAATTTAGCCCCTCATCGATATATCCGAAATCCATGTGCTCGGTAAAGCACATGACAGACAGCCCGAGACGGATGCCCTGTTTAATCATATCCTCCATGGGAGAGTCCGAATCTGCGGACAGGGAAGAGTGGATGTGAAAATCTGTATTCATGGGAATCAACCTCCGTTAAAAAGCGATCTGACAAAATCTCTATTTCCATCATAAGGGAAATGGCGTAAAATGTCCAGTTCATCTGTAAAAATACGAAAAGAATCATAAATTTTTGAAAATTCACTTGAACTTTCGGGATAAATTAGGTAAAATAGCAACAGGTTGAAGTTATTTTACAAGCGAAACCTTGATGCGGGCAATGGTACGCATCTTGCCATTATTGAACTTCCTTTTCCGCTTATATGGAAAAGGACAGTTCGTCGTAAAAAACTCAGCAAGAATCTGTCTCCTGGACAGATTACAATAATTTATTCTTTAGGAGGAATTAAATCATGGCAGTAAAAGTAGCAATCAATGGTTTTGGACGTATTGGACGTCTTGCATTCAGACAGATGTTTGGCGCAGAAGGATATGAAGTAGTAGCTATCAACGATCTGACTTCCCCGAAGATGCTGGCTCATTTGTTAAAGTATGACTCCTCTCAGGGCAAGTATGCTTTAGCTGATAAGGTAGAAGCCGGCGAGGATTCTATCGTTGTAGATGGCAAGGAAATCAAGATCTATGCAAAGGCTGATGCTTCTGAACTTCCATGGGGAGAGATCGGCGTAGACGTTGTACTTGAGTGTACCGGATTCTACACCTCCAAAGCAAAAGCAGAGGCACACATCAAGGCAGGCGCAAGAAAGGTTGTTATCTCCGCACCGGCTGGAAATGATCTTCCTACCATCGTTTACAATGTAAACCACAATACCCTGAAACCGGAAGATACCGTAATTTCCGCAGCTTCCTGTACTACAAACTGCTTAGCTCCGATGGCAAAGGCCCTGAACGACCTGGCTCCGATCAAGAGCGGTATCATGTGCACGATTCACGCTTACACAGGTGATCAGATGACTCTGGATGGACCTCAGAGAAAAGGTGATCTGAGAAGATCTCGTGCAGCAGCTGTGAACATCGTTCCCAACAGCACTGGTGCAGCGAAGGCAATTGGTTTAGTAATTCCGGAATTGAACGGCAAGTTAATCGGTTCTGCTCAGCGTGTTCCGACCCCCACAGGTTCCACCACGATCCTGACCGCAGTAGTAGAGGGAAATGTAACCGTAGATCAGATCAACGATGCCATGAAAGCAGCTTCCAACGAGTCCTTCGGATACAACACAGACGAGATCGTATCCAGCGATATCGTAGGAATGAGATATGGTTCTCTGTTCGATGCAACACAGACCATGGTACTGCCTCTGGATAATGGAACAACCGAAGTTCAGGTAGTTTCCTGGTACGACAATGAGAACTCTTATACCAGCCAGATGGTTCGTACAATCAAATACTTCTCTGAGTTAGCATAAGGATAGATATTTAGAACGACAGGTTCGGTCTACTGGACCGAACCTGTTTTTTCGGGAAAAGATTGCAATACCCGGCTTTTAGGAAGTCAGGCTTAAAACAAAGAAGGAGGCAGATTCATGCTGAATAAAAAATCGGTAGATGATATCAATGTAAAAGGCAAACGAGTTTTGGTGCGTTGTGATTTTAATGTTCCTCTGCAGGACGGAAAAATCACAGATGAAAATCGTCTGGTGGCTGCATTGCCCACAATTAAGAAGCTGATTGCAGACGGAGGAAAGGTAATTCTCTGCTCCCATCTGGGCAAGCCCAAGGGAGAGCCAAAGCCGGAGCTGTCGCTGGCTCCCGTGGCTGTACGTCTCTCCGAACTTCTGGGACAGGAAGTGAAGTTTGCGGCAGATCCGGAGGTAGTAGGCCCCAATGCCAGAGCAGCCGTAGAGGCCATGAAGGACGGGGATGTGATTCTTCTGGAGAACACCCGCTACAGAGCCGAGGAGACCAAGAATGGAGAAGCATTCAGTAAAGACTTGGCTTCCCTGTGCGATGTTTTTGTTAATGATGCGTTTGGTACCGCACACAGGGCACACTGCTCTAATGTGGGCGTGACGAAGTTTGTGGATACCGCAGTGGTAGGTTACCTGATGCAAAAAGAGATTGACTTTTTGGGAAATGCGGTGAACAATCCGGAAAGGCCTTTTGTTGCCATCCTGGGCGGTTCTAAAGTATCCTCCAAAATTTCCGTAATCAACAACCTGCTGGATAAGGTTGACACCCTGATTATCGGCGGTGGTATGTGCTTTACTTTTGCAAAGGCCCAGGGCATTCAGATTGGAAAGTCTCTGTGTGAGGATGACTATCTGGAGTATTCCAAAGAGATGGTAGAGAAGGCAAAGGAAAAGGGTGTGAAGCTTTTACTTCCGGTAGATTATGTGGCTGCCAAGGAATTCTCCAATGACGCGGAGCGTAGAGTCGTAGAGGGTGACCTGGCTGAAGATGAGATGGGGCTGGATATCGGACCGAAGACAGAGGCTCTGTTTGCAGACGCCGTGAAGGATGCCAAGACCGTGGTATGGAACGGACCCATGGGTTGCTTTGAGATGCCGAACTTTGCATCCGGAACCATTGCAGTTGCCAAGGCAATGGCGGATATTGATGCAACCACCATCATCGGAGGAGGAGATTCCGCAGCTGCCGTAAACATTTTGGGATTTGGAGATAAGATGACGCATATTTCCACAGGAGGCGGAGCTTCCCTGGAATTTCTGGAAGGAAAAGAGCTTCCTGGAGTAGCGGCTGCAAACGATAAATAGAGTGTGAAAGGAAGAGTAGGAGATTAAAATGAGAAAAAAAATCATTGCAGGCAACTGGAAGATGAATATGACTCCCAGCGAGGCTGTGAAATTAGTCGAAGAATTAAAGCCGCTGGTAGTAAATGACGAAGTAGACGTGGTCTTTTGCGTGCCGGCCATCGACATTATCCCTGTGACAGAGGCGGCCAAAGGCAGCAACATCCAGGTAGGGGCTGAGAATATGTACTTTGAAGAGAAGGGTGCTTTTACAGGAGAAATCTCACCGGCAATGCTTACAGATGCAGGTGTGAAATATGTGGTACTCGGACATTCTGAGAGAAGAGAGTATTTTGCGGAGACCAATGAGTCTGTAAATAAAAAAATGAAGAAAGCATTTGAGCATGGAATCACCCCGATCATGTGCTGCGGAGAGTCTCTGGAACAAAGAGAGCAGGGGGTAACCATGGATTTCATCCGTCAACAGGTGAAAGTAGGTTTCCTTGGCGTGACAGCAGATCAGGCTAAGACAGCTGTGATTGCTTATGAGCCTATCTGGGCTATCGGGACAGGCAAGACAGCTACTACCGAGCAGGCGCAGGAAGTGTGCAAGGGAATCCGCGATTGTATCGCAGAAATTTATGATCAGGCTACTGCGGATGCCATTCGCATCCAGTATGGCGGATCTGTAAACGCAGCTACGGCACCGGAGCTTTTTGCTCAGCCTGATATCGACGGCGGACTGGTGGGAGGGGCTTCCCTGAAACCAGATTTCGGAAAGATTGTAAATTATAAATAAAATTTCAGATGAGAAGCTCTCACCTGCACCGGTCTTTTTCAGAACCCGGACAGGCGGGAGCTTTTTTTTAACACAATACGACAATCTTGCGGGGGACTGTCTGAGGAGGAAGACTCCTGGTGGTGGTTGTATAATAAACCAGAAGCATTTGACCGCCTGGGCTGCAGGTAAAACGCTGACCGTTTGCTGTTACCACGGTAGTGCGACGATCCGGAGTGAGCTGTAAAGAGTTATCCGCCGCCACTAAGTTCTGGTCAAAATAGCGGAGGGTTACCTGCTCATTGGGTCTGAGCTGAGATATGATTTCAGCCTGATATCTGGGCGGAAAAATCAGAGGAGTGGGCAGGTTTCCATCATAGAATCCCACCACCCGCATACCGGCACGCAGGGAGGTGCTGTTTACCACATAGGTGTTTGGGGTAATCACAAACTGAATGACTCCATTTTCCGTATTCAGAGAAAGGATTTGATTGCAGCAGTCCATCTGGGAAACGGAAAGAATGACGCCTATTACGGGAATCAGAGAAGTTGTGTCCATAAAAGTTGCCTTTCAAAGTTCTTTTCTCTATATAGTATGTGAATGCACAGTAGTGGTGAAGAGGAACTTTTATCCCAGATCTATTAGAAAAGGGTTTAATTTTGACAAAATTGGTAAAAATAAGGTTGACAAAGATGGAAAATAAGTTTAAACTAATAACAATAATAGTTACTGATTAAAAAATGGTTGTTTTATCTTTCTGCAAAGGATAAATGGAATAGAAAGGAGTAAAAGAAGAATGAGTTTAATACATGGGACAGAGGAGAATTTTCGCCAGGAAGTCTTGCAGTCAGAGGAACAGGTTCTCGTGGATTTTTATGCGGACTGGTGTGGCCCTTGCAAGATGGTGGCGCCTATTGTGGAGGAGGTTGCCTCGGAGGGTACGGTGAAGGTGGTTAAGATCAATGTGGACGAGAGTCCGAATCTGGCCAGGCAATACCGGGTTATGACGATTCCGACCCTGGCGGTATTTCAGGGTGGAGAAATTGTCCATTCTTTGAGAGGAGCAGTTGGAAAGCAGGAGATCTTAAATCTGTTGAAGAGCAGATAAAGGATATTGACAAACGAATGGGCAACTGATATGATTAGTTGCAGAGCAAAGGCGTTCTTAAGTGGTTAAGAGCGTCTTTTTCTAATTTTTCGGTAGCGGGATTTAGAGGTCTGTCTATATGATCTGAAAAAGGAAAAGGAGAGCGAGTTTACCATGAGATATATGAAACAGGATGTATTGCGTCTGGTACAGGAGGAAGATGTGGAGTTTATCCGCCTGCAATTTACGGACATGTTTGGTACTCTGAAAAACGTGGCCATTACTTCCAGTCAGTTGGAAAAGGCGCTGGATAATCAGTGTATGTTTGACGGTTCCTCCATTGAAGGATTGGTGCAGCTGGAAGAGCCGGATTTATATCTGTATCCGGATTTGGATACCCTGGCCATTTTTCCATGGAGGCCCCAACAAGGAAAGGTAGCCAGATTGATTTGCGATGTGTACCGCCCGGACAGGACTCCTTTTGAGGGAGATTCCAGGAGGATTCTGAAAAAGGTATTAAAGGAAGCCAGGGAGATGGGATATCGTTTTGACGTGGGTCCGGAATGTGAGTTTTTTTTGTACCATACAGATGATGATGGTAAGCCTACCACTCTGACACACGAGAAGGCTGGTTACTTTGATTTGGGACCTGTGGATCTGGGGGAAAATGCCAGAAGAGATATGGTTCTTACCCTGGAGGATATGGGCTTTGAGATTGAGGCATCCTATCATGAAGCCTCCCCCGGACAACATGAGATTGACTTCCGTTACGATGAGGCGTTAAAGACAGCGGATAACATTATGACCTTTAAACTGGCCGTCAAAACGATTGCGAAACGTCATGGCCTTCACGCCAGCTTTATGCCAAAGCCCAAGGCAGGAGTGCACGGTTCTGGGATGCATACGAATATGTCTCTGTCCAGGGGAGGCGTTAACATATTTGCGGACCCTTCGGATGCCCTGGGATTGAGCCGGGAGGCATATTATTTTATGGGTGGCCTGATGAAACATATCAAGGGAATGACTGCAATCACAAATCCAATTGTAAATTCTTATAAAAGGCTGATTCCGGGGTTTGAGGCACCGGTTCATATCACCTGGTCCGCGGTCAATCGAAATCCTCTGATTCGGATTCCTACCCCACGGGGGGAGGGAACCAGAATAGAACTCAGAAGTCCGGATTCCTCCGCAAATCCTTATCTGACGATGGCGGTCTGCCTGGCGGCAGGATTGGAGGGCATAAGAAACCAGACGATGCCGCCGGAAAGTCTGGACCGCAATAGCATGGAGTTGTCTGAGGCAGAACGGATGGAAAGGGGAATCGAGTCCCTGCCGGACAATCTGTTGGACGCAGTAAAAGAACTGGAGAAAGATGCCTTCATTCGGAACGTGTTGGGGGAATCCTTTGTAAAGCATTATGCCATGGCGAAGAAAGAGGAGTGGACCCGATACTGCCGGCAGGTGACAGAGTGGGAACTGGAGGAGTATTTGTATCGCGTTTAGCCTCCGGCAGTTCCAACGAAAGCATAAGAGAACAGGAGGTAGTCGGGTGATGCAGATCGTGGTGGCGTTTCCAAAGCTTGAAAATGCAAAAAATATCCGCAATTTGCTGATGCGCAACGGATATCAGGTTGCAGGTGTGTGTACCAGCGGTGCCCAAGCGCTTCAGCTTGCAGACAGCCTCGCTGAGGGAGTGGTGGTCTGCGGCTATAAACTGACGGATATGATATATCAGGAAGTATACGATTGCCTCCCGGCCGGCTTTCAGATGCTTCTGGTGGCTTCCGGGCACTTGCTGAGTGAATGTGCGCAAAGGGAGATCGTCTGTCTGTCCCTGCCTCTGCGGGTGGTAGATCTGGTAAACACATTGGAAATGATGAGCGGCACCATGACCAGACGCAGAAGAAAGGAAAAAAGCAGGCCTAAAGAGCGCAGTGAGGAAGAAAAAAAGGTGATTCAGAAGGCAAAACGGCTTTTGATGGAGCGAAATCATATGACAGAGGAGGAGGCCCATCGATATATGCAAAAGTGCAGTATGGACAGCGGAAACACTCTGGTGGAAACAGCCAGGATGGTGTTTAGCCTGATGAAATATTAAAGGCTCAGTGCGCGACAGACAGTTCCTATTTTCGACGACTTGTGGTATACTCGGAAAGAATAGGAAAAAGTCTGAATCCAAGGAGGAAGCTTTTATATGAAATTTACGAAGATGCAGGGCATCGGGAATGATTATGTTTATGTAAATTGTTTTAAAGAAAAGGTCGAAAGGCCAAAGCAACTGGCCAGAGCAGTCAGCGACCGGCATTTCGGAGTAGGCTCTGACGGGCTGATCTTGATCAAACCGTCAGATCATGCGGATTTTACTATGGAAATGTACAATGCGGATGGTTCTCTGGGAGCGATGTGCGGCAACGGAATCCGTTGCGTGGCCAAATACGTCTATGATTACGGCTTGACCGATCAGACCAATATCCGTGTCAATACGGGCAGTGGAGTCAAATATCTGAAGCTGGATGTGAAAGAGGGAAAGGTAAGAAGTGTTCAGGTAGATATGGGAGCTCCCATTCTGAAGGCTGCGGAGATCCCCATTCTTTCAGAGAAAGAGCAGGTGCTTGGGGAATCCATTCACGTGGGACAAAGGGAGTATGCGATCACAGGCGTATCCATGGGGAATCCCCATGCTGTGGTCTACGTGAATGATGTGGAGAGTCTGGATCTGGAAAAGATAGGACCGCAATTTGAACATCATCCCAGCTTCCCAGACCGGATTAATACCGAGTTTGTCCAGGTTCTGGATGATGAAACCGTTTCGATGAGAGTCTGGGAACGGGGTTCCGGTGAGACTCTGGCCTGCGGGACGGGGGCCTGTGCTGTGGCTGTTGCCTCTGTGTTAAACGGTTACACCAGGGAGGAGATTACGGTTAAGCTTTTAGGCGGCGATCTGAACATCCGCTGGGACAGGAACAGCAATAAGGTCTATATGACAGGGCCGGCCCGCGTTGTTTTTGACGGGGAGATGGATGCTGATGCCGTGATCCGGGAATATGACTCCTTTCTGAAAAGAAGGGAAAAACAGGAAAGACAATAGGAGGAAGCTATGTTTAAGATCAATGATAATTATTTAAAATTGCCAGGAAGCTATTTGTTCTCTACCATTGGAAAGAAAGTGGCATCCTATTCTCAGAAGTATCCGGAGAAAAAGATTATCCGGCTTGGTATTGGGGACGTAACCCAGCCTCTGGCACCGGCCATTATCAAAGCCTTGCATCAGGCTGTGGATGAGATGGGGAAGGCGGAGACCTTTCATGGATATGCACCGGATTTGGGATATGAGTTTTTGCGCTCCGCTATTGCAAAAAATGATTACGCAGACCGAGGATGCCAAATATCTGCGGATGAAATTTTCATCTCAGATGGGGCGAAGTGCGATTCCGGAAATATTCAGGAGATTTTCAGTCTGGACAATCAAATTGCCGTTTGCGATCCGGTCTATCCGGTCTATGTGGATACCAATGTCATGGCTGGAAGAGCAGGCACCTATGATCCTAAGAGTGAAACCTGGAGTAACGTAATTTACATGCCCTGTACGGCAGAGAACGGATTTGCACCAGAGCTGCCAAAGAAGACCCCCAGTTTAATTTATCTGTGCTTTCCAAACAATCCAACCGGGTCTGCCATCAACAAAAGCCAGCTTCAGGAGTGGGTGGATTATGCCAACCGGGTAGGCGCAGTGATCATTTATGACGCAGCCTATGAAGCCTATATCTCCCAGGAGGATATTCCCCATTCTATCTATGAATGCCAGGGAGCCAGAACCTGCGCCATAGAGCTCCGGAGCTTTTCAAAGAATGCCGGGTTTACCGGGGTTCGTCTGGGATTTACGGTGGTGCCGAAGGAGCTGACATGCGGGGAGGTATCCCTCCACAGTCTGTGGGCCAGAAGGCATGGGACAAAATACAATGGCGCTCCTTATATTGTGCAGAGGGCAGGTGAGGCCGTATATTCAGAGGAAGGCAAAAGCCAACTGAAAGAACAGGTGGCCTATTATATGAAAAATGCAAAGGTGATTTCCGAAGGGCTAAAGAAGGCAGGATATACGGTTTCCGGTGGGGTGAATGCCCCTTATATCTGGTTGAAAACGCCGGGGAAGATGACTTCTTGGGAATTTTTTGACGTTCTGCTGGAGAAGGCAGGCGTGGTGGGCACGCCAGGCTCAGGCTTTGGCCCCAGCGGGGAAGGATATTTCAGGCTCACCGCATTTGGAAGTTATGAAAACACGGTGGCAGCCATGGAGCGGATTCAGCAACTGTAAGAAAAAAGAAAAAGCGTGGAGAAATCATAAATGAATTCCCCGCGCTTTTCTCATGCGACATTTTATATGTTTACAGAAGAGCAATCCCAAGGGCCTGCGCCTGCTCCATGGTTTCCCTGGGCCAGAGAGAAGCCTGCACTTCCCCGATATGGGCTTTGCGCAGATAGAACATACAGATTCTGGACTGTCCGATGCCGCCTCCGATGGTATAGGGGAGCTCACCATCCAGGATGGCTTTCTGAAAAGGCAGATTTGCCCGCTCCGGACAGCCTGCGGCATTTAGCTGGCGCGTCAGCGCATCTTCGTCTACGCGGATTCCCATGGAAGAAAGCTCCAGAGCAATGTCCAGTACAGGATAGTAAACGATGATGTCCCCGTTGAGTGTCCAGTCATCATAGTCCGGAGCGCGACCGTCGTGCTTTTGGCCTGATTTGAGCATTCCCCCGATCTGCATGATAAAGACGGCACCTTTTAATTTGGCAATCTTATACTCCCGTTCTTTGGGCGTGGAATCCGGATATAGATCTTCCAATTCCTGGGTGGTGATAAAGGAGATTTCTTTGGGCAGGATCTCCTCTATGTAGTCATACTCAATGGACATATAGGTTTCGGTTTTTTTCAGAGACTTATAAACCGTGCGTACCACATCCTTCAGAGTTTCCACGGTGCGCTCTTCCTTGGTGATGATCTTTTCCCAGTCCCACTGATCCACGTAAATAGAATGAATATTATCGGTATCTTCATCCCTGCGGATGGCGCTCATGTCTGTATAAAGGCCCTCTCCGTAGGAAAAACCGTATTTCTTCAGGGCAAACCGTTTCCATTTTGCCAGAGAGTGGACGATTTCCGCAGGGGCATCTCCTTGTTCCCGGATACCAAAGGTCACGGGACGCTCCACTCCGTTTAGATTGTCATTCAGACCGGAATCCGGGGTGACAAATAAAGGGGCTGAGACACGAAGAAGATTCAGTCTCTCAGCCAGATTCTTCTGAAAGAAATCCTTGACTGTTTTTATGGCCACTTGCGTGTCATGAAGATTAAGCTTGGATTCATAGTGTTCTGGAATCATAAAAGAGTTCATAGCTGTCATCTCTCCTTTTTCTGTTTTGTATAGTATAACATCAATTTGGGGGAAAATGCAAAATATTCTTGTAAACTTTACCATTGTAATGTGGCAAAATCTGTGGTAGACTTTTTTCATCATAAAGGAGAGCAGATTGTCAGATGGAATCATCACCTATGATCGTCTGCTTTCCCGAAAATGCGAAGAAGGAGACTCTTGACGGGAAACTTGACAGGAATACGGCGTCACCGACTGAGAGCGCTGTTTGAGGGAAGCGTCAAATAGGGAACACTCCGGAGCAGACTGTTTGAAGTAACAGTAGGGCAGTACGTGAACACGCGTTAAGTGTAAGAGTGGCAGATCGTCTGATCTGCAATGCGGGTGGTACCGCGGATATCTCATGCAGAGTCCGTCCCGGAATAGATGACTATTCCGGGACTTTTTTTGTCTCCGGAATAGGGTAATCCATTTGAAAGGAGACGAAGAGCACATGGAATTTTTAACAGGAATCAAGGAGAAGGAAACCCTGGAGCTGGAAAGTCTGATGAGAGGAGACCTGGAGGGTGAGACTGTAAAAATAAACGGCGCCATCCACAGCATCCGAAATATGGGAGAAGTCGTTTTTGTGGTACTCAGAAAAAGGGATGGCCTGGTACAGTGCGTATATGAAAAAAAAGATACGCATACGATGCCGGAAGCGTTAAAGGAGGCGGATATCGTGGAAGTATCTGGAATCCTGCGCCGGGAGGAGAGAGCTCCCGGGGGCATGGAGATTCAGATACAGAGTGTAAAGATCTTAAGCGAACCGCAAAGCCCCCTTCCGATTCCCATTTCCAAGTGGAGGCTGAACACCTCCCTGGAGGCGAAGCTCAATATGCGTCCCATATCCTTAAGAAACATCCGGGAGCGGGCTAAATTCAAGATTCAGGAGGGAATTGTCAGAGGCTTTCGGGATTTCCTCTATACCCAGGGCTTTACAGAGATCCACACACCCAAAATCGGAGCCAAGGGAGCAGAGGGAGGGGCGAATATCTTTAAGCTGGACTACTTTCACAAACCTGCAGTGTTGGCTCAGAGCCCGCAATTCTATAAACAGATGATGGTGGGCGTTTTTGACCGTGTCTTTGAGACAGGACCTGTCTTTCGGGCAGAAAAACACAACACAAAACGCCATCTGAATGAATATACCAGCCTGGATTTGGAGATGGGCTATATTGACGGCTTCCAGGACCTTATGGCTATGGAGACGGGATTTTTGCAGTATACTATGGAACTGTTGAGACGGGAATATGAAACGGAATTAAAACTGCTGGAGGTGACGTTGCCAAACGTGGAGCGGATCCCTGCGGTCAGATTTGATGAGGCAAAGGAGCGGGTATCCAGAAAGTACGGCCGGAGGATGAAAAACCCCTATGATCTGGAGCCGGAGGAGGAAGCGCTGATCAGCCGCCTGTTTTGGGAAGAGTATGGAGCAGATTTCGTCTTTGTCACCCATTATCCTTCAAAGAAACGTCCGTTCTATGCCATGGATGATCCGTCAGATTCCAAGTTTACACTGAGTTTTGATCTGCTGTTTCGGGGGATGGAGATTACCACCGGGGGACAGCGTATTCATGAGTACCAGATGCTTTTGGATAAGATCCGGGCCAGGGGGATGGAAACAGAAGGGATGGAGCAATATCTGAGCGCATTCCAGTATGGTATGCCACCTCATGGCGGACTGGGTATTGGCCTCGAGCGCTTGACTATGAAACTGCTATTGGAGGATAACGTCAGGGAGACAACGTTGTTTCCGAGAGATTTAACCAGGCTGGAGCCATAAAGAAACATGGGAAGAGATAGGAGGAAACGGTATGGCAGTAAAAATCAGTGATGAGACCATTGAGTATGTGGGAATTCTGGCAAAGCTGGAGCTGTCAGAGGAGGAAAAGCAGCAGGCTAAAAAGGATATGGAACGGATGCTTCAGTATATTGATATGCTGAATGAACTGGATACCAGCCGGGTAGAGCCCATGTCCCATATCTTTCCCGTACACAATGTATTTCGGGAAGATGTGGTGACTGGTACAGATGAGCGGGAAAAGACGCTGGCCAATGCGCCGGCTTGCAAGGATGGGGCCTTCCAGGTACCCAAGACCATAGAATAGGGGGTGTTCGGCATGAAGCTTTTGGATTTTACGGCGGTTGAGCTTGGAAAAAAAATCAGAGATGGTGAGATTGGAGTGGAGGAGGCAGTAAAGGCATCCTTGGAGCAATGTCTGGCCCTGGAGGAAACCATACACGCTTATGTAACTCTGGATGAAAAGAAGGCCCTTTCAAGGGCCAGAAAGGTACAAGGTCAGATCCGGGAGGGAAAGCTGAAAAGCCCGCTGGCCGGCGTTCCGGTGGCTTTAAAGGATAATCTTTGCACAGAGGGGATGTTGACTACCTGTGGCTCCAAAATGCTCTACAATTATGTGCCCACCTACACGGCCCAGGCGGTGCGTAATTTGGAGGAAGCAGGGGCTGTGATTCTGGGTAAAACCAATATGGATGAGTTTGCCATGGGAAGTACCACCGAAACATCTGCTTTCGGCGTGACGAAAAACCCGTGGAATCCAATGTGCGTGCCTGGGGGGTCTTCCGGTGGCTCCTGCGCCGCAGTGGCCGCCGGGGAATGCTTCTACGCCTTGGGCTCAGACACAGGAGGCTCCATACGTCAGCCCAGTTCTTTTTGCGGTGTTACGGGATTGAAGCCCACCTACGGTACAGTGTCCCGCTACGGCCTGGTTGCTTACGGCTCTTCCCTGGACCAGATCGGACCGATTGCCAAAGATGTGACCGACTGTGCAGCCATCCTGGAGACCATCGCTTCTTATGACCCGAAAGACAGCACCAGTGTAAAACGTGAGGAATACGATTTTACGTCGGCCCTGACCGGGGATGTGAGAGGAATGCGTATCGGGATTCCGGCGGATTATCTTGGGGAGGGACTGGATGAAGAGGTAAAAGCAGCTGTTCTTACAGCAGCCAAGATTCTGGAAGAGAAGGGGGCGGTTGTGGAGATTTTCGATTTAAGCCTGGTGGACTATGCGATCCCGGCTTATTATGTTATCGCTTCTGCGGAGGCCAGTTCCAACCTGTCCCGGTTTGACGGAGTGAAGTATGGCTATCGTACCAGGGAATATGAAGGGCTTCACAATATGTATAAAAAGAGCCGAAGCGAGGGATTTGGGCCGGAGGTAAAGCGCAGGATTATGCTTGGCTCCTTTGTTTTAAGCTCCGGATATTACGACGCCTATTATCTGAAGGCGCTTCGCACCAAGGCCCTGATCAAGCAGGCCTTTGACCGGGCCTTTGAGGCTTATGATGTTCTTTTGGGTCCTGCGGCTCCCACTACAGCTCCCAAGCTTGGGGAGAGCTTAAAGGATCCGCTGAAGATGTATCTGGGTGACATTTATACGATTGCGGTCAACCTGGCGGGTTTGCCGGCCATGAGTATTCCCTGCGGGATGGATGGGAAGGGGCTTCCCATCGGATTGCAGCTAATTGGAGACTGCTTCCAGGAAAAGAAGCTTTTGCGGGCAGCCTACAGCTATGAGTGTACCAGAGAATATGAAAAGCCACCGCTGGCGGGGAAGGGAGGAAAAGACAATGAGAAAAGAGTATGAGACGGTTATTGGACTGGAGGTTCACGTGGAGTTGGCCACCAAGACAAAAATCTTTTGCGGCTGCTCCACAGAATTCGGAGGGGCCCCCAATACCCACACCTGCCCGGTCTGTACAGGGATGCCGGGCTCCCTTCCCGTCCTGAACCGTCAGGTTGTGGAATATGCCCTGGCTGTGGGACTGGCCACCAACTGCCAAATCAACCAGTACTGCAAGTTTGACCGAAAAAATTATTTTTATCCGGATAATCCGCAGAACTATCAGATTTCTCAGCTGTACCTGCCCATTTGCCACGATGGCGCCGTTGAAATTGAGACGGCTGCCGGAAAAAAGAGCGTGAGAATCCATGAGATACACATGGAGGAGGATGCGGGAAAGCTGATCCACGATGAGTGGGAGGATTGTTCTCTGGTGGATTATAACCGAAGCGGAGTGCCTTTGATTGAAATTGTATCCGAGCCGGATATGCGAAGCGCTGAGGAGGTAATTGCCTATCTGGAGACGTTGCGCCAGATTATCCAGTACCTGGGCGCTTCCGACTGTAAGCTGAACGAGGGCTCTATGCGCGCGGATGTGAATCTGTCTGTGCGGGAAGCAGGGACCAAAGAGCTTGGCACCAGAACGGAGATGAAGAACCTGAACTCTTTTAAGGCCATTGCGCACGCCATAGAAGGGGAGCGAAAAAGGCAGATTGAACTGCTTTCCGAAGGGAAGGCAGTGATCCAGGAGACCAGAAGATGGGATGACAATAAGGAATCCTCCAAAGCCATGCGTTCCAAAGAAGACGCACAGGATTATCGGTATTTTCCTGACCCGGATCTTCCGCCGCTGGTGATTAGCGACGAGTGGATGAAACAGATTCGGAACAGACAGCCGGAGCTGCGCCAGGAAAAGTTGGAGCGCTATAAAGAAGAATTTGATATTCCGGAGTACGATGCCCGTATTATCACCAATTCCAAAAAAACAGCAGATCTATTTGAGGAAGCTACAGCCATCTGTCATAAGCCGAAAAAGGTATCCAACTGGCTGATGGTGGAGACATTGCGCCTATTAAAGGAACGGGGAATGGAACCTGAGGAAATTCGTTTTTCCGCGAAGCATCTGGCAAAGCTTATCGAGTTGGTAGATGCTAAGGTAATCAATGGTACGGTGGCCAAGGAAGTATTTGAGGCAGTTTTCGACCGGGACGTGGATCCAGAAGCTTATGTAGAGGAACAGGGACTGAAGATGGTTCACGATGAGGGAGCTCTGCGGCAGGTAATTGAAGAGGTGGTGGCAGCCAATCCACAGTCTGTTGCGGACTATAAAGGAGGAAAAGAAAAGGCCATGGGTTATCTGGTGGGACAGACCATGAAAGCCATGAAGGGAAAAGCCAATCCCGCATCGATCAATCAGATCCTGAGCGACATCTTATCCAAGTAGCCCGAGAAAAGAAAGGGATGGACCGAAAAAATGAGAGAGGAATTACAGCGAACCCAAATGCTTTTGGGACAAGAAGGCTTAGAGCGTCTTTTGACGTCCCGAGTGGCCGTCTTCGGCATCGGAGGCGTGGGCGGATATGCGGCTGAGGCTCTGGCCAGGTCAGGAGTTGGAGCCCTGGAGCTGGTGGATAAGGATGTGGTGGATACTTCCAACCTGAACCGACAGATCATTGCCCTTCACAGTACTGTGGGAAGAGCGAAGGCAGAAGTAATGAAGGAGAGAATCCGGGATATCAATCCTGAAATTCAAGTGCGCTCCAGGGAGTGTTTTTTCCTGCCGGGCACTGCGGATGCTTTTGACTTTACCACATACGATTATGTCGTGGATGCGGTGGATACGATAACGGCTAAGATCGAAATCATTGTGAGAGCCAGGCAGGCCGGGGTACCGGTGATTAGCTGCATGGGGGCGGGAAACAAGCTGCACCCGGAACTGTTTGAGATCAGTGATATCTACGATACTTCAGTATGTCCTTTAGCCAAGGTGATGCGAAAAGAGTTAAAAAAGAGGGGAATCCCTTCTCTGAAGGTGGTGTATTCCAGAGAAACACCAAGAAAGCCCCGGCCAGATAAGTACGGGGAGGGGCGCATTCCGCCGGGAAGCGTAGCCTTTGTCCCCTCTGTGGTCGGTCTAATTGCGGCCGGAGAGGTGATCAAGGATTTGGCCTTCGGCATGAAGGCTCAAAAAAAGTAAGAGAGAAGGGATCCGGAGATGTTTGGAGAATGCCATGCACATTTTTTCATGAATGGGTATGATTATAAAGAAGCTGTCGCCACTCACAGAGAACAGATACAGGATAGGTGCATCCGTGCCTGGTTTGAAGCATATCAGGCAAATGGGGTATCTTTCATTCGGGATGGGGGAGATGCGTACGGGGTATCAAAGAGAGCAAAGGAACTGGCCCCAGAGTACGGGATAGATTATCGAACGCCGATATTTGCCATTCACAAAAACGGACACTATGGGGGAATCGTAGGTTTTGGCTTTGATAACATGAAAGAATATCACAGACTGGTGAAAAAGGCAATGGAAGAAGGAGCAGATTTTATTAAGATTATGGTGTCTGGGATTATGGATTTTCACCATTTTGGTGTGCTGACGGATACGCCCCTGTCCAGAGAAGAAATCAAAGAAATGATTCATATTGCCCACGAGGAAGGGATGGCAGTGATGGCGCATGCAAATGGGAACGAAGCTGTTTTGTATGCGGTGGAAGCAGGTGTGGATAGTATCGAACACGGAAATTATCTACAGGAGGAATGCCTCCTGGCGATGGCCCGGAGCAGAGCTGTCTGGGTTCCTACCCTGGCCACCATAGGAAATCTGAGAGGATGCAACCGCTACCCCAGAGAAGAGGTGCAAAAGATTTACAGAAGGGCGGCCAGGCAGCTGAGGGAAGGATATGGACTAGGAATTCACCTTGCCCTTGGCAGTGATGCGGGAGCTTACCTGGTGGGTCATGGAAAAGGGATCGTGGATGAGTACCACTGCTTTACAGAGATTCTGGGAGACAGCCAACAGCTTAAGGAGCGCCTTCAGCGGGGAGAAGAGGAGATCCGAAGCAGATTCTTACGGGGATTTTCGGATAGGAGCATGCGAGCCAGTATCAGCTGAGAGGGCAGGTAAAAGATCCAGAAGATCCAGGGAGGGACGGCCTGCTGATAGGAATACAAAATGCCCTGCGGGAGAGAGTAGTAGGAGTTTAGGTTTGCAAGCCCCACATGCAGATCGCAGACCAAAAGCAAGAGAAAGAAACCGAAATAGTCGAAACGCCTGCGCCTGAGAGAGCAGATGAGGTTTGCCATCAGGCAAATCCCATAGCAGAAAGCCAGAATGACAAGTAAATCGGCGGCAGGGAAAAAAAGTATGCACAGAAAAAATACCAGGCAGATAAAGAAAAGCAGAGGTAAAGTCCCGGTTCCCAGAAGGCGGCGGTAGCCCATTTGAACCAGAATAAAGACTACGATTCCGGGCAAGTACCAGTCGGTAAAGATCAGAAAATAGTCTGCTATACTGGTCAACAGAAGCAGATAGGAGCTGGTGAAAAATCCAGTAAATACCAGTATGGTATATAGACAAAGACTAAGCATAACAATACTCCATTTGGAAGGAATTTGATGCTTAGTCTTTCTGTTTTGCGATAATTTATACGTTCTATAGGGGATTCGTTTTACTGTGTTATGCGACAGGGGATGCGGAAAGCTCCTTCCTACTGGGCAGCTTTTTTTGCAAACTCTGTGGTTACAAGCTGTTCATATGGAGGACGGCTGTTTAATTCTCCGGCACTTTCCAGGATATCTAAAAGTAATTGGAAAGATGACTCTTCAAAAATGAGATTTTCTTTCCAGGTATCCTGATCGTAATAGCGGCGGACAATCGTGGTGATGGTATCTAGATCCGTTTCCTCAAACTGAGGAGCGATCACCTCCGCAATTTCTTCCGGTGTGTGGGAGTTTACAAAATCCATACCTTTCTGTAATGCATTGGTAAAGCCTTGAATCAGTTCCGGATGCTCTTTTAAAAAACTGCTTCTGGCACTGTAGGCGGTATAAGGGACATATCCGGAATCGGTGCCGAGAGAAGCTACCACGTGGCCTACACCTTCCTGCTCCAGAGTTGTGGCACCCGGCTCAAATTCAACGGTAAATTCTCCCAGACCACTGGAGAAGGCCGCCGCTGTGGATCCAAAATCAATGCTTTGGTCTATAGACAAATCCGAAGCAGGGTCGATTCCATTTTGCTTTAGGATGTACTCAAAGACCATTTGAGGCATCCCGCCCTTGCGTCCGCCTAAGACCTCTTTCCCTTTCAAATCCGTCCAGTGGAAATCCGGCATTTCTTCTCTGGCAACCAGAAAGTTACCGGCTCTCTGGGTGAGTTGGGCAAAATTGACCACATAGTCTTTCGCGCCCTCATTGTAGGCATAGATGGAGGATTCGGATCCCATAAATCCAATGTCAGCCTCTCCGGAAACTACAGCAGTCATGCTCTTGTCCGCACCAAAGCCGGTTACCACTTCCAGATCAATGCCTTCCTCCTCAAAATACCCCTTTTCGATAGCTACATATTGGGGCGCATAGAAAATAGAGTGAGCTACCTCATTGAGCGTGACTTTGGTAAGATCAGAGTGTGTCTTTCCGCAGCCTGCAACCAGACATATCAGTAAAGCGGATATCAAAAGTAAAGACATGCACTTTTTCATGGATTGCCTCCTTTTTCCTAATACTATATAGTATGGCAGGCGGCTGAGAGGGTGAATGAAAGGAGAGATGTGGAACCCCGGAATATGTCCAGGCGGCCAAAAAAGGGGCGGCTGCTATGGCCGGCCCCGTAAAAAAGAAAGAGAAAAATGTATGTGAAAAAGCAATTTGCTTTGTATGAATATACTATACGGAATATTTGTGTATAAGATGTGGAGAGGGACTTAAGTCTTTCTGAAAAAAATGAAATATCTCTAAAAGAAGTACTAGAAATTTTTAAACATGGATTCCACGTAATGGCGCATCTCTTCTCTGGAATGCACCTGCCTGGCCCCGTCAATCAGATGTTCTTGTTTCTCTTTTGGCAGCTTTGAGAATTGATTTAAGGCATCAGAATGCATGGCCAGTTCCATGGTAAAACCAATAGGTAATTCTTCATTTTGAATCATCATGTTCACCTCCTGATGCCAGTATGCGCACAGAAAAAAAGAGCATACCTGGGCTTCCCTGGAAAAAGAAGTTTTCAGGGATATGCAACCGATGTTCATAATATGTGAAATAACGGTTACACTCGTGCATAGAGAAATGAGCTACTTGACAAAATAAAGAGGAGGAGAACAATCATGAGCGAAAACAATCAGTTTAAGCCGTTCATTCCGGCAAACAAGACAGTTCCGGAGTTTACTGGAACTTCGATCCTTTTAGGGATCGTCCTGGCAGTTTTATTCGGAGGGGCAAATGCCTACCTGGGGCTTCGGGTAGGGATGACGGTTTCTGCTTCCATTCCGGCTGCGGTGATCTCCATGGGCGTCATTCGGATGATCCTGAAAAAAGAATCCATTTTGGAAAATAATATGGTCCAGACCATCGGATCTGCAGGGGAGTCTGTGGCCGCAGGGGCTATTTTTACCCTACCCACCCTGTTTTTGTGGGCAAAGGAGTGGGAAACAGGAACGCCCTCTCTTCTGGAGATTTCCCTGATTGCGTGTATTGGGGGATTTTTAGGAGTTCTTTTTATGGTACCGCTTCGCAAGGCTTTGATTGTACAGGAGCATGGCAAGCTTCCTTATCCGGAAGGGACAGCCTGCGCAGAGGTGCTGATTGCAGGAGAGAAGGGAGGCTCCAAGGCTTCTGCGGTATTTGCAGGATTAGGGATCTCAGCACTCTATAAGTTTCTTGCGGATGGATTGAAACTGTTTCCAAGTCGGGTACACTATGAAATTCCGGCTTACAGAGGCGCTGGTACTGGCATCGATGTTCTCCCCTCCCTGCTGGGGGTTGGCTATATCTGCGGTCCTAGGATTTCTTCTTATCTGTTTGCAGGCGGCGTGATGGGATGGTTTGTGCTAATGCCCATGATCCTGTTGTTTGGTGCGGATAAAATTCTGTTTCCAGCGGAAATATCCGTAGGACAAATCTACGCAGAGTCCGGTTCTTTTGGAATTTGGGAGAATTATATGAAATATATCGGGGCAGGAGCAGTGGCTTGTGGCGGTATTATGAGTCTGATTAAGTCTCTGCCGTTGATCCTGAGAACCTTTCGGGAATCAGTAAAAGGATTTGGAAAAGGGATGGCGTCAGATGAGAGAACCAATCAGGATTTACCCCTGCCATTGATTGGGACGGCCATCCTGGTTTTGATATTTGTGATCTGGCTGGTTCCTGTCATCCCAGTTAATCTGTTTTCCGCATTTTTAATCGTTCTGTTTGGATTTTTCTTTGCCACGGTATCCTCGCGCATGGTAGGGCTGGTGGGAAGCAGCAACAATCCGGTATCGGGTATGACCATCGCTACGCTGCTCATTGCCACCATTGCCATTAAAGCCACGGGGCAAGTGGGCAGAGCAGGTATGACAGCGGCATTAGCTGTGGGATCGGTGATTTGTATCATTGCGGCCCTTGCAGGGGATACTTCCCAGGATTTAAAGGCTGGCTATCTGCTGGGAGCCACACCCAGAAAGCAACAGATTGGAGAATTGATTGGCGTCATGGCGGCAGCCGTGGCAATCGGAGGGGTCTTGTATTTGTTGAATATGGCCTGGGGATATGGCTCCGCTGAACTTCCTGCCCCTCAGGCCACGTTGATGAAAATGGTGGTGGAGGGAGTTATGGGAGGAAATCTGCCTTGGACATTGGTATTTATCGGGGCATCTATAGCTGTAGTGGCAGAAATTCTGGGAATACCGGTTCTTCCCTTTGCCATTGGGATTTATCTGCCCATCCATTTAAGCACCCCCATGATAGCGGGTGGAATTGTCCGCTATGTTCTGGAGAAAAAAAGAAATAGAGAGGAGAAAAAGAAAAAAGAGACCATAGAAAAGGGGATTCTTTATAGTTCCGGACTGATAGCGGGAGAGGGATTGATTGGAATTTTACTGGCTGTCTTTGCCATTCTTCCGATGGGAACGAATGGAGGAACTCTGTCAGAATGGATGGGCAATCTGTTTTCCGAAAATTTGCGGATTTTGGGAGGGGAAGCCATCGGGAATGGATTGGGATTACTGGCTTTTCTATGTCTGACCTTTTCTCTGTGGAAGTTTTCCGTTGGACGAAGGAAAGGGAACGCAGAATGAAAAAGGAAGGTAAGAATTTTTTGGACCTGGTGCCGGCCTGGAATCCGGCATATACATGGGACATAGATCAAGAGGGAAATGTGGTAGTACATGTGATTCATAAAGGCTTTTATAGTTGGATTGCACACAAGTGCTTTCATCGCCCAAAGATCAGCCATATTTCCCTGGATCGCTATGGGAGCTTTGTCTGGCTGGCCATAAATGGGGAGGCTAATGTCTATGAAATATCCAAGAGTGTGCAAAGTCAATTCGGGGCGGAGGCAGAACCGGTACTGGAACGTCTGGTACGGTTTTTGCAGATTCTGTATCAAAATGGATTTGTTGGATATGTAAAATAGGCTGGCGCTTTCTGTGTCAATGTCAGTTATGGATTTTCAAAAGCATTCGTTTATAGTATAATAAAACGCATATCAACAAAGGAGGTAGCAGATGGATTTAGAAACACAAAGACAGCGTATTTTGAGTGGTCAGATGTATAATGATTTAACGCAAGAATTAGTAAAGGCGAGAGAACATGCCGTTCTTTTGACGAATGAATATCATGCAAGTTATGGAAAATCTCAGGAAGAACGAGAGGCTATATTAAAAAAATTACTGAAAGCGATTGGTACGGACGTGTATTTTGAGCCCACGTTTCGATGTGAATTTGGATATAATATAACCATAGGTAATCATTTCTATGCGAACTTTGACTGTATTATGCTAGATGGGGGAGGAATTGAGATCGGGGATCATGTGCTGTTTGGGCCGAGGGTTGGTATCTATACATCAAACCATGCCACGGACCCATGGGAACGTGCCCACGGAGCCTGCTACGCCAAACCGGTTAAAATTGGTAATAACGTCTGGGTTGGAGCGGGAGTTCATATTAATCAAGGAGTTACGATCGGTGAAGATACGATTATCGGATCAGGAAGCGTGGTGACAAAGAGCATTCCTTCCCATGTGGTTGCCGCCGGCGTGCCTTGCAAAGTGATACGGGAAATAACAAAGGAAGATAAAACAGGGTACCAGCCTTAGAAAAAAGGGCTGAAGAGAGGATATTACATAACAGGAGTGAAAAGGTATGATTCAGGACATTGCGCCCCACAGATTTCAAAACGAGTATTGTCCCAAACCGCCCGGACCGGATAGCTATCTGCTTTGCTACCGTGGCCGGGAAGCGCTGGTAAAGTGGGAAGACGGGACTTTGGACTTTCCCAGATTTCGGGATCTGGACAAGGATCAGACATATTTGAGGGAAAAGGTTCTCTACTTATTTTCCATTGATGACGAAGCATTTTATCTGCTGCCCTACGAGGAGGGGAGAGCCCTATTAGGCTTTACTATGGAAAAGCTGAATTTGTTCCGAACAGCCAGCCCTGGGCATCTGGCCTTTGCGGGTATCACTGGTGCTCAGCTTTACCGATGGTATCGAAGCCGTCGTTTCTGCGGTTGCTGTGGACAGCGAATGAAGCATGATAAGAAGGAAAGGATGCTCTACTGCGGGGAGTGCCAGAACCGGGAGTATCCCAAGATTATGCCGGCGGTCATTGTGGGGGTTACCGATGGGAGTCGATTACTGATGTCTAAGTATGCGCCCGGCAGGGGAAATAATAGGTATGCTCTGATTGCAGGGTTCGCGGAGATTGGAGAAACCCTGGAGGAAACGGTGAAAAGAGAAGTCATGGAAGAGGTGGGACTGCGCATCAAAAATCTGCGTTATTATAAGAGTCAGCCCTGGTCTTTTTCTGATACGCTTTTAGTAGGATTTTTTGCCGATCTGGACGGGGAAGATAAGATTACCCTGGATCAGGAGGAGCTTTCCATGGCGGAATGGTACGAGAAGGAGGAAATTCCGGTGTATGAGAGCACGGGAAGCCTGACAAACGAAATGATATTGGGATTTAAACACGGTCTGTGCGGTTAGTGAATGACATAGGGGAGCTATCCGCGAAAAAGCCTGCCTGCAACGGTTTTTGTATTCCTTGGCGGATACAAGGACGGTTGTCGGCAGGCTTTTATAACGAATTAGAGACTATGCGGTATCGTTTTGAAGGATCTTTGGTAAAAAGAATGTGTGTGGAGAGGAAAAAGTGAAAAAAATTTATTTAAATTGTGGATAGTCAAAAGAAGTAAGGAGATGATTTCATGAAACAGGAACGAGGGTTTGACAAAAAAGTTATAAAAAGAACAAAATATCCGTTAAAACATACAAAATTGAAAAATAAATTTGTGTAGAATTGACAAAGCAGAAAAACGGCTGTAAAGTATGTGTAGCTTTTGAGAAAGAGCTATTTTAATAAGAAAGAAGGGAAAAATACGGGAGCAATATCAGAGGAATTATTACAGGAACTAAATTGCGAGACTGTCTTTACAATTCCCATATTCGGCGGTATTCCGATTACCGAGTCCGTAGTTGTCACCTGGATTATTATGGCGGCGCTGGTACTGGCCTCCATTTGCCTGGTACGGAATTTGAAAGTGGAAAACGTAAGCAGGAAGCAATTAGTTCTGGAATCAGCCATCGGTGGTATGCAAAATTTCTTTGAGGATATTTTAGGCAAAGAAGGGCGACGGTACATCCCTTATCTTATGACAGTGGCCCTTTACATTGGAGTGGCCAATCTGATTGGAATTTTGGGATTCAAACCACCGACGAAAGACCTGAACATGACAGCGGCGCTGGCCATCATGAGTATTGTACTTATTGAGGTTGCCGGTTTTCGCAAAAAGGGGGGAAGGGGCTTTCTAAAGAGCTTCGCAGAGCCGGTTCCGATTATTTTACCGATTAACATCATGGAAATTTTTATTAAACCAGTATCTCTGTGCATGCGGTTGTTTGGAAATGTCCTCGGAAGCTTTGTGGTAATGGAATTAATCAAAAAAGTAGTGCCGATTCTAGTACCCATACCCCTCACCTGTTATTTTGATATTTTTGACGGGTTGATTCAGGCCTATGTGTTTGTATTTTTGACGGCACTATTTATGAAGGAATCATTAGAATAAGAGAAGAAAAGGAGAAATTATCATGACAAGTTTAATTGCAATCGGAGCAGCAGTAGCAGTATTGACAGGTATCGGAGCAGGTGTGGGAATCGGTATCGCCACCGGTAAAGCAGTGGATGCTATCGCAAGACAGCCGGAAGCAGAGAGTAAGATCAGTAAATCCTTGCTGTTAGGATGTGCCTTGGCAGAGGCAACGGCTATTTACGGTCTGGTGATCGGTATTATGATTATTCTGTTCCTGGGATAAAGCGGAATACATAAACAGAAAGGCAGGTGGACAAGGTGCTGAGTCTAAATATGAGCCTGGTCTATAATATCATAAACCTGATCGTTCTATATCTCCTACTGAAAAAATTTTTGTTTAAGCCGGTGACCGCCATTATGGAAAAACGGCGGAAAATGATAGAGGATGGACTGGCAAATGCTCAAAATGTCCAAAAGGAGGCAGCAGCCCTAAAGGAGCAGTACGAAGAAGCTTTAAAAGGAGCAAAGGCCCAATCCAGTCAGATCATTCAAACGGCAAAAGCAGATGCGAAAAAAGAATACGAAAGAATCGTGGAAGAGGCAGACACTCAGGCAGGAAAGCTTTTGAAGGATGCCAGAGAGTCCATCTCCCAGGAAAGAGAAAAGACACTGCAGGATATGAAAGAGCAGATTGCCGGTCTGGCAATGACAGCTGCCGCAAAGATTGTGGGAGAGCAGAAAGGCCAAAATGAGGAGGCACTCTACGATCAATTTTTGAGAGAGACAGGTGAGTCCGATGAAACGAGAGATCATCAATAATTATGCTGCAGTTTTGTATGAGCTTCATCCGCAGAAAAGCGAGGTAAGTCAGACAAAGGAGATTCTTTCCAAATCTGGTTCCCTGGTAAAGGTGCTATCCAGTCCGGCAGTCAATGAAGCTCAGAAAGACCGGGTGATTGAGCGTTTGTTTCCTAAGAGACTGCACTCTTATTTGAAGGTGGCATGCCGCCATGGCAGGGCGGAACAGCTTTGCGACGTTATTCAGGTATATCAGGCGCTGGTGGACAAAGAAGAGGGAACCTTAAGAGCAACGCTCGCTTGTACCTCATTTCCAGATGAGGAACATAAAAAGAAGATGGAGTCCTTCCTGCAGAAGAAATATGGTGCCAAGAAGGTAGTACTGCAAATGCAGATGGATCCGAATTTGATCGGAGGATTCCTGTTAATGGTAGGAGACGAAGAATTTGATTGGAGTCTGCGGGGACGCCTTCGCCGGCTGGAGCAGACATTACGAAAATAACCTGGAGGTGAATGAAGGTGAGTTCCATCAGCTCAGATGAAATTATTTCTATTCTCAGAGAAGAAATAGAACACTATGACAGCGTTTTTGAGGAGCGGGAGACAGGAACGGTGATCTCGGTAGGAGACGGGATTGCATCCATCTATGGTATAGACCATGCCATGTATGGGGAGATTGTAACCTTTGATACTGGTACCAAGGGTATGGTACAGGATATCAGGAGAAATGAAATCGGCTGTATTATCTTTGGCAATGACAGAGAAATCCGTGAGGGAACCAAGGTCGCAAGGACGAAAAAGCGCGCAGGTGTCCCGGTAGGGGAGGCCTTTATTGGCAGGATTGTGGATGCACTTGGAGCTCCTATTGACGGAAAAGGAAAGATCAAAGAAAGCGGCTACAGGCCCCTGGAGCAGGAGGCCCCCGGCATTGTGGAGCGTAAGTCTGTAAGCGTTCCTCTGGAGACAGGAATCCTTTCTATTGACGCTATGTTTCCCATTGGTAGGGGACAGAGAGAACTGATTATCGGGGATCGTCAGACGGGAAAGACTTCCATCGCGATTGACACCATTTTAAATCAAAAGGGGAAAGACGTGGTCTGTATCTATGTGGCCATTGGCCAAAAGGCTTCCACGGTTGCAAAGCTGGTCACCACACTTCGGGCCCATGGCGCGATGGATTATACGATTGTTGTTTCAGCGACGGCCAGCGATTGTGCGCCTTTGCAGTATATTGCGCCCTATGCCGGGACAGCCATGGCCGAGTACTTTATGTACCAAGGTAAAGATGTGCTGATCGTTTATGATGACCTTTCAAAGCATGCGGTGGCTTACAGGGCTTTGTCTTTGCTTCTGGAGCGATCACCAGGCAGAGAAGCCTATCCGGGTGACGTATTTTATCTTCATTCCAGACTGTTGGAGCGCTCCAGCAGACTAAGCGACGCGGCAGGAGGGGGGTCTATTACAGCGCTTCCCATCATTGAGACCCAGGCAGGGGATGTGTCAGCCTACATACCTACCAATGTGATTTCTATTACGGACGGACAGATTTTCCTGGAGAGCGATCTGTTCTTTTCCGGAATGCGCCCGGCGGTAAACGTGGGTCTTTCCGTATCCAGAGTAGGAGGAGCTGCCCAGACAAAGGCCATGAAAAAGGCATCCGGGAGCATTCGTATTGATCTGGCTCAGTACCGGGAAATGGAAGTGTTTACCCAGTTTAGTTCGGATCTGGATGATACGACCAAAGAGCAGCTGGAATATGGGAGCGGTCTGATGGAGCTTTTAAAGCAGCCTCTGTGTCAACCGCTTAGCCTGAAAGAAAAAGTGATCACTCTTTGTGCCGCCACCCATAAAATCTTTATGGGAGTGGAAAAACAGCAGATCAAAGCTTTCCAGAGCGAGATGCTGGACTATTTTGAGAAGCAGCATCCTCAAATCGGGGCACAGATTGAGCAGAGTGAAGAACTGACAGAAGAATTGACAGAAGATATTATAAAAGCCGCAGAGGATTTTAAGAAGAGTAGGTGTTAATATGGCAAATGAGAGAGAGATACAGGCCAGGATCAACAGCATCAAGGACACAATGAAAATTACCAGCGCAATGTATACCATCTCCTCCTCCAAGGTAAAGCAGGCCAAAAAGAAGCTGGAGGGAACCAAACCCTACTATTATGCTTTGCAGGGAGAAATTGCCAGAATCCTGCGTCACCTGCCGGAGTTACAGCACCAGCATTTTGATCAGCGGGAGAAAAAGGATAAAAAAGAACGAACCATAGGGTGCATAGTGGTGACATCAGACACTGGGCTGGCCGGAGCTTATAATCACAATGTGATCAAAAAGGCCGTAACTCTCATGGAAACATCGGAGCGCACCAAGCTGTTTGTGGTAGGGGAAATGGGGAGGCAGTACTTCTCATCCAGAAATTATCCCATTGACCGGAATTTCCGCTACACGGTGCAAAAGCCTAGTATGCACCGGGCCAGGGTCATCAGTGGCACCATCCTGGAACTGTTTGAGCAGGGCGAATTGGACGAGGTGTATTTGATTTTTACCGAGATGATCAATGCTGTTTCGGTGGAGACCAGAAAGGTAAAATTGCTGCCGCTGGAGCGGGCGGACTTCGGAACCATGAAGATGCCTCTGAATGTACATCGGGAGGAAATTGCCCTTTACCCCTCCGCACAAAGCGTTTTGGACAGTATTATTCCCAATTATATTACGGGTATGATCTATGCTTGTCTGGTGGAATCGTATTGCAGCGAACAAAATTCCAGAATGCTGGCTATGCAGGCTGCCACAGACAGTGCAAAGGATATCATAAGGGAGCTGTCAATCCTATATAATCGTGCGAGGCAGGCCGCCATTACCCAGGAACTGACAGAGGTCATCAGTGGTGCCAGAGCGCAGAAAAGGAAGTGAATAGAATGCCGATGAAAACAGGAAAGATTGTACAGGTCTGCGGACCTGTTGTAGATGTGGAATTTGAGGATGAAAACCTGCCGTTGATCAAAGATGCTTTGACGGTGGAAAATGAGGGAAAGACTTGCGTGATGGAGGTAGCCCAGCATATTGGCAGCCACACGGTTCGGTGCATCATGCTCTCTGCCAGTGAGGGACTCTACCGGGATATGGAAGTTCAGGCCACAGGGGCCGGTATCCAGGTCCCGGTAGGAGAAAAGACGCTGGGGCGTCTCTTTAATGTCCTGGGAGAGACCATCGACGGTGGAGAAAGCTTAAAAGATGAGGAACACTGGGTGATTCACAGAGAACCCCCCACTTTTGAAGATCAAAGTCCTGTGGTAGAAATCCTGGAAACAGGTATCAAGGTGATCGACCTTTTGGCCCCTTATGCCAAAGGTGGAAAGATCGGTCTGTTTGGTGGAGCCGGGGTGGGAAAGACGGTTCTGATTCAGGAACTGATCCACAACATTGCCACGGAACATGGAGGATATTCCATTTTTACCGGAGTAGGGGAGCGTTCCAGGGAAGGAAACGACTTGTGGACAGAAATGAAAGAGTCAGGAGTCTTAGATAAGACAGCCCTGGTGTTTGGGCAGATGAATGAGCCCCCAGGATCCCGTATGCGGGTGGCAGAAACAGGGCTGACTATGGCCGAGTATTTTAGAGATGTGGAGCATCAGAATGTACTATTGTTTATAGATAATATTTTCCGCTTTGTACAGGCAGGGTCTGAGGTATCGGCCCTTCTCGGAAGAATGCCATCAGCTGTGGGATATCAGCCCACACTGGCTACAGAGCTGGGAGAGTTGCAGGAGCGGATTGCCTCTACGAAAAACGGTTCCGTCACCTCAGTACAGGCAGTGTATGTACCAGCGGATGACTTGACAGACCCGGCTCCTGCCACAACGTTTGCCCATTTGGATGCCACGACGGTTCTTTCCAGAAAGATCGTATAACAGGGAATTTCCCCGGCGGTAGACCCACTGGAGTCCAACTCCCGTATCCTGGAAGCGGACGTGGTGGGGCAGGAGCACTACCAGGTGGCAAGAAAGGTACAGGAGCTGTTACAAAAATACAAGGAGTTACAGGATATCATCGCTATTTTGGGCATGGAAGAGCTTTCAGATGAGGACAAACTGACAGTCAACCGGGCCAGAAAGATACAGAAGTTTCTTTCTCAACCCTTCAGTGTGGCAGAGACCTTTACGGGAGTACCTGGAAAGTATGTTCCTTTGAAAGAAACCATCCGTGGATTCAAGGCCATTGTGGAGGGAAAGATGGATGAGTATCCGGAAAATGCCTTTTTCAATGTGGGAACATTGGATGATGTGATTGCCAAGGCAGAAAAAGAGGGCTATCAAGCATAAAGGAGCAGATGCAGATGAATACATTTTTCCTGAAAGTGATTGCCAGCGACAGGGTGTTCTTTGAGGGACGCTGTAAAAGTGTAATTGTACCGGCTCCGGACGGGGAGAAAGGAATCCTGTCAAACCATGAAAATATGGTGATCGCACTGGTGACCGGAAACCTTCGGGTGCAGACAGAGGATGAGGCTTGGCATGATGCTATTATTGGAGCCGGTTTTGCCGAAGTGGTAAATAACCGAGTGGTTTTGATTGTAGATACAGCTGAACGGCCGGAAGAGATTGACGTGCGAAGAGCAGAGGAAGCAAGGGAGAGGGCCCAGGAACAGCTTCGTCAGAAACAAAGCATCCAGGCTCATTATCAGTCTCAGGCATCTCTTGCCAGAGCCATGACCCGATTGAAATATGCAAAAAAACATTGGAATATCTAAAAGAAACGGACTGCTCGTATTTTATATACGAACCGTCCGTTTCTTACGATGTGAGGTGAAAAGCTGCCGTGCGTTTCATACGGTACGCATGGCAGCTTTTTTCTAAGTCAATTGGAAATTGAAATACACCGGAAAGTTAAATTGAGTGGAATCCTTTCCCGATGATTTCGCTGGTGTTGGAAATCAGGATAAATGCGCTGGAGTCTACGGATTTGATATAGTTTCTAAGCCGTACTGCCTCATGGGGGGTGAGGACGGTAAAGATGATATAGCGATGGTGACCTGTAAAGGCTCCCTTTGCCTCGAAATAAGTGGCGCTCCTGCATAGATCGTGTACAATATAGTCACAAATTTCCCGCTGCTTATTGCAGACTACGTTAAAATATTTGCACCGGTTGATATTTTCGATCACCGTGTCCACCAAGAAAGACTTGATGGTCAGACCCAGGAAGGAGAATAGACCGGTTTTGATGTCAAACAGGAAGCAGCCAATGACGCAGATGATCACGTCCGTGAGAAAGAGACTTCTTCCGATATCTACACTGGTATATTTTTTGAGCAGCATGGCAATGATATCTGTCCCGCCGCTGGAAGCTTCCATATTAAAAAGAATGGCGGAACCAATG